>JANOPI010000268.1:0-2648 GCA_031421755.1 Flavobacteriales bacterium | reverse complement strand
GCGCACCAACATCCTGCCGGACTATGTGAGCTTCCTCTTCGAGGTGCTGCGGAAAGATCCCGAAGTGAAGAGTGCAACGCTGGCCATCGACGGTCGGCCGGATCTTGCGGGTGCCCTGCACAAGGTGTTCCCGCATTTCGCGAAGGTGATCTGCGAAAATGCCGGTGTGTACGAAGTGACCGAGGAGTTCCATGTGGCGTTCCTGGCACACATGGGGCAGCAGGGTCGGGGGAATTGAGGTGCTGATGCACGAGGTTCTCAACCCACCCCAACAAACGCCGCCTCCATCCGTTCCACCGCCGCTCGCCCGATACCCGCATCCTTCGCCAACAGCGCCCAATTCGCCCCAACCATCTTGTTCATCGCTGCGATCGTCGCTTTCGCTTTGCGCGGCAGCACTCTGAAATACGGCGCGACCTCCTGCGCCAGTTCCATGCTGAGCGCGTTGCTGTGCGCATCGATGTTGAGGCTGAGGCCCCGGCCTTGCGGCTCAGGGTTCATATCGTAGGCGGGCGATAGTTGCCAGCCTTTCGCGCCGAGCAGGAAGCCGTGGTTCCGCAAGTGATCGTCCGTGTTGCGCACGCGGATGTTGAAGACGATGCGCTTCCACAGTTGTTCCAGGTCCGGTGTGGTGCGCGCGCCATGGCGCATGAGGAATTCGGCGAGCTCCAAATACGAGGCACCGGCGTGGGCGTCGTCACCATCGGTGCGTTGGAGCAAGGTCATGGCTGACGCGAAATGGATGCGATCGCCGTTGGCGGTGCGATCGAAGCGTTGCGTGAGAAAGGTGTGGCCCGGACCTTTGAATCGTTGCACGCGTGCTGGGGCGGTTACGATGCCGCAACGCGCGGCGAGCTTATGTGTGACCCATTCCCATGCGCCTTTGTCCAGGTCATCGGTGCGGCTGGGGAATTTGGCGATCCACAGGGCGCCCTTCGCATCCAGCACACTCGCTTTTGGCCGCGCACCGCCAAGTGATGAGCCGGGGGCGAGCAACAGGTCGAGCCATTTCTCTTGGTCGGCGCCAGTGCCTTTCTCAATGGCCAAGCTGGCGGCTTCCAATTCGCGCAGCCGTGCCATGGGCGGTATGGGCTTGTCGCTGTCGTCGGCGAGAAAGGTGTCAGCTCCTTCTACCTGGAAACGAAGCGCGCCCATGCGCGACCGGTCATGCACACCGAGCAGGTAGTCGCTTTCGGCAAGCGTGCGTACCGGACGTTTCTCCTTGCGGGCACGAACGGCTTCGCGACGTTGCATGAGCATGCGGCCCCATCGGTCGGGAGCGGTATCGAGGAAGAGACCGAAGTTGGGCCGGTCCTCTTGCAGGTATTGCGGACCCGTGAAGAGTTGCAAGGCTGGATCGATCGCGATGCGCCCTTGCCCTTTGAGCCATGCCTGACCGTAGCTGAACGCGAACACTTCCTTGCCGCGCGAACGGGTGACCTGCAGCACGCCCATGTACACGGGTTCCTTCATGCCCGCCCAATGCGCGAAGACGAGGATATCCTGGGCGTCCATCAGCGTGCGCGTTCGGGCTTGGCGATCGGTGCCTCACGGCGGGGAGCCCGCTTCGGTGTGGTGAGCGCTTGGTCTTGGAGTTTCCGGCCGAGCACATCATCCGCCGCAACTTTCGACAAGTCCTTTTCCAAGCCCAGCACATGGAGCACCAGGGCATAGTTGAGCAGGCTCACCGCCGGGTCGCCGCGCTCCACGTTGTAGAGCGTTTGCCGCGCGATGCCCGCGCGTTCGGCCACTTGCACGGTGCTCAGGTGACGGCGCAGACGAGCAAGCCGGATGTTTCCACCAAGTTCGCTAAGGATGCGGATAGTGGAAGGGAGAGGATGGGCCATGGCGGACGGAATGTCCGCTAATGTAGTCAATGCATCGCATTATGTATGATATACAGGACATTCGGACCCTACCCAGCGGGGCGTGAGGCTGGTCAACGATGGCTCGTGATGCCCTGTGGCCGGAGCCGTGTGCGATCCGCGTGTGCGATCGCAACGAAAACCCCGCAAGCCTGGTAATCCGGGCGCTGAGTTCGCGGAAAGCGCGACCCGGCTGCTTCCGAGCAACTCCGAAGGAGTAGATCGCAGGGCGCGTAGCGACTGAGAGCCCTGCGGAGCGAAGGGATCAGCCGGGGCACGCCCAACCCCCACTTATCTTGGTGCATCACGCCTCCGCCATGAACACGCCCCAGGCCAAGCACGGCTCCTCCGCCCCACCGTCGGCCCGTACCCAAAGCGCTCCCGCCGCCGCCAACGCGGTCGCCACCGAGGTCGACGTCGCCAATCGATGGCAAGGCGCACCCCATCAACAAGAACGAAACGATGCTGACATGCATGTGCCGTGCGGCGGAGATCGGTCCAGATCTGCGGCCGCGCTTCTGAAGGACGTGCGGTCAATCCACTTCCAACACCACCTTCCCGTTCACACCACCCGCAGCCACCAGTGCTTGCGCCTGCGCCGCTTGTTCCAGTTTGAAGGTGTTGGAAATGATCGGCTTCAGTTTCCCTTGGGCCAAGAGATCCAGGCCGAGTTCCAAGCCTTTTCGAGACAGGTCTGACGAGAGAAAGCTGGCTGAGACGCCATGCTGCTGTGCGAGATCCTGCGAAGGAGGCATTGTGATGCTCACCAGTTTCCCGCCTTTT
>JANOPI010000267.1:0-5687 GCA_031421755.1 Flavobacteriales bacterium | reverse complement strand
GCGACCGGCCATGGAAGCCAAACTCCGGATGAGCCGACGTTCCGGTGGGGACTTGGAAGTGACGGGCGGGGGCGACTACAAGATCACCGACCCGGTGGACAGCCTTGCGAAGAAGTTCTTCAAGCGCGAGGTATTCGCTTACGTGAGCAACGATTCGCTTTTCTTGAATTGTGCACGTCAAGAATTAGGGCCTTGGTACAGCTTGGTCGTGAGCCGTGGTGAGTACCTTGTCTTCAGCTCGGCCGAGGCCACAGATGCGACGATGCCCGCTGGTGTACTTGGCGGGGCGATCGGGGGCGCGATCGCTGGGGCGTCCGATTCCGGAAGCCATCCTTATTTCATCCTGAGCCTGCAAACGGGCAATAGCCGCACGCTCACCAAGGAATACCTCATAGCACGGTTCAAGGATCGCGGAAAGACCGACCTCTTGGCCAAGTTCAATGCGGAGCCGGATCAGGATTGGGACTTCATCCTGCTGCGATATGCTGACCTGCTGAACACCAGCCTCGTCGGTGGCGGCGCGGGCGCGGTTCCGGAGAAGTAGCCCTTGAACGCGTGCCTTACGGGCGCTGTGCCGGTCGGCCTCCCTTTGTTGGTGCGAACGTCCATGCTCACGCGAAAAGCGGGATCTATTCTGCCTGGCAGAAGGACCAGCACCGCTGCGCACCCCTGCGGTTGGAGAGACGCAATACGTAGCAGCCAGCAGCCGGTGGCACCAGCACTGAGTTGGACCGCAGCGCGCCGGAGGTCACGATGCGCCCACTGGCATCCAGCAGCATGAAATGGTCTGCCATGTCGCGTGACCAGCCGAGCAGCGAGATCGCGTGGTCATCGGCCACGATCCGGATCCCATCGAGACCGCCTCCATCAGCGATGGCGTTGTTGATACCACCCTTATCGAACTCCCAATACTGGTCGGTCTGTCCGCCCGGTACGCCACCGGTGCCGACGTAGCCTTTGCCATTCACGTTGAAGGAGACGGGCGTATGCGCACCCAGCCCTTCGAACTGCGGGATGGGTGCCCATATGTCAGGCACCGGATAGTAGAGGTAGAAATCCACGAGGTAGTCCGTACCGTTCCAGCCGCCACCGGCGATGGCATCGTCATCCAGCGCGAAGTAGCAGGCCGTGCGGCGCTCCTCGCCGGGCAGATCCGCACGCTGGCTCCAGCTGTCTGTCACTGGATCCCACTGCCAGAGATCACTGCATGCGTAGTTGCCGGAATTGTCGTTGCCGGAACCCACATAGCCTTTGCCATTCACGGCGAACGCGACGGGGCCTGAGCGGCCGGTGGCGGGCAAGCTGGTGCGCTGCGTCCATGAGTCCACGGCCGGGTCATACTCCCAAAGTTCAGTGAGGTAAGGAACCGAGTTGGGGTTACCGCCTACGAGGTAGGCCTTCCCGTTCAGCACGAAGGCACTGGGGGCGCTTCGCCCAACAGCGGGCATGGAGGTCATTTCTTCCCAACTGTCGATCGCGGGATCATAGGCCCAGAGATCGGAGAATCCATCCTGCCCGACCCCGGTACGCCCGAAGCCCACATAGCCGATGTCGCCGATGGTGAACGAAACACCTTCCCTCCGCGAGATGCCGGGGAACGAAGCGCGTTGCTGCCAGGTATCTGTGACCTGATCCCATTCCCAGAGATCGTTGAAGTTGTTCGCGCCGTCTGTACCCATACAGATGTAGCCTTTCGTGCCGATGCCGAATCCCATTGCGCCCCAACGGGGCAGACCGTCCAGATCCGCGCGCTGGTTCCATTCTTGGGCGAGCGCATTGGTACTGAAGCCGAGAAGGAAGATCGGAATAACGTACTTCATGTGGGGAAGATAGCATGAACGCACCGTGATGTGCCCATGGGACATCAAGCCATCTGAACAGGATACTGGAATGCGGGATTCCAGCTTGAAGGTGAGCACGTCCGTGTCCTATCCCTGTTCGGTACCGGAAGGCTTCGCCGAAATGCATCCGGGATGCTCGAGGATGGTATTCCTGTCCCTTCTTACTGTCCATCCATCCCTCATATTCCGGGGTGATCGGCCCTCTGGTCGAGGCGTCGCTACCTACTCCATCGCCACGCGTTGCACATACCATCGACCTCGATACTCCACGCGCATGGTATAAATGCCCGGCGGTAGATGTGCCATGCTGATGGCATTCCGATCGGCGATATGGATGATCAGTGCGCCTTGCGCATCGTACACTTCTACCATGATCGCCGTACCATCCGTTCCGTGGACGACGATCCTATTCGACACCGGATCCAGCACAACCGCTATGGTGCGGCTCTCGGAAGCAGGAAGTACAGAGGTGGAAATGTCGCAAATGCTGCTGAGTGCGTCATATGCGGCTGCTTGCTCCGGATCAAGGCCCCCGGTCAACAGGTTATCTGTTTCCCACGGGTCCGTAAGCAGGTCAAAGAAGCGCTCCACTCCGCTTTCATAGCTGATGAGTTTCCAGCGGTCATCGCGGATTGCGCTGCCGCTCAGGCCTTGGTCCACTTCCGTGTACAGACAGGACCTTACGTTCAGGCCGCTCTGTGTGAACATCGGTACCAGACTACGACTATCATAGTAGACCGGTAGCGGATGCCCGGTGATCTCAACGATGGTGGCGAAGAGGTCAGAGGTGTTCACCAAGGCGTCATCGTGTTCTCCTGCGCGGTTGACTGCTGGACCAGCTATAACCAACGGCACATGGACACCTCCTTCGAAGAGTGAGCCTTTGGCGTGGCCGGGCACGTAAGGCTCTTGGATCACCGCCGCGTCCGTCCCGTTGTCTCCCACGAAGATCACCACGGTATTCTCGGCCATACCCGGTGGCAGGGCTGTGAGCAACCGATCCAACTCGTGGTCCACGCTTTCGCACATGGCCAGATAATAGGGCAAAGGATCCGCATCGATGCTGGCCTGATCCGATGGTAATGCACCTTGGCTATGGAGTTCCAGTGGTGGCAGGTGTAATGGGGTGTGCGGCGCGTTGTACGCCAGCCAACAGAACCATGGAGCGCTTTGTTGATCGATCCAGTCCAAGGCCAGGTCCGTGAGCGCGGTGGTGATGTACTCGCTGGAAAGCGCCGTGGTGCCGTTGATCGTGAGGGGCCACAGGTCATAGCTGTTCACCGTACCGCTGAGCAAACCTGCGTAATGAGGTATGCCCATAATGTTCGGGTAAGCCGGATCGGGCTGCGACCCACCGAGGTGCCACTTTCCGATCATGCAGGAGGCGTACCCGCTTCCCAGATCATCCAGGTACCTGTGCAGGGTGATCTCATCCTCAGGTAGCAACGACAGCGCGCCGGGGTTGAGCACACCGGTGTAGAGGCCATACCTGCCGGTGAGGATGGTGCTGCGCGTAGGAGAGCACAAGGGGTCCGCCCAAACGCGGTCGAAGGTGAGCCCTTGTGCCATGAGCGACGCCAAGCGCGGCATCGTGGCCTTTTGAGGGCCAGGTAGGTAGCCGGGTACCGGATCGAGACCCAGATCGTCCGCGATGACGAGCAGGACATTTGGGGTCTGAGCACACACCACCGACAAGGAGGTGGATAACAGTAGGCCCAGTAATCGGTTCCTCATGGTCAAAGGAGATGAGTGTTTCGGACATTGCGATCCGCAGATACGACCCTAAATGTCGGATTTGGTTTGGTCGCGTCCTGCGCCAACTCTCCGAAGTAGTGCATACCCGGGTTGAAGGGCACTTGGTCAGCGAGCACTGGACCGCCCGCGTATCCGCTAGGTTTGGCACAACGAACACTGTTCATGCTACGATCGACCGGTTACCAATTCTGTATGATCCTCTTGCTCGCAACGGGATGCTTGCAGCCGGATAGCGCTTCCACTCCTCCCCCGAGCACGTCGGATCCCATTCCTGTCGCGACCGTGACGATCGATAGCACAAAAGGCGGATCCTCCAGCGAACAGATCAGCCAGTACATCCGCCGCATCTTCCAAGACCGCGACGGCAACCTGTGGTTCGGAACCACCAGTGATGGTGCGGTACGCTATTCCGACAAGTCCCTCTCGTACTTCAACGCGCGGAACGGCTTGGGGAGCGAGTGGGTATCGAGCATCGTACAAGATGCGCAAGGCCATCTCTGGTTCGGCACGCGCGATGGGATAGCGCGTTTTGATGGGCAACAGTTCACACATTACACCACGAAGGATGGCTTAGCGGACGATCATGTGCACTGCCTGCTCATCGATCGGAAAGGGTGGTTATGGGCTGCCACGGAGAATGGGGTTTCCAGTGTTGATCCTTCGGCCCCGCTCAGGACAGACGGCAAGAAGTTCAGCACCTTCCCTATCCCCGCCGCGGACCTCAGCAAGTTCCCTTATCAAGAAGGTCCGAAGCGGATCAACTGGATGATCGAGGACAAGGACGGCCACATCTGGTTCGCTACCAATGGCGGTGGGGTCTATCGCTTCGATGGAAAAACGCTGACCAACATTTCGGAGAAAGAAGGTCTGTGCGACAACTTCGTGTTGACGATCATGGAAGACCGCAAGGGCGATTTGTGGTTCGGCACGCGCCATGGCGGGGTCTGCTTGTATGATGGGAAGAAGTTCGAAACGTACTCCCGGCAGCAGCTTCATGGCGATGACGTCTCCTCGGTTTATCTTGATCGCAATGGCACGGTATGGATCGGTGTCACCCGCATAGGCCTGAGCAAGTATGAAAAGGGACTGTTCACGAACTTCACGGAAACGGACGGGTCTGGTATCCGCGTGATCTTCTGCGCACTGGAAGATGCTGAAGGCCAGCTCTGGTTCGGTACCGGTGAAGGTGTGTACCGTTTGGTTGGCGGTGCATTCGCCAATTGGACAAAGGCGGATGCCCTTGGAGCTGCTTCGCAGTGAGACCGTACACTACAGCTGGGGCCATCCGATCCACAGGTATGTTCGCACAACGTACGACCACTCATGAGCGCACCCACCCCCTACCTACACTTCCCGGGCAACTGTGAAGAGGCCTTCAACCTCTACAAACAGGTCTTTGGCGGCGACTTCGGTTACATCGGCCGCTTCAAGGAAATGCCACCGGAATACAAGGTGCCGCCGGACCATGCGGAGAAAGTGATGCACGTATCGCTGCTGGTCGATGGGGAGTTCTTCCTCTTCGGCAGCGATGCTCCGGAAGGTCTCGGTCCACCGTTCAATGCGGGCAACAACGTACACCTCTCCTTGAACCCGGCGAATGAAAAACAGGCGAAGAAGTGGTATGATTCACTGCGTGATGGAGGACACGTGATGATGGAGCTACAACCCGTATTCTGGGCGAAGCTCTTCGCGATGTTTCGCGACAAATATGGCATCCAGTGGATGATCTCGTACGGTCGACCAGGGGGTGAGTAGAACTGGCGCAGGGCCTCATGCGTTTCGCACAAGGCCCTGCACCCGTTGCACACGGCACCGATCCTCAGAACACCATCGGCTTCTTGGTCCTCCCGCGGCCTACGACCAGCGTGCGTGTGTGTTGAACGGCGAGGCAGCCGCCGCCCTTATCGAATTCCATGTTGCCCACAGGCCCGGCGTAGTCCATTCCTGCCATCAGCCGTGTTTCCTCCAGGATCACGGCGAAGCGGACATGCCGCACGTCCCTGCCCAAATGGCCATCGCGCGCATGGTGTGTGTCCACCGTTACCTCCTTGGTCAAGTGCCCTGGATGCTCAAAGCGCAACACGGCCTCGG
>JANOPI010000266.1:0-7615 GCA_031421755.1 Flavobacteriales bacterium | reverse complement strand
GTTCACGCTCTGGTGCAAGGTGATGATGCCATCGGCCACGGTGAACACGGCGTCGCCACTTAGTTCCGCGTCGGAGTACTCGCCCAGGAGGAAGGTGGTGGCCTGCCAGCTGGTGAGGTGCATGGCCAGGCGTTGCACCATGCTTTGCAGATCCGTTTCGCCGCTGGCGCCGCTGAATTTGCGCGCCAGGCTGCGGAAGGAATCCACGATCACGATGGCGGGGTTCGCGGCTTCCACTTCCTTGATGATCGCGTCCAGCACCACGTTCCAATCGCCTTTCAGTACTTGCTCGCTCAGGTTGATGAAGCGGATCGACTTGCCCATTTGGGCCTCGTTGTAAAAATCGTATTGCTGCTGGTAGCGCAACATCTTCAGCGCGGGCTCACCAAGTATGGTGAAGTAGAGCGCCGGTCGCTCGGCTGTTGCATTGGCGAAGGCGATCTGGTGCGCGAGCGTGGTCTTGCCGCAACCCGGCGTGCCCGCAATGATGTTGAAGGAGAACTCCGGCAACCCGCCGCCAAGGATCTGGTCCAAGCCCGGTACGCCCGTAGGTAGTTTCTTGATGGCGACTTTGGTGCGCTTGGTCATGGTGTCGGGCTATCTGTCGAGGATCTTGGATCGATCGCTGGCCATGCTTCTTTCACCAGTTGCAATGTGAGTGCTTCGCCGATGAAGGTGTTCAGGAGCTCCAACAGATAGGCTACCAGCACCAATTCGGCGCCCGCGAATTCCGCTTCGTTCAGCGCGGTCTTAACCGTGCTGAACCCGGTGAGCGTGCCCTCTGGGGATACGCGTACAGGCTTCAGACCAGGCGCTTCCGCCTGTGCCAACGCCAAGGCGCGCGCCAGCAACGAGCGGTAGCCCGCGGCACCGGCCAACTTGGAAAGGATAGCGCCCAACCGGCTACAAACGCGTTGGCAGGCGGCTTCGCTTGCTTCCTTGTGGATGTCGCATTCCTCGGCCAGCAGTGTTGTGGCCAAGTTGCGCTGGGGGAGAGCAGCGGGGGTCATCTCATCAACTATTTCCGGCGGCGGTAAAAGCCTTCCACCGGCAACATGCACTCAACGCCCGGTGAAGGTAGTCCGGGCGCGCACGGCTAACGGTGCTTCCTGTGCATCCGCCCGTACATGCAGCATGGACACGCCTTCATTTTTACGGATCATCGTGCAGGAGGTAACCGGCAAAAGCCCGGATCGCCGAGCTGTTGCGGTTGGTTCACCGTGATGGCAACGGGGAGCGGACCAGGCGGTGCCGCGCACGCGCTTCAGAGCGCTTTGCGCCCAGTGACCAAGCGGTACACGATGGCGATAACGGCCAGCACCAACAAGATGTGGATCAGGTTGCCCACTGCTGCGCCAAAACTGATGTAGCCGACCAGCCAGCCCACAATAAGCAGGACAATGATGATGTTCAGGAGGTTGTTCATGGGGTGGGTTTTCCGTTCCCCATCATCCTTCATGCCGCTCCGGTCCGCGCGCAGCAGCGCGGTTTCTGGTGTGGATCGGGAAGTACGACCCGGGCGAATTCTCCTCGGTTCGGGGAAGTTCATTCCCGAACAGCAGCACCTTCCCCGTTCGGCCGTACCCGTGCAACACGCCGGAACACGACGCGACGTGATCACGTCAGCTCGGTAGAATGGGGCGGACGTGCTTCCCGTGACCGGTATTCCACCGCGACCGCTAACCGCAGGGATCCCTCGGCCCCATGGATCGAAGCCTCCCGACCCCACGCACCCGCGATCCGCTAGCGCAGGAACAAGAAGGCCAACAAGGCGATGAGTACGATGCCCGCATAGACCGTATAGCGGGTGCGGGCGTAGTTGGGAACAGGCTTGCTCATGTGCCCGCTGATGCGAATGCGGTGCCGCACGAACTCCTTACTAGGTCAGCAGGCATAGGCCGGTGAGCACAGATCCGTCTGCCCCTTACGCTCGCCACCAATAAGGCCCGGCGGAACGTCACTCACGTCCAACTGGCCGGGCGATCTGGGCGGAGGATCGTGTGATCGGCCGGACAGCTCATTCAGCCTTACACGCGCCTTGCCAAGAGGTGCGTTGAGCGCTCCAACACGGAACGGCAACGCATAAGAACGCCCGCAAGCAAAAGTGCTGAGCAGCTTCGCCTGCGGGCAGTTCTTCAGAGCGGATCAGCGGTTCCCTTGGGTACCACCTTGGCCGCCGTCTTTTTGGCCGCCTTTCTGGCCGCCTTCGGACGTGCCTTTATCGGACTGGACGCTTGTGGTGCGGCCAGCGTCATTGCCTTCCTCTTTCTCTGTGCCCTGGTCGTGTGCGCTGCTCCCTTTACGGTCGTCGCTTTTCCCCCCTTGGCCGCGCTCTACCTGGGCACCGCCTTGGTGTGTCTTACCTGGGTCGCCACCCGCGTTGCGGTCACCTTGGGTACCGCTTTGTTGGGCACCACCTTCGGTCCCAGTGCTGCGACTCCGGTCATTGGAAGTTCCACCTGAGGTAGTGCCTTCCTTCTTGTCATTATGGTCTGCCATGTTCGTACTGTTGGTTGGTTTGCGACATCATCAGGTCCGCTTTCGGAACTTCCAACAATGCCACCCCTGGTGGAGCAGATCCACGTCCAGAACCGTGTGAGCACGAACAACACATGCCTGTGGGATATTCCGGGGCGGTAGACCTACATCTCCGCCCCGATCCACGTTCCCCAGTAGCAGGTTCGTTGAACACGTTCAACGCGGACCTGATACCGTTTTGAACCCGCCAGATCCGGCTGTCCTCCTCTTAGTGTGGTGCGCTTATCAACGGCATCAAATGCGAGCGGCGGACCACTTTCGTGATCCGCCGCCGCTTGTTGGCTGGGTGCCTTCCACCACAAAAACACCCTACCTCATTCTCAGTGGCCGTCCTTGTCCTTATCAGAATCGGTCTTCTTATCAATGGCTTCTTTCTGCTTCTCCCACCATGTGCGGGTCTCGTCAGCCGTCTGGCGCGATTCCGCCTTCAAGCTGTTCCAATCGATGCCCGCACTGGCTTCCATCTTCACAATGGACGCATCAATACGTGCGATGTTCGCGCCAAGCTCCGTGATGCGCGACACGGTTTCAGCCTTCTTCTCCGCGTCTTTGATGCCCTCGTTCAAGCGCTCTTGTTCGCGCGCTTGCTGGTTCGCCAAGGTCTCGCGCAGGTCGCGCAATTCCTTCACCGCCTCCGTGCGCTCCTGACGCCATTCTTCGTTGTTGTCGTTCTTCGCCTCGGTCATCTCTTTCTTGTTCTCTTGCAGTTGCTCGGTGGTCTTCTCCGTGGCATCGCCGGGTTCAGCGCAAGAAGTGAGCAAGAACCCACCAAGCAGGGCGGGTAATATCAGGTAGTGCTTCATGGTCGTGGGTTGTTGGTTTGTTCCGCTTGTACGTCAACCAACGGGCCGATCCTATTCTGCCGGGCCAACGCCGCTTTTCCCAGAGCATCCTGTTGCCCGATCGCCTCACTTCGGGCAATTCCTGACCCGCCGTTACATTCCTCCACACCCGACACAGCCAGGTGCTGCCCGCATCCCTTCCTCATCGTGCGCACCATACGATGATCCTGGCCGGAAGGGATCCCCCACAGCACGGCTATCGGGTCTAAAGCCCGCGTGCATCCACGGGATCGCTTGCGCAAGTAGTGTCCGTAGATGGCACAGACGTCACAGATGGACCGCAAGCGGTCTGCGCGATCGAAGCGCCGGAAGGCGCTATCTGTGACCTCTGCGTTATCTGTGGAGCGTATGGGAGGTTCAGGCAGGATCCCCGCTCCTTGATCCAAGACCCGATAGCCCTGTCCCCCACAGCACGGCATCAACAACGATCACTTGCAGAGTGCTTCCCATTTGCGCAGCTGGGAAAAGGTGAGCACCTCCCGCAGTTCGGCTTGTAGGCCGATCGACTCTTTGCGCACGCCGGAAGACCGTGCGTTCCCCGGATCGCTTCCCCCTTGCATGCCCCGCATAGCAGCGGTGGCCGTTGGGTTGAAGGCCGGATCCGATAGTGCAGGATCGGGCACATACGTGGCCGCACTGTCCTCCTCGAAGTTCCATTGCCCCGCTACCACAGCAGGGTACCGCTGCCGGATCACCGCCAACAGCATCACCTGGGAGCGCTTCAGGTCCAGTGCCCGCCATGTGGTCTTGTCCCCGTTCCACAGGCACATGCGCGTTATGGTGGGTTGGCGCACCGCGGGGTCCTGGGCGGAAGCCGTTCCCGCTACGCAGTACGCGGTAGTGAACATGGCAACAAGAAGCAGATCACGTACGGGACGAAAGGTGGCCAAGTGCAAGGGGGAGGGCTTTGGTTCGGGTGGAAACTCTACGTGTGCGCGGCATAGTGATCACCGATCATGTTGCACATGCACGGTTCCGCTCACCTCGTTCGCCACACAACTATGGAGCCGCTAACGCACGCTCATCGGCTGTTGCTCGTTGTGCGCGTGCGGTCGTGCTGGTCGGCGTTCGAGGAGCTGCCGTAGCGGTTGGTGTCCGGTGTGTACATCAGCCACACTACCAGAACAACGATACCAGCGAACAGGCCCATCCACGCATATGTGCGTTGCTCGGCCGTAAGGCCCATTCTGTCCATCGGGTTCGCGTCCCTTAAAGGAAACAGGTGGCCTCCGGGGCGTGGGGTGTTCATGTGCGTTGGTCGGTTGGTTCGCATGGGGGCGACAAGAACAAGGCCGCCCGGCGCTCCTTCGCATGGGGCCATGCCCGCAGTGGATACGTTGCCCGCAGCCGCGATAGAAATGCTCAACTCCGCCCACTTTCGGGTGCGATCGCCCCAAAGGCCCTAGTGCCCGACCCTATTCACCCTCAGGGGCACCGCAACACCGCTTTCTGTTCAAGAGGATACGGGACCCTGAGGCATCATGACTACCATTACCACCACACCGTGCCCAACGTGGAAGCTCACCAACACCTGTACCCATGAACCGCGTGCTGAACGTCTTTGCACTTTTGCTGATGCTCACCTTGAACGGTCTCGCCAATGGCCTTCCATTGAACGGCTACACAACGGGTGAGCTTTCGGCGTTCTATCCCAACCTCTTCGTGCCCGCTGGGCTCACCTTCGCCGTGTGGGGCTTTATCTACCTGCTCGTGATCGTCTTCGTCGCCTCGGCGTGGTTCGCACCACCGGGTTCGCCCAGTGCAGGTGACACCGCGTTGAGCTGGCCCTTCATCGTTTCGTGCATCGCCAACGCGGCGTGGATAGTGGCCTGGCACTTTCGCCTTGTGTTCCTCAGCGTGTTCATCATTCTGGTGTTGTTCGCTTCGTTGCTCATGCTCTATCAGCGCATCCGCCGTGGCCCCTGGCGCTGGTACCTGGCCGTACCCATCAGCGTGTACCTCGGTTGGGTATCGGTGGCCACCATCGCGAATATCACGGCCATGCTGGTATACCACTTCGCACCGTTCACCTTTCCCACCGAGGTCGCCAGTGCAACCACCATGGTGGTTATCGCCGCCCTGCTAGCAGGCTACCTGCTCTGGTCAAAACACGATAGCCCACTGGCCCTCGTGGTGGCATGGGCACTGCTGGGCATCTGGTTGCGCACAGGAAACGATACCTCCATGGTGGTGCGCAACACCGCGCTGGCGGCTTCTGTGGTGCTCGTCATCGGATCAGCGGCCAATGCGTTCGTGCGAAAGGCAGGGCATGGCCATCCGGTGCCCTAGCGGGCTGCTCGGTGGAAGGGCGTTCCATGTACCGCAGGGTTGGCGGTGTCGGTTGTCAGTTGTCGGTTGTCGGTTGTCAGGCTGCCGACACGGCTGCCGGCGCTGCCCACGACGCCACTCTCCCTCAGGGTTTCCGCAACACGATTGTGCGTTCATGTGGATACGGGACCCTGAGGCATCCCCACTCTCCCTCAGGGTCTCCGCAACAACACTGTGCGTTCATGTGGATACGGGACCCTGTGGCATCCATGAAACTCAGGGTCCCGGCCCTTCGGGCCTGAAACGGAGACCCTGAGGGTGAGGAAAGGGTGCGCACTCGCGAAACACGCGAGCGAGGGCTGGGAGGAAAGACACGAGCGTGGACGCTCTCGCCAGAAGTGGCGCGAAACACGCCAGCGCGGGATGAGGTAACGACCACTACCATTCCACCACAAGCAGGGCCTTCCGCCACCTTTCCGTTCAAGGTAGTATCCCCCTACGCCACCATCCCCTTCAAGAACACCTCCACGTACTCCTTCATCCGTTCCACGATGCGTTCCCCGATCTCCCGCGCCTTCAATACGCTTGGTCGAGCTTCGAGGCAACGGAACACATCATCCTTCAATGGCTCCTGACCGGTGAAGATGTAAGCCTCAATGAGGTTGGCGAACTGCTTCCGGTCGAGGTGTTCCTCTTCGCAGATGGCTTGTAGGGCAAGTACGCGTTGGTCCTCCCAATACTTGCTGAACTCGTCTTGGATGGTGTCCGCGTCGGTGATCTTGGGCAGGTGCTCGGCAATGAACTTCTCGATCAGTTCGCGTTTGCTGCGTAGCTCCACGTCGCTGCTGAGCAGGGACATGATCTGCTTGCGCATGGCCTCGCCTTTCGCAGTGTGCTCTTCAGCCTTTAGGCGGGCAAGCAGCTTCAGGATGTAGGCCACATTGATCTCGTCGAGGTGGACGAGCACCACTTCGAAGTCGATGTCCTCCAGGATGCTGTGCTTCTCCTTGGCATCCCGGCGCTGCACGCTGTCGCGTAGGTCCAGGTACTTGCTGGTGTAGTCGGCGAAGACCTGTTCGGTGATGGGCAGGTCGCGCCAGTCGAATTCAGCGTAGGTCTTCAGCACGTTCAGGAGGCGGATGAGCTCGCGGAAGGCCGAGACGAAGGCCAGTTGCTGTTCCTCGTCCTCTAGCGCGTCCACCCACTTCGGCTCAGGAGTGATCGCCAGGAGCTTCAGGCAAGCCTCCTTGAAATTCCCCACGATAGCACCATAGGGCGGCAGGAAGATCACCTCCTTCGCGTCCTTGTTGCTAAAGAGGGCGAGCGCATCGTCCGTGGCTTCCTTCAGGTTACGGTATGCTACTATGTTGCCCTGGCTCTTCTTCTCGTTCAGGATGCGGTTGGTGCGGCTGTACGCCTGGATAAGCCCGTGGTAGCGCAGACGCTTGTCCACGTACAGGGTGTTCACCTTCTTGGCGTCGAAGCCGGTGAGCATCATGTTCACCACCAGCACCAGGTCGATGCGGTCGCTGTCCTTGGCACTGGTCTTCTCGCGCTCGCGCAGCTTCTTGGTGATGTCCTTGAAGTAGTTCTCCAGCCCCTTCTGGTCGGTGGTGCTGAAGGAGGTGCCGAACTGCGCATTGTAATCGCGGATGATGCGGTCCATGGCATCACGGCTGTGGCCGCTGCCATAGGTGGCGGGCGGTTCGCTCGCGAGGTTGGTGACCTCCGGTAGTGCGCCCACGGCCTCTTCATCCTCCTCGTTGGTGCCGTAGCTGTAGATGGCGGCGATGCGCAGGTCGTGCGCACCGACTTCCTTGCGTTGACGGAACAGTTCGTAGTACTTGAGCAGCGTGGGAATGCTGCTGATGGCGAAGAGCGCGCTGTACTCGCGGTTGTGGGTCTTGCGGTCGTGGATGCTGAGGATGTTGTCCACCACCTTGCCCAAGCGCTTCTCGTCATCGAAC
>JANOPI010000265.1:0-2210 GCA_031421755.1 Flavobacteriales bacterium | reverse complement strand
TGCAACCGATGACGGCGGCCGCCGAGAACCATGAGAACGGTTTGACGCTCGCCCCGAACCCGGCCACCACTCACATGGGCGTCCGCGCGCGTGGCTTCATGCGTGGCTCGCTGGTAGTAATGGATGCGGACGGGCGAGTGGTCTTGCGGCAGTCCGTTTCCGGTGATCAGGCCGAACTCGACCTTCAAGGTCTTGGTAACGGTCTCTATCTGGTCCGGTTGGAAGGCACAGCGGTCATGGCCCGTTTCATTGTGTCGAGATAAAAAAAGCCCCGCACCGTGAGGTGCGGGGCTTTCAATTCGATCAGCCTGATCAGTCCAACGCCACCTTCCGCGTTACGCTGCCATCGGCGAAGCGCACGGTGAGGAAGTAGGCTCCGGCCTGCAGGCCGCTGCGGTCCATGGTGAACTGGAGGGCGTTCACTACCGTGGTGCGCACACGGCGACCGGTGGCATCGAAGAGGTCGTAGGAGAGGATCGTCTCTTTTTCGCTCGTTACGCGCATCTGGTCGCGCACAGGGTTCGGTTGAACGGTAAGTCCGTTCTCGAACGACACTTCTGCGATGCCGATCGGCGAACCGACGCAGGCACATCCGGCCTGCCATGTGTCATTCACCGTCAATTCGTTCCCGTCGTCGCAGGAATCGCCTTCCAAGCTCAGATCGCCGGCGAGGTTCAGCGCCACGATGATGCGCGGGTTCATGTAGCCGATGATCGTGTCGATCACCGCGCGGCCCTTTTCAGGTCCGAAGTTCGGATTGCTGGCCTGGGAAGCTTGGCCAGTGGTGGTTGTGCCGGGGCCGTTCCCGTCCAGATCGATGTTGGCCAGTGGACTAGCGGGATCCCACCACTGCCATGGGCTGGCTTCTTCGAACGGCGCGATGCCCAGACCCGGCCAATCGGTGGTAACCAATGGGAACAGTCCTTCAACACCCGTGTTGATCGCTACGCTTCCACCGAGGTGGGTGGCAACGGTACCATAGAGTGAACGCGCGCGGTCCGTGAAGGGGTCGCCATCGGGGAAGTTCGCGAAGACCGCATTGTTGCCGTAGGTGTTCGCCAACTGGATGAAGAGGTTGCTGCCTTGTACCGGAACCACCTGCTCTTGTGTGGTCGGCACGATCACCGTGCCTTCCGTGAATGGTGCGAATGGATCGAATACCGTGTGGAAGCCCACCATCGGCACGTCGCCGGGAGCCATCCAGCTGGTGTCGGCCAATGCGCCGCCAGCGTTCACACAGAAGTTGAAGTCGCTGTTCTCACCGTTCGGGCGGTACATGCAGAACAGGCCGCCGTAGCCTTCGATATTGCCTACCGTGGTGGAATCGATGTAGCTGACGGCCGGGTTGAACGGATCGGGCAGGAACTTCTCGATGTACAGTTCAGATACTTCATCCAAGGTAGCCGTGGCCACGGAAATGTATCCGCCGGTGCCTTCTCCGTACAGGATGATCTTCGATGCGTCGATGTTCCAAACGTCGGCCTCCGACTTCACCGTGCGGATGCACTGCTTCACGTCATGGATCGCGCGGTAGATCGCATTGAGCAAGGTGCCGCGGCGGATCTCCAGAGTGGCCCCGATCGGGTTCCAGCCCAGACGGTAGCTCATGCTGATGGCCACGTAGCCGCGCCGCGCCATGCGCTTGCACACTTCCACGGCGCTGCTGTCCTTGCGGGTGCCGTTCGGGCTGCCGTTCACCGGAGGTGGCAAGGCGTTGCCCGTATGCACGAAGATGAAGAGGGCACGGTCCGTTTCGCAATCCGCCGATTGGCTCGGCTCGTAAACGTCCATCTGCACGTTGGCCACCTTGATGGCCGTGCTCGGATCCAACGGGTCGAAATAAGCGGCAGGGATCGGTTCACCAGCCGTTACCAGCCCTTGCAGGCCCTGCATCTCCGGTACGAAGATGGCCGGGTTGCTCAGGTCGCTCCGGTAGAAATCGACGTTCTGCCCGAAGGTGATGTCCGGGCTGATCGTCAGTTGCGCGTCAGTGAACACCTCGGTGGCGTATCGCTGCGCGGTCGCGCTCAGTCCCGCGATCAGGGGTACCAAGGCGATCGTGCGTAGGGTTGTCTTCATCATGAATTGGTTTAGTGGCCGAAATGTAGGCGTGTTTTCACGGTCGCCGACCACTGGGGAAGGGAGTGCCCAGTGGGAGTTCTTCCTTGCATCTGATCACGATGTCAGAATGGCCCGGTCCTGATCCGTGG
>JANOPI010000264.1:0-6179 GCA_031421755.1 Flavobacteriales bacterium | reverse complement strand
GGACCAAGGGGCAGACAGAACTCGTGGGCGAAGTAGATAGGGCTGGCCGGTGACACGGATGGCGATTGACCAATGAAATCGCCCCTGTCTTCCAAGACAGTGCGGCCTTGGTTGTCGTACAAGCCCCAGTTTCCCACGTTGGACAGGCCGTCGCCAGCATTGTCGTACACGTAGAAGTAGAAGCAGTTACCGAAGGTTGTAGCCAAGCAAACGTTCGTCGTGATCGTCTGGTTGTTCTGACCCGTGTACGGACCACCAACGCCAACAGGGAAGAAGAAGGCGTCGTATACCACCCAGTTGCACTGGGCACCTACGCTGCCGGTCTTCACGCTGACCACCACCGTTTGACCAGTGGCATCATACCCTACGGTCGCACCGTCGTTGCTCGGGATCTGATCGGCCAAGCCGTTCGGATTCGTCGCTGTGATGGTGATCGAGTGCGGACCTGCTGGGATGTTCATCAATGGCAACGTTACCGTTGTGCTGGCACCCATGGCCAATGAACCGCTCCAGTTGTATACCGATACCGCAGCTCCGCCATCGAAGCTCACTTCCAAAGCGGAAGAGGTCAACGTGACCTGGCCGTTGTTCAACAGTGTTACCTGAGGGGCTACGGTCAAGTTGCAGATCGTGCCGGTCGGGTAGCTAACCGTCGTTACGTCGGCATCATACTGCGCTGGGCTGTCCACCCAAACACCGAAGCTTCCCACTTGGCTCGTGCTGCCGTCGTTGTAGACGAACAGCTTGTAAGGAGCACCTGGGGTCAAGGCCGGCAGATCGCTGAATCCGGAACCGACCGCGTTACAGCTCACCGGGCCGGTGGCCAACAGATCCGTGCAGCTGCCGTCATACAGGGCGTAGTCCAATTGCTGCGCGGTGTAGGCTCCGTTGATGGAGTTGTCCACCAAATAAGCACGATACAACGTACCCGCGTTCGCGGTGAAGCTGTACCAGTTGCCTACGGCGGGCGTCGCACCGGAGCACGACGTAGGACCGTCAACATACGAGCACGAATTGTCGTCCGTGGTCAACACTTGCAGGCCGTCCTGCAGGTACACGGTGATCGGCGTCGCGGTACCGCAGTTGTCGTTGTCGTTCAGCGTCACGTTGCACACAGGCGAGCAGAACATCTGCAGTTGGAAGATGCCGTTGTTCGCTGCGTTGCCGGTTACGGCGATGTAGTACAACTGACCTGCCGTTGCTTGGAAGCGCATCGTGCTGGTGCCGTTCGGGCAGCCAGGACCATCATCGTTCGCACCGACACAGACCAGGTTGGTGCAGTCAGGCATCGGCGTGAAGATCGAGATGCGGGTGTTCATCGTGGTCGTACCACAGGTGCTCACCTGAACATCTTCGGTTGCCAAGGCTGAATAGGTCCACCAGCTTACGCCGCTGGTGCTGCCGCCACCGTTGAACGCACAGGCGCCCGCAGGAAGCGTGTTGGTTCCGCCGAAGGTGAAGCCCGTCTTCTGCTCACCGCACGCGATCGTACCAGAAGTGGTGCAATCGTACTGGGGCGAAGCGCAGGAAACCAGAGCCGTCCAGCCTGCCTGTTGCACGCTCGTATCACTGATGTGACCGAAGGTGAGGCAGCCGCTCGGGTTCGTGGCGATCACCACGCCCGGGATGCCCGTGTTCGTTGGGGCTACCGTTCCCCACCAGCCACCGGTACCGAAGTTCGGGGAGGCGAAGGGAGCTCCGTTCGCCGAAGCGATCTTCGGATCGGCTGTGGACGTACCGTTGAACACATACAACGGATCGAAGCTGCTTTCCACCTGGAAAGCGCTGAAGGTGACGATCACCTTGTCCGTCGGGGTCGTCGGGCAGATCGTCCGGATGTCCGGGTTCGATTCCATGCCGTTCGGATACACACCGGCTGGTCCGCCGATATCGTAGAAGTTGCTGCCGCAACCGGGGCCCGTTGTGAACGTGGCCGGTGCGTAGCTGTTGTTGCTGAACGTGGTGCCCAAGCCATCACAATCCTGACGCACATACGCGCGGTAGGTGACACCAGAAGCGAGACCCGTCAACGCGACAGGCGAAGTAGCCCCTGCGATCACCGTTCCGCCAGCTCCTGCCGTTGCACCCGTTCCAGGTACAAAGCCCGAGATGCCGTACTCAAGGATGTAAGGACCCGTTCCTGTGCAAGCCACACAGGTCCAACTGACGTTGGCCGTGCTGCTCGTAACTCCGGAAGCCGTAACACCACTCGGTACGGTGCAAGGAGAAGGAGCAGCGCAGGTTACGCTCGCATCCCAACCAGCCTGCGTTACTGATCCGTCGCTGGTGAAGGCGAAGGTCAAGCAACCCGAAGGGTGCCCGCTGATCACCGTGCCTCCGCTAGGAGGAGCGGTTCCCCACCATCCACCGGTGCCATACACGTTGTTACCAGCAGGTACGCCGTTCGCACTCGCGATCTTCGGCGAAGCCGTGCTTGGTCCGTTGAACACGTACAAGGGATCCCACCCGCTTTCCGTCTGGAAGCTGTTGAAGGAAACACTCACTACTTCACCAGCGCTCGCGCCGCAGAACGTGCGCACGATATTCTCGCTGTTGCCGTACAAGCCACCTGATCCACCACTGTCGTAGTAGTTCAAGCCGCAAAGAACTTCGGCGGACTTGAAGGCCACCGGACCAGCGTTCGTGCTGTATTCGATACCTGGATTGCACTCCTGACGGACGTACACCTGGTAGTTCGTATTAGCGGCCAGGCCCGTGAGCGAAGCGCTCAAGAGCCCAGTGGCCACCACGGTACCAGCGCCAGCGGTCATTCCTGTTCCGGGAATGAAGCCAGGTGCACCGTATTCAACCACGTAGGTCCCGATGCATCCTCCGCAGAGGAAGCTCACCGTGGCGGTCGTACCGCTCGTAGGATCGACCGTGATCGCCGAAGGCTGAGGGCAGGTCGGGATGGCCACGTTCACTGAACGCACCGTGCAGCTCGTAGTGGCACCCAGACCGTTGCGTGACTCCACGCGCCAGTAATAGAGACCGTTCGGACCAGGTGCGTTTACGTTGAAACTCAGCCCAGGCTGGTTGCTGCTCACCAAGGTGGTGGGCGGGTTGCTGCCGTCGAAGTACACGTCGTATCCGGTGGCGAACGTGCCAGCATTCCAGGTCAATTGGACCGGAAGCGTGATGGACGTAGACGCATCGGCCGGAGCTGTCAGCGTTGGGCACTGAGGACCAGCATCCACGCAAATGGTGAACTGACCGCTGCCAGCACCACCGATCGAATGGAACACCCGGATGAAATACGTGTTGCCCGGGGTGAGCGCGTTCAGCGTCACCTGCTCAAGGCCAGCCACAGCTGTGCTGTTCACGCACGCGATGTTCGTGGCCGAGGTGCAATCGTTCGTACCGGAGGAGTAAACATCGAAGGCGGCGTTGTAGGATGCACCGCTCTGTACACGAACGACAGCGCCCGTACCGGGAGCTACGAAGGAGTACCAAACGTCGTCATCCGCGTTGCCCGCGCAAGCTCCCAGCACGTAGGCGGAAGCCGAAGCGATGAGGCTGTTACCGGCGATCGGCGCGCAGCCGATGCCCGGGGTGAGCACTGTCGCACCTGCGCATTCGTCGTTCGCAGGAGGGGTCGGCGTGGCCGTTACACAGATCGCGAAATCATTCCGGCTACCGGCCGGAGTTCCCAGCGCTGCGCCATACACGCGCACCAGGTAATCGTTGCCTAGGGTCAAGCCGGTAGCGTTCAACGTCTCGATGAAACCGTTGCCGGTGGCGTTCACGCAGAACAAGGAAGTGGTGCCTGTTGCATCGAGCAATTGGACCACCGCATCGGAGTTGGTTCCACTGATCACACGAACAGTCGTGGTCGCGCTGTTCGCATTGAACTTGAACCATACATCATCATCGGGCGTGCCGGGAAGAGCGGCACCACATACCGGGATGCCCGCCGTGGCCGTAGCGAAGTTGGAGGTCCGGTACAAATTGCACAAGTCACCTGGAGCGCACAACGAAGGGTTCACCGGCAACACTTCAGCGCCTGCGATCTCATCGTTCGCAGGTGGAGCGGTAGGTGCTATACCCGGTCCAGGGTATGCAGCAGAAGGAGTGAAGACATATTCACTGAAGCAGGTCGGTACACGAACGTTCCCGTTCAGGCCCGAGCTGGCCACAGTGGCCGGCGTAAAGTCGAAGTTGGTCGTGTTCTCATCACGCATGGCCATCACATCCGAGTAGCTGGATGGTGTTCCGAAGGACCAAGCCGTCAAACCGAGCGAGTAGGACCAAGGCGGGTTCTGTCCACCGGTGAATCCTTCCATGCGGCCGTAGCGGTAGGTGATCGTATTGCCAGACTCATTCAGGATGATCTGGAAGTTGATGTCCGTGCTTGGAGCAGCGAAATTGTCAATGTTCCGCCATTCGATGATGATCTGTGCGGTACCGCTCCCCAACGCGCCTACAACCTTGTAGCGCATGCAGTTGTCCATCGTTGCTGCGGTAAAGTCGTTCGGCGAAAGGATCAGGTCATCGTAGAGTGCGCAAAGCGCTGCGGGGACAATGCCCCCTGCTCCGATCGCGTTGATGTAACTGGTTGGAGCGATCGCCGTGTTGAAGGTCATCCAGCCGTTGGTGCCAGCTCGGAAGCCCGTAACCGGGAGTCCCTTGTAGGTGAATGTCGTTCCAGCAAGGGTCGTCGCTGCCGTAGCACCGTCATCCGTGCTTACGTTCGAGAACACATACTGCGATTCACCCGTACCGAAGATCGAGCTGTACGTAACACCCGTGTTGCGCGCCACCGTGAATTGGCAGGCCGCGTTCTGGTTCACTTGGCTCACCGCACTCGTACCGGAGAAACCAGAGTTCGTGCAGGTAACGATGCAACGGTAGTAACGTGAACCCACGAAACCAGGTGTTGTATAGGACGTGGAAGTAGCACCCGAGCCGCCCACAACAGGCCCCCATGGATCGATCCCGCCATTGTCATCACTTTCCTCCCAAGCGTAGATGACGCCGCTGCCTGTGCCTTGGCCCGAAAGGGTAAGCACCGCAGGCGTGTTCCCGCAACTGTTGACCAAAGCGGGCGCTACCGAACCACCAGCGGGGATCCCACTGCAAGGCGTCAAGGTCTCAACCACTGTGATGTTGTCGAAGTTCATGTAATAATCACCACTGCCCCAAGCCGCACTCCACCGGATGAACAAGGGGCCTGGAGGCGGGCTGAAGGAGTGGGACTTCGGCAAACACACGCCGCTGGTCTGCACCTCATTCGCAACGGTCGCGAATGTGGTCCAAGGGCCAGTGGCCGTGGCACCGTACTGCACATTGAAGTTGCCCCAAGCCGTGGGCGCCGCCAACGTGTTGGCCGACCAATTCATACACTTGTAAGAGTATGTAATGGTCATGGGACCACCCGTTGAATTGCCCGTGGTCGGGGATATCATCTGGCCGGTCTGAGCAGAGGACCAGATGTTCCTGCGCATGGCACCGAGAGCACCATCGCAAGTGGTCGCACCGGTGAAGCGGGTGAAGTCCCCGGTCCAGCCTGTACTGTTCGCATTGAAGTTGAAACTGTAGTTGACTTGGGCACGCGCTTCCGGCACAGCCAGCAGCACGCCCAGCGCCAGCATCAGGTGCACATACCAGAGCCTCAGCCCTGGCATCCGGCCCCTGTACGGTCGGGTAGTTCGACAATTCATCTGTTGAGGTTTGGGTTTTGGTTGAACGGAACGAAAATGGCTGACTTCGCCATTGAGGGTTTTCGTTGAAACGACCATACAGCGCCACGGAATCGGCGTACAGAATGCATGGAACCCACAAGCAGTGCGGGTTTCATGTTGTAGCGATCGATGGATCGGACCATGGTTTCGATGAGACGGTCAGGATGGAGCGCTGAAAGTTGAGAAAGTTGAAGGACTTTCCCTTGTATTTTTTTTTCTGAACCAGAGGCAACCGCATTCCAATGCCTCCGTACCGCCGCACAACTCAAGCTGGCGTAGCGCAGTACAACTGGCCACAATGATCCACAGGGCATGTTGAGCATCGGTCTTCCGGGGAGCAAGCTGACAACAATACGAGGTTAGATCCGTATTACCCGACCCATGTTCATATCTCCCTCGCATTCTTGCTTGGTCTTGGTAGCGACCTTTTGTTGCCACAGCCTTGCCGCCCAGCCCGATCGTTCGGCGTGGTCGGATGATGTGCCATGGCCCCAAGAC
>JANOPI010000263.1:0-3676 GCA_031421755.1 Flavobacteriales bacterium | reverse complement strand
TCACATCCCAACTGTCCTTCCTTGCATCGTTGCGGCTCATGCCGCGAATCAACACTCCGCAGCTTCAGGATCCAAACGCAATCGTGCCGGATCTATAGTACCGACCGAACCTCTGGGCAGATTCTCGGACAATTACGCTTCCTCAAGCCATGAGAACGCTTCAGCACCAATACAATTCCACCATTCAGAACATGCGTCGCATACTGAACATGCGTGCGATGCTTGTGGCCGTCTCAGCGCTACAAGTGCCTTGGTCCATTGCCCAACCGCAGCAATACGTTTTGGACACGATCGGTGAGGGCATCGAAGCGCTGTACACCACGGGTGTTACATCAACCACTGATGGCGGCACCTTGTTGCACCTTGTCGCCTACCCGGATCTTGGTCTGTTATGGAAAATGGACCAATCGGGCGAACCGGTCTGGTGTAAGCATTACGGGATCTCAAGCGAGCGAAGGGCACGGATGCCCGATGGCGGCGTGGTGTTCTGTGAGATAACGGACTACACCCCGGAAGGTGCCCACCTCCAGATCGTGCGCATTGATGCTGAAGGGGAACTTACGTGGAGCAAACTGCTCATCATCCCCGGTCCGTACCCCACCCTGTTCTACAACTCATGGCTTCATGTGGCTTCGGACGAGGATGGCAATTTCCTCATCTCAATGAGTCTGGTCCAGGACAACGCCTACCAATGGTTTTATTGCTTGGATCCGGACGGTGATCTTATCTGGTCGCGCCATTTCCTGATGAATCCGAACGCGGATCATGTTCAGCACCTCTGTACCGACGACTTCGGAGGCTGGTACTTCGGATCCTATGAATGGGGTGCATCTGTTTTCCGGATGGGCCGGTTGAACTTTTTGGGGGAGATGTCCTGGTACAATTCGTACGAGGTCCCTACACCGCAGGAATTCTGGCTGGGCGGTATTTGTACATCGGAATTCCAAGCCATTGCGGTAGGTGGCTACGAGGTGGTGTTCGAGGAGGACTACCGCTGGTTCCTCATGAGGCTAAACCTGAATGGCACACTTGACTGGTTCCGCATTTCCGCGACCACCGAAGCCCTCTTGTCCCAATGCAGCGTGACCAGCGCTGGAGAACTGTTGGTTTCCTCGGGTATCCAAGGCCATCCTGCCAGCTATGTCGCTCGGTTGTCCGGGTCCGGGGATGTGATCAGCAGCTTTGGGCCAGATCTACATTCGGTCGCCGGAACCACTTTCAACACCATGTTCATGGACTGGGATCTCCTCGATACCACCTTGACAATGGGTAATCTTCTTGTTACGCACGCGTTGGGCTCCAGCGAACCAAGCTATCAACCGGCCGTTTGGCGTCTGCCACTTTCCGACCTGGACCCCTGCGGCTCGGAAGTGAACGCGTTGGCAAGTGTGCTCGCATCCAACAGCAATGTGCTGGTGAACGACCAGCCCTATTCCGAAGTGTTGGTCCCGGTCACCATCACCGATACGGTCTGCTCCGTCACCTCCTTCACCCCGATCGGCGTGAGCGACTATTGCTATTACTTCACGGGTATACCTGCCGTGCAGCAGGCCACAACACTCGGCCGGGTGCTCACCACCTTGCTCATTCCCGGCGAACCGATCAAGGTAATGGCTCCTGTGGCGCGCTGCGGGATCAGCGTGCATGATGCGCATGGCCGGTTGCTGTATCAAGGACAGCTTGCGGCACAAGGCAACGAATTGATCCCTACTTCGGCCTGGGCACCGGGGTTGTATTTCGTGCGCTTCCAGCCGGAGATTGGCGGCAGGCCGAACGTGGTGAAGGTGGTGATGGAGTGAATGGATCTGCCTGCCAAGCCGTCCGCCTTGCAGCGGAAGGGCGTGTGATGCAGAACGAACGCTGAGCGCGAGACGCGCGTTGTCGGTTGTCAGTTGTCGGTTGTCCGGCTGGGCGGACCGGCCTACAGCAGACAGGGCCTGGGCGGAGGCCGTGTCGGAAGCCCGACAACAGACAACCGAAAACAGACAACCGAAAACAGACAACAGCAAACCGACAACCGACAACGGACCCCCAACAGCTATCTTCGCGCCGGGGCAAGTCCTGTACGTCCAGCTCCCGTTGAATCCCCCAGGGCCGGAAGGCAGCAAGGGTAAACGGTTGTAGCGGAGCGATACGGGTCGCTTGCCCCACTTTTTTGGGGGTAACTGAACTTCAGACCTCACACATTACCCTTCACACCGCACACTTCGCTTGATCACCTCCCCAAGGGTCATCCTGGTAACCGGCGGCAGCAGCGGCCTGGGCTGGGCCATGTGCCAGCGGCTGGCCGCACTCGGTCATGTCGTGGTGGGCACCGGGCGCAAACCGGAAAAGTCCCCCACAGGATGGAGTTTGATCGCTATGGACGTAACGGACGAGGCTTCCGTGAAGTGCGCCGTGGAGGAAGTGATCGCCAAGCACCACCGCATCGACGTGCTGGTGAACAACGCGGGCACCGGCATTCAAGGCGCGGTGGAAGACATTGATGATGCGTTGGCCAAGCAGCTGTTCGAAGCGAACGTCTTCGGATTGCACCGGGTGTGCCGGGCCGTGCTTCCGCACATGCGCGCGCAGCAGAGCGGACTGGTCATCAACATCAGCAGCATCGCGGCCAACTTCGGGCTGCCCTACCGCGCCTTCTACAGCGCGAGCAAAGCGGCGGTTGACCGCTACGGTGAAGCGCTGAGCATCGAGGTGAAGCCCTTCGGCATCAAGGTGGTTACCGTGCAGCCGGGCGAGTTCAACACCAACATCCCCACCGCCCGGCTAAGACCCGCGCACGTGAGCGAGCCCTATAAAAAAGGCTATGACCGCGCCATGGAGATCCTCGGCAGCAGCATGCACTACAGCCGCGACCCGGATGAACTGGCCGTAGTCATCGCGAAGATCATCGCCAGCCCGAAACCCGCCAGCGTGTACCGCGTGGCGCAAGGCGTGCAAAAGCTGAGCGTGCTGCTGAAGAAGTTGCTGCCCGGGCGCAGATTCGAGAAGATGGTGGGGAAGCACTACGAGTGAAAAACCATCGCACAGGCCGACTTATTGGCTGCCCGATGGTTCATATCGCGCGGCAAACGTCATTTCGCCGTTCGGGGCGGATCGGCATCTTTCGCCCAACAAAAACCAGATCCACCGATGAAAAAGTACCTGTTGGCAACCACCGCCGTAATGGTGAGCGTGATGAGCGCACAAGCCCAATACCGCCCGGCCGGCGGCGAGAAGAACCTTGAATTGATGATGGCACCCTTGGGCGGCAGCCCCTTGAGCATGGGAGGCATCAAATTGCGCAAATGGGATTCCGCCACCTCCGCCAAGCGGCTGGCCGTGTTCCTGGGCTACTCGAATGAAAGCACCATTACGCAGGATGAGAACAGCCAGATACAGCAGTCCGAACTGAAGGACACGGAAAGCGGCATCTCGGTCTCCCTGCAGCTGGGTATCGAAAAGCACAAGGCCGGCACCGAGCGCCTCTCCCCTTATATGGGCGGCTATGTGGACCTGAGCTTCGGCACATCCAACAAAAAGGAAGAGACCCAGGGCCCGGCCAACAAAGTGGGGTACACCCAAACGAAAGGTGCTGACCTGGGCGTGGGCGTGAACGCGGTGGCCGGTTTCGACTACTACTTCGCCAAGTCGATCTACCTTGGTACGGAACTCGGTTTCGGTCTGGCCGCCAAAC
>JANOPI010000262.1:0-24217 GCA_031421755.1 Flavobacteriales bacterium | reverse complement strand
CCTCGCACGTATGGCCCGCGATGGTGAGCCGCTCGCTCAATACCGGATGCACGCTATCGATGAAGAGTACTTTCAAAGCAGGATCCCCGCCAGGAGCAGCGAGGCGATGGTGAAGTAGATGACCAGCCCGGTGATGTCCACCACCGTGGCCACGAACGGTGCGCTGCTCACCGCCGGATCCATGCCCAGGCGTTTCAGCACCAAGGGGAACGACGAGCCGATCAAGTTGCCCCAGAGCACCACCCCCGTGAGCGACAACCCGATCGCCAGGCCGATGTTCACCCAGTGCGGGCCGTAGATGTCCGTGAATTGCGCGTACAACGCCACCCGCAGGAAGCCGACCACTCCCAGCAGGATGCCCAGCGTCATCCCCACGCTGGTCTCGCGCCGCACGATCAGCCACCATTCCTTCGTGGTCACATCGCCCACGGCGAGCGCACGGCAGATGAGCGATGATGCCTGCGATCCGGTATTGCCGCCGGAGGAGATGATCATCGGTACGAAGAGGGCGAGCACCACCGCTTTCGCGATCTCGTCCTCGAAGTAGCCCATCGCCGTGGCCGTGAAGCTCTCACCGATCAGCAGGATCACGAGCCAGCCGGCGCGCGCCTTCACCATCTCCCACAAACTGCTGTTGCTGTAGCTGTACTCCAGCGCTTCCATACCGCCCATCTTCTGCGCGTCCTCCGTTTCCTCCTTCCGCACAGAGTCCATCACGTCATCGAAGGTGATGCGCCCTACCAGCCGCCCGCGATCGTCCACCACGGGCATCACCGCAAGGTTGTACCGCTCCATCAGGCGGGCCACTTCCTCCACATCAGTGTCGGCTTTCACCACCACTGCATCCGGATCGTACAGGTCCTTCACCGGTGCACGCAGGCTTTCGGTGATCAATTGCTTCAACTGGATCGTGCCGATGAACCGGTCGTGGTCATCGATCACATGGATCTGGTAGATGTTGTCGATGTGCTCGCCATGCTTGCGCAGCTCACGCACACAATCCAGCATGCTGGCGCCCACGTTCACCTTCACCAGCTCCTTGGCCATCAGGCTGCCTGCGGTGTTCTCGTCGTAGGTGAGCAGCTCGGTGATCTCGTCCTTCAGCGCGCCATCGTCGAGATTCGCGAGCACTTCCTGCTGCATCTCGTCCGTCAGCTCGGCGATCACGTCCGCGGCATCATCGGAGTCGAGTTGCTCGATCACCTCTTCGGCGATCTCTTCGGCGCTCAACGTTCCGAGCAGGGCATCGCGGCGATCCTCCGGCAATTCAGTGATCACCGCTGCGGTTGTTTCCGCTTCAAGCAGGTCGAAGATGTACCGCGCTTCCTCCAGGTCAACACGGTCGATCACCAGCGCGATGTCCGCCGGGTGGAGCTCGCTCACCTCCGCCAGCAAGGCGTCGTCGTGCTTGAGCCGCACCAGTTCCTGGATGCGTTCCAGGCTGCTATCGCTGAGTTCGTAGGACACGGGGCCGCCCTGTACGGGCCGCGCGAAACTACGGCGCTTCGCAGCCCTGTGTGAGCGCGACGAAATCCGCCACGGACAGCTGTTCGGCGCGCAGTTTCGCATACCGCTCCGGTACGCCCTTCACAAGAGGTGCGAAGTTCTTCAGCGCGTTGCCCAACATCTTCCGGCGCTGGTTGAAGGCGGTCTTTACCACTTGGTAGAGCATCACTTCATCGCAGTCCAGTTTCTCCACGTTGTTCCGCCGCAAACGGATCACAGCGCTCCTGACTTTCGGCGGTGGAATGAAGGACTCTGGCTCTACGATGAACAGCATATCGCAATCGTACCAGGCCTGTGTGAGCACGCTGGTGATGCCGTAGGTCTTGCTGCCCGGGGGGGCGCAAATGCGGTCCGCCACTTCCTTCTGGAACATGCCCACCATCTCCGTCACATGATGCCGGTCATCCAGCACCTTGAAGACGATCTGCGTGCTGATGTTGTAAGGGAAGTTGCCGATCACCGCGAGTTTGCCGTCCGTGATGGCGGCAAGGTCGGCCCGCAGGAAATCACGTTCCAGCACGCGCAGATCAGGATAGGCCTGCGCCAGGTGCGCCACGCTTTCCCGGTCCACTTCGAAGCACGTGAGATCGTATTTGCCCAGTGCCAAGAGATGCTTGGTGAGGGCGCCCGTTCCCGGACCCACCTCGATAACGTGCTGGTAACCCCCGTGCCCTGTGAGACTCGCAGCGATGCGTTCGGCCGTGCCCTCCTCTTTCAAGAAGTGCTGGCCGAGGTGCTTTTTGGCGCGGACGAACATGATGGACCGGATTTCTTTACTGTCACCCCGAACGCAGTCGGGGGGGAATGATGATGGCCCCTCGACTGCGCTCGGGGTGACAGGTCAGATCACCGTCATGCCGTGTGTACCACCTCCAACAGCGTGCGGAAGGCCACGAACTTCCCGCCGTAGTGCTTCTGCGTTTCGGCTTGAAGTCGCGGCGCGAATTCGGCTTTGTAGCGCTCGTAGGTGGCCATGTCCGCCGCAGTGTATTGGATGGCGTAGGTAACTCCGCCTTCCTCCTCGGCCAGCACACGGCAGATGCGGTTGTCCAGGAACATGCCCGTGGACATCACATCGGGTATGTGCTCGGCTTTCATCCAATGCAGCCATTCCTCGGCCACATCGGCGTCCACGCTTACCGTGACGTTATAGATGATCATTGTGGCATCGAGATGTGATCCGCCGGGCGGCGGATCGGTGCGAATTCAAACCCGGATGTACGTGGATGGACACTGATGGACACAGGTGCCAGGTGCGTTGGTTCCCTATCCGCGTTCATCTGCGTCCATCTGCGGTTCATCTCTACTGAGGGCCGTTGAGGAACTGCTTTTCGGGGGTGTCCAGGTCGTCGTGGTCGCCGCGCAAGCGACGGTAGCGGTCGCGTGCCTCGGGTACGAAAATGCTGCCGCCCTGCTCGAACAACAGTTTCTCGTAGAATCCTTTCGCCGTTTCCTTGTCGTTGAGCTTGTCCTCGTAAAGCTTGCCAAGGTCCAAGAGCGCGTTGTCCACCAGGATATCCGTGGGGTAGAGCTCCAGCACGTTGCGCAGGAATGTGGCCGCGGTGTCGAACTGGTGGCGTGCGTAGGAGACGCGATACCGCTCGTAGAGGATATCGTCCCCCAGGCTGTTCAACGGGAAGTCGATGTTCAGGCTGTCCAAGGTGATCAGCGCCTCGTCGTAGCGGTGCTGGAACATGAGCAGTTGGGCCCGTGAGAATTGCGTGAGCGGGGAACGCGTGCTGTCCTCGCCGATGTTGTCGGTGATAAGGAGGGAGAGCTCCATCGCATCGTTGGCGATGAGTTTGCTGGTGCTCGCCTTCAACACGTCGAGCTGGCCCTTGGCCCAGAGGAAATCCCCGGCGAAGTAGCTCACCTTGGCGTTGCGCAGCCGGGCTTCGTGCCCCAGCATGTCGTTCTTGTAGTCCAGGTCCACCTGGGAGTAGAGGAGCGAGGCTTCCCAGATGTTGGCGTCCAGCAGATGGATATCGCCGAGGTCGAGCTTCAGTTGCGCCTGCGTCTTCGGGTCCACGCCCCCGGTGTTGATCGCTTCATCGAGCAGGGTAACAGCCCCGGAGCGGTCGTTGAGGTAGTAGGCTCTCACACGTGCCAAGCCCCGCAAAAGTTCGGTGGTGTGTTGCGAACGTCCAAGATCGGTGAGTGCTCCGGTGTATTCTGTGGTGAGCTCGTCGAGCTCAGCGCGCGGCGGTTCGGCCTGTTCGGTAACGCGGGCGTCGCGCGCGCGCACAAGGCCCATGCGCGCCTTCACATAGTTCGCGTTGCTCTTGCCCTGGTCCATCACGTATTGGTAGCATTTCGCGGCCGTCGCCCATTCCTGGTTCGTCACAGCGATGTCGGCGAGTTCCATCAGGCGCTGACCTCCTTCATTGAAGCGCTTGTCCATGGCTTTGCTCTGCACGAAAGCACCGGTAAGGTCCTTCTGTTGAAGGTACTGCCAGATGAGCATCTCTTGGAATATCGTATTGTCAGGATCTTTCTGTGAGCGCCGCAGCAGTTCGGTGCGCAACATGGCCGTGCGTTCGTCGGTCTTGGTGAAATCGATGAAGCGCGCCAGCCCGTTCTGCACCGTTTGCAGGTAGCTCGGGTTCACCGTGAGCAGGTCCATGTAGGTCGTTGTCATGGCCTTCAGGTCGCCCTTTGCCGCATATAGCTGGGCGATGTCGTAATCGAACGACCAGCTGCCGTCCTTGATGTTCCGCTTGCCCCGCTCGTAGACCTCCAGCGCCAGGTCGTTCTCTCCTGTGTTCTCGAAGGCCTTGGCCAAGGTGCGCACCGCGTTCATTTCCGGTTTCAAACCTTTGAGCGCCTTGGCGTAGTGTTCTTTCGCTTTCGAGGTGTCGCCCATCATTTTCGCCACCGTGCCCATGTCCACCAGGTAGCGCGGTTCGTCGTTCTGTTTGCGCGATCGGTCCTTGGCCAGTTTGGCTGCTTCCTCATACTCCTTGAGCGCCATCCGGCACTTGAACAATTGGTCGTAGTTGTATGCGGTGGGCTGCTGCTTGTAAAGCTTGTCGTAGTACAAGGTGGCGCGTTCGAAATCCCCTTGCCCGAAGTACTGCGACGCGAGCTGCTCATCGGTGCCCTGCGCCAGCAGGTGGGGGCCGAGCGCGGTGAGCAGCAGCAGGAGTGCGATGCGCATGGCCGTCCTCATCGTGCCGGAATGGTATCCGTGGCGAGCATGGAATCGACGACAGCAACGTAGGTGGCTTCGTCGCGCAGAATGGTCTTGACGCTCGCCGCTACTTTTTCGGCATCCTGCCGGGCCTCGGCCAGTGCCAGTTTCTCCTCCTTGATATAGCGTGCTTCTTCCGTTGGCTCAAGAAGGCCTTTGTCCACATCGTTGCGCAGGTCCGCCAATTGGTCCTTGCAGCGTTCCAGACGATCCAGCACGCTACCCACCCCTTGCTGTGCGAAGCGGGGATATTTGGTCATCGTACGGTAGTAATTGCCCAGGACCAGGGCGGATGCTTTGTCCAACGTGTCCCGTAGAAGCACCATGATCCGGTCCGCTTTCATCATGAAGGCGGAATCGATGCGGGCCACACGGGGCAGATCAAGGGCATTCAATCCCTTGATAAGGCTATCGTTCACGCTCATCAGACTGTCCACGGCGGAGAGGTTGCGTGCGTCGGCAGAGCGTCGGCAAGCGCTGTGTGCGCAAAGCAAGAACGCTGCCAGCACGATGAGCGGTACACGCGTCCTCATTTGCGGATCATGTCAAAACCCGTGTACGGCCGCAACGTGTCCGGTATGCGTATGCCCTCCGGTGTCTGGTTGTTCTCCAGCAACGCCGCTACGATGCGGGCCAACGCCAGCGCGCTGCCGTTCAGCGTGTGCAGCAGGCGCATCTTCTTGTCCTCGCCTTTGTAGCGCAGCTTCAGGCGGTTGCTCTGGAAGGTCTCGAAGCAGCTGATGGAACTCACTTCCAACCAGCGCTTTTGTGCACCGGCCCATACTTCCATGTCGTAGGTCATCGCGCTGGCGAAGCCCATATCTCCACCACACAACAGCAGTTGTCGGTAGGGGAGCTCCAAGTCGCGAAGAAGTCCCTTTACGTGCTCGACCATCTCCTCCAGCGCTGCATAGCTGTTCTCCGGCTTCTCGATGCGCACGATCTCCACCTTATCGAACTGGTGTACGCGGTTCAGGCCCCGCACATGCGCACCGTAGCTGCCCGCTTCCCGGCGGAAGCACGGGGTGTAACCCACGTTCTTGATCGGCAGCCGGTCCGTGTCGATGATCTCGTCCCGATACAGGTTGGTGATCGGCACCTCAGCCGTCGGGATCAGGTAGAGCCCGTCCACCGTGGCATGGTACATCTGCCCTTCTTTATCCGGCAGTTGCCCGGTGGCGAAAGCGCTCTCGGCATTCACCATGTGCGGCGGGATGATCTCCCGATACCCGGCGGCGATGGCGCGGTCCAAGAAGAAGCTGATGAGTGCGCGCTGCAGTTTCGACCCCTGGCCGCTGTAGACGGGAAAACCGGCACCGGTGACCTTCACGCCGAGGTCCATATGCAGGATGCCGTACTCCTCGCCCAGCTCCCAGTGCGGCTTCGCGGTTTCCGGCAGCGAAGGGATAGCCCCTTCCTCCATCACCGTCACGTTGTCCTCCGGCGTCTTGCCGGGCGGCACGTTCGCGCTCGGTGCATTGGGGATCAGGCAGAGGTGATCGCGCAGTGCCGATTCAGCAACGTTCAGCTCTTCTTGCAAGCGGCCGATACCGGCTTTCAGGTCAGTTGTTTTCGCGCGTGCGGCCTCGGCCTCGTTCTTCTGGCCACTCTTCATCAGGTCGCCGATGGAGCGGCTCAAGGTGTTGAGTTCGGCCTGTTTCGCGTCCAGTTCGTTCTGTGTGTTGCGGCGTGCGCCGTCCAGATGCACCGCCTTGGCCATCAGGGCCTCCGCGTCGATGTTCCGTTTATTCAGCCGTGTTACGGCCTCGTCGCGCAGGTCGCGCAGGTAGGTCAGTTCCAGCATGTCGTTCCCTCATTCAGCGCCCGCGCCTAGCGGCGGACAGGTGCGAAGGTAGGCGGGTGCGCATCTGCCGAAAGGGGCCCGATCGCCAAGGATCCACAACGGCGTTCCCTTCTGCTGATGACAGGTCAGAGCGCGGAATGGATCCAGGCATGCCGATGCAGCGCTAGAGCCCCAGGGCCATCAACACGGCTTTCAACTTCACGCGTTCCGTCCAATCTTCCAGTCTGAATTGCCGTCGCGCGGTGAGATCCACTACCAACCCATCTTCCTGCGAGAGGCAGAAGACGTGCGCGCGCTTGTCGTAATAGATGAAACCGATATGGGAGAGGGTCGGGAGGTCGCTGTGGGTGTGCTTCACCGGCCTGTGCTCCTGGAGCCCGGCGTTCAGGTCCGCCAGCTCGCCCGGGCCGATGGAGACACAGGATGCACGCGTATGCATCAAGCGCCACCCCGTGGTTTCCGCCAGTGAAGTGGTGTAGCTGGCCGCCGGTATGGCCGTGAAGATCCGCAAGCTGTCGATGACCTGCGCGGAAACCGGGCCTATGGAGATCGTAAGCCATGCGGCCAATGCCCCGCGACGCATGACGCTCAGGGTTGCGGCGCGTCTTTCACCAGGATCACGAATACCGGGAAGTGATCGCTATAGCCACCGATGAAATTGTCACCTACCCAGGTGCGGAAACCATACCCCTTGAAATTGCCTTCGCTTTGAAGGAGGTAGCTCTTGTTGTACACACGGGTCCCATAGTGGCGGTATCCACCAGCGGTGCCATTCGCCAAGGCCGGGCTGAAGATCATCTGGTCGAAAAGATTCCATGAATCCCCCCATGCCAACGAACCGATCCCCTTCTTGTAAAGATCGAACATGGGGTCGTAAAACTTTGACGCACTTGCCATGGCCTTGTCCTCGGTGACACCGAACATCCTGCGCACGCTCGGGTCAACAGGATCGTCGTTCAGGTCCCCCATGTACAGGATCCGCGCGTTCGGATCGATCGCGAGCAAGGAGTCCGAGATGTGCCGACCCAGTTGTGCGGCAAGGAATCGTTTTGGCTGACTGCGTTTTTCGCCGCCTCGTCGGCTAGGCCAGTGTGCCATGATGCAACTCAAGGTATCACCATCCAGGATGCCGGTAACTACGAGTTGATCGCGCGTGCGGAACAACGTGTCCTGCGGATCGATCAGCCGGTGAGAGCGGTGCTGGAGGTAGGTGAAATATCTCGGGTTGTACAGGAAAGCGCAATCCACGCCACGCCGATCAGGCCCGTCAACATGCACGATCTGATAGCCGCGCTTGGCGAGTGCGTCCTGTTTCACAAGGTCTTCAAGTACGCTTCGGTTCTCCACTTCTGAAACACCGATGCACGCGAGCCCATCAGGATGTACATCCGTGCCAAGCTCGCTGATAACGCGTGCCATATGGGCCTGTTTGATCCCATACCGTTCTGAACCCCAGCGTTTCGGTGCTGTGGGCAGGAACTCCGCATCATCATTGTCCGGTTGGTCAATGGTATCGTACAGGTTCTCCAGATTGTAGAAACCCACGCACATGGGGGTGTACTTCTTCTCACTCTGGGATTTCGCGGACAACGCTGCCAGGAGCAGGAACGCAACGGTGGTCATACGGATCATCTGGGCGGAAATCAAGCGTGCTAAGGTAGGAGCGCGCTGAGCCGGCAGGTCCGCGTTCGGCGAATATGATGCCATCCTGTCCGATCCCTTTTCTTTGCACCGCTCTCCATTCCTTCGGTATGAACTCCGCCCTGTTCTTCAAGGGCGCGTACCACATGATACATCGATCTCTCCTCTTCGGGCTTACTGCGCTCTCCTTCGCCGCCTCCGCGCAATCGGATCGTATCCGCGTCTACTTCAACCAGGCAACGGACCCCGCCGTGAGCAGCGGCACGCTCGCCGTCAGCCTGTACGAGGCCATGGATGACACGATCGAAGCCTACATCGACCGGGCCCAATTCACCATCGACGTGGCTGTCTACAACGCCAACGACTACAGCATCATTTCAGCCCTCAACCAAGCCGAGGACCGCGGGGTGCTGGTTCGGTACATCACCGAGAGCATGAACAGCAATACCGCGTTGCAGGATCTCTCCTCGACCATCCCGTTGCTCTATCGCACCGATGGGGAGGGCAGCGGCATGCATAACAAGTTCATGAGCATCGATGCCGACCACGCTGACATTGCCTGGCTCTGGACAGGCAGCACCAACTGGACGCAGAACGGGCTTTTCGACGACTACAATAACATGGTCTTCATCCAGGATCAGGCCTTGGCGCTCGCTTACCGCGCCGAGTTCGAAGAGATGTGGGGCGGGAGCGGCGAGCAGCCCGATATCGCCAACAGCCGTTTCGGGGCGGACAAGATGAACGATACACCGCATGAGTTCACCGTAGATGGCGTGGCGATCGAGTGCTATTTCTCACCAAGTGACGGTACCACCGCCCGTATCGTCGACGCCATCGACAACGCGGAACACTCCGTGCGCGCAGCGCTGTTCGCCTTCACCAATGATGATATCGGCAACGCCCTGCTTGAGGCTCATCAGCGGCCGGGCGTTTCCGTGCAAGTGGATCTGGAGAACGCGATCTATCCCGGTGACGAGGGTTGGGATCTGGAAAACAACGGCGTGGATGTGGCCACGCACAATTCAGACCTCGTGCAGTTGCATCACAAGTACGCAATCATCGATGAAGGAACCACGGATGATCCGCTGGTGATCACTGGTAGCCACAACTGGTCCTGGTACGCCGAAACGATCAATGATGAGAATACGCTGATCATCCACGACGCCACCGTGGCGAACCTCTTCTACCAGGAGTGGCATGCGCGCAGGAATGAGGTGGTGGGCGTGTCCGCACTGCCTCTGGCGAATGAAGGGTTGCTCATCCATCCGGGCATCACCTCCGATCATCTCATGGTGACCGTTGACCATCCGGGTGAATTCTACCTATTGGATGTGAGCGGGCGATCGGTCCTGCGCCAGCGGATGACCTCTACTTCGCATGCGTTGGATGTGCGTTCGTTGGCCAATGGGGTGTATTCCTTGGTCTTCCTCCAAGAGGGCACCGCACGATCGGTGCGGTTCATCGTGCGGCATTGAGTCGGCGTGGGTGCTGAAAACGCGATTCCCGATGGTCCGCGCTGCAAGCACTGACCGGCATCTTTCGCCGGGCCCCGTTGAACTACTTCGGGAAGTACAGCGGGTGCCGATCGTTGTACCGGCGGATGAACCGGAAGACCGCTACATCATCGTTCCGTTGCTTTTTCGGCAATGCCTCGAATTCAGCTCGCAGCTCGGCGTCGCGTTGGATCGCCTGGTAGATGCCCCCGCCGGAGACGGGCAGAAAACTCCCGGTCTCCATGTCCAACAGGCGCTGTTCCTGCACCGTGGTCGTAGAAGGCCCCATGCCGTAAAGGCCTGCGTTGTAGCCGCCCCAGTTGCTGTAGGTGTTGTCGAAAACGATGTGCGCGATGGAGCCCATCATACCGATCCGGTTGAAGCCATCACCGATCCGTACGTACACGACATCGCGGTTGCAGAAGCCCCACGTCCGGTCAAGGTTGATGCGCTGCCGGGTGCCCGTACTGTCCATGTAGTATAGTTTTCCGTTGCTCTGCCGCAGGTCGCCCGCCGGCTTGCCTTGTTCGTTCAGCACATCGGCCAATGCCACGCTCGGGCGGTCGTCGCGGAAATCCTCGAATCCGAACCAGATCCCTTCGCGAAAGTCGAAACCACCGTCGTACAAGATGAGGTTGGTATCCCTTGGTGCGTATTCCAACTGGTCCCATTGCGCGGGAACGATCAGCGAGAGCGGTAAGAGAAGCGTGGTGACAAGGATGTGTTTCATGCCACGGAGCGGATCAGATCCATCACTTCGTCCGGTGCTTGCGCATGCACCCAATGCCCGGCGTAGTCCACCGTTCCGATGCGGCTGTTCGGGAATTGCTCCTTCAATGCGGGGATGTCTTCGCGCGTGATGTAGTCGCTCTGCCCGCCGCGGATGAACAAGGTGGGCACCCGGATGGTCTCCGCCGGTGCCGAGCCGAGAATGTCGTTGATGTCGCGCGCGATCACGGGTACGTTGAAGCGCCAGGCCAGCTTTTCAGGTGTTTCCCAGTAAAGGCTTTTCAGAAGGAATTGCCGCACACCGGGCTCTGGCACATAGCGCGCCAAATGCTCCTCCACTTCCTTGCGCGTGGTCTTGTTCGCCAGGTCGCTCGTGATCAACGCTTCGATGATCGGTGCCTGGTTGCTCAGGGGGTACTCACGCGGCCCAATGTCCACAGAGACCAGGTGCTTCACCAGTTCAGGCCAGCGGTGCGCGAACCACATCGCCGTTTTGCCACCCATGCTGTGCCCTATCAGTACGATATCTCGCAAGCCAAGACGTGTGACCAGTGCATGCACATCCTCGGCCATCAGCGGATACGTTACCCGGTCCGTGTGCGGTGAGCGGCCATGGTCGCGCTGATCCACCAGGGTTACGTCATATGCTTCGGCCAGATCCTTGCCGATGCTTCCCCAATTGTCGCTGCTGCCGAAGAGGCCATGCAGAATGACGATCGCTTGGCCAGAGCCGGATCGGCGGTGGAAGAGTTCGACACTCATCGCAATTCCCGAAGGTAGAGCCCGACGGTGTTTTCCATCCCGTACTGCAGCGCATCGCAAATGAGCGCGTGCCCGATGCTCACTTCGAGCAGGCCGGGAACGTTCGCCTTGAAGAAGGCCAGGTTGTGCAGGTCAAGATCGTGGCCGGCATTGAGGCCAAGACCTAGGCCGTTGGCTGTTACCGCGGCCAGGGTGAACGGTGCCACGGCCGCTGATCGGTCCTGGTGATAGTTCGCGGCGTATGGCTCGGTGTACAGCTCGATGCGGTCTGCACCCGTGTCAGCCGCGTGCGCGATCAGTTCCAGGTCCGTGCTCATGAACAGGCTGGTCCGGATCCCTTCCCGCTTGAACCGTTCCAGCACTTCGCGGAGCATCGTCTTTTGGGTCTTGGCATCCCAGCCGGCATTGCTGGTGAGCACGCCCGGCGGATCCGGAACAAGCGTCACTTGTGCAGGCCTGGTTTCCAGCACAAGGGCAATGAAGTCCTCGCTCGGATAGCCTTCAATGTTTAATTCCGTGGTGACGGCCTTCTTCAGCGCGAAGACATCGTTGCGGCGGATGTGCCGCTCATCGGGTCGGGGATGTACCGTTATCCCCTGCGCGCCGAACCGTTCAATGGCCTGGGCCCACCGTACCACGTCCGGATTGTCCGCTCCTCGCGCATTGCGCAAGGTCGCCAACTTGTTCACGTTCACACTCAGGTGTGCCATCTGCCGATCCGTATAGCTTCGTCGCCGCCAAAAGTAGATGCCGGATCCCGGCACGCTGTTCGCCCAACGCTCTCCCCCGGTTCGCCAGAACAAACCAATGCACGCTACCGACCTGATCTCGGTTGACATCATTCCGCTGAAGCCCACCGACCCGGTGAGCCTCGCGCTGGACCGCATGGAGGAGCTCAAACTGGCCCACTTGCCCGTGGTCGACGATGGCCATCTGGTGGGCATGGTGAAGGACAGCGCCCTGCTCGAGAACGGCCATGCGCGGGGCGCGGTCGGTGATGTGATGGACCGTGTGGAGCTCCCCTATGCGCGTGAGCTGTGGCACATCTACGACGTGATGAAACTGTTCGTAGAGCGCGGCCTCTCGGTGATCCCCGTGCTCAGCATGGAGGGGCGGTACCTCGGTGCGGTGAATGAGCACATGGCCCTCCTCCGCCTGAGCGAAGTGGCCAACGTGCGCGAACCCGGTAGCGTGCTCGTGCTCGAGATGAACGCCATCGACTATAGCCTGCAGGAGATCGCCCGCATCGTGGAAGGCAACGACGGCAAGGTGTTGAGCGTTTATTGCCACCCCCTGCCGGACAGCACGCGCACGGAAGTGACACTGAAGATCAACCGCGAGGACATCAGCGGTATCCTGCAGACCTTCGAACGCTACGAATACACGGTGAAAACGACCTTCCAAGGGTCACGCTTCCACGAGAACCTTCGTGGGCGGTATGATGAGTTGGTACGCCTGATCAATCTGTGATCGCCGGGCCCCTCGTGTACGGGATGAAATACACCGGCACGAACGTAATGCAACGCCCCGCCACCACGGGATAACACATGCGCGCACCACGCCGCCTGTTCCTTTTTTTCCTGCTCTCCGTGGCGGCCCGGGCTGCAGCCCAGCAGGTCGGGGCCTATACCGGACCTTACGTGATCAATGGTATCGTTCTGGAAGGCAACCGCACCACCAAGGAGCGCGTGGTGCTGCGTGAAATGACCTTGGCCGAAGGCGATTCCGTGGCCACCAACGAACAACTCTACTACCTCATCGAACGCAGCCGGCAGAACGTATACAACATGGGCCTGTTCAACAGCGTCCGGATCGAACCCCTGTATCTGTCAAGCTCCGAGGTCTTCCTCACCGTTACCGTGGCCGAGCGCTGGTTCTACTGGCCCACCCCGATCTTCAAGTACAGCGACCCGAACTTCAATACCTGGTGGCTTACCAAGGACCTTCGCCGCGTGTACTACGGGGCCTTCCTTTACCGCTACAATATGCGCGGGCGGAATGAGACCCTCTACGCCAAATTGCAACTCGGCTACGCAAAGGAATTCGCCCTCCGCTACCGGTTCCCCTTCATCGATAAGAAGCAACGCTGGGGACTGGCATTCGGTGCCGGACGAACACAGCAGGACGAGATCACCGTGGGCACCGAAGACAACAAGCGCGAATTCATCACCTTGCGTGGCCGCGAAACGCGGAGGGAGTGGAAGGGCGACCTGGAGGCCACCTTGCGCCCGGCGTTCGATATGAAGCACGCCTTCCGCCTCGGTTTCACGCATGCCGATGTCCTCGATACTGTCGCCCGCACCGTGCCCACCTATTTCACCGGAGGCGACACCAGGCTCAACTACTTCACCATCGGTTACACCTTCACACACGATCAACGGGACAATCGGGTCTATCCCTTGAGCGGCACCTTCACCCAGTTCCGGGCGGATCACTTCGGGCTGCCGCTCCAATGGGATGCGGTGGACCTGACCACCTTCTATGGTGCCGTGCAGCGATCATGGCGCACCAGTGAGCGCTGGAGCCTAGGGGGAAGTCTTCGGAGTAAAGTGAGCGTGGGACCGGAGGTGCCCTACTACATGCAACAAGGTCTCGGATATGACGACTACGTCCGTGGCTACGAATACTATGTGATCGACGGGGAACACTACGCCCTGTTCAAGGCCAATGCCCTGTGGGCCCTCGTGAGGCCGCGGGAATACGTGTTCTCCGGAATGAAGAACGATAACTTCAAGACCCTCTACCTCGCCATCTATCTCAATGCCTTCGCTGACTTCGGACATGTGTGGGACAGCCGGTACGGGGAGCGGAACTTCTTGGCGAACCGGATCCAACAAGGTTATGGACTGGGGCTGAACGTGGTGAGCAGCTATGACCAGGTGATGCGTGTGGAGTTCGCGGTGAACGCGCTGGACGAACGCGCATTCTACCTCCATTTCACCCAGCCGTTCTGAGCTGTTGCCGATCCCGGTTCAGCGTTGAAGTCCGCCTTCGGTCCTGAATTTTCGACCCAATAGTGCTTCACGGATCGGACTCTGCGCAGGAAGCAACCGCCATCTTTGCACCACCCAGCCATGCGCATCGGTACCCACGGACGCTCGCTCGCTTTGGAGAGCATTCCTTCTGTTCATCGGATACACAAGGCCATGCGTTCCGAAGGCATTGTGCCCGTGGTGGACAAGGCCTTGGCCGATCAGCTTGCTGCTGCCGGGCTGCACGTTGATGAAAGCACCGAGGTCGCTGAGAACCCGGCCGCCGCGGGCATCGATGTATTCCTCAGCCTCGGTGGTGATGGCACCTTTCTGGACAGCGTGGCCAAAGTGGGGCGCACGGGGATCCCGGTGCTGGGGATCAACCTGGGGCGCTTAGGCTTCCTCAGCAGCACCCGTGAGGAGGGGGCGCTCGAAGCCCTTCGCGATGTGAAGGCCGGCAATTATTCGATCGAGGATCGCGGCCTGCTCGCTGTGCAAGGTGATGGCCTGTCCCATGGAGAACCCTTGTTCGCCATGAATGAGGTGAGCCTGCACAAGCGCGATACCAGCAGCATGCTTGCCGTGGACGCCTTTTTGAACGAGCGCTTTCTCAATACCTACTGGTCTGACGGGCTCATCGTTGCCACACCCACCGGGAGTACCGCCTATTCCCTGAGTTGCGGAGGGCCTTTGCTCGATCCTACCTGTGATGCCATGGTGATCACACCTATCGCCGCGCACAATCTGAACGTGAGACCGATCGTGGTGCCGGGCGACAGCGTGCTCCGCCTGCGCGCAGAGGCCCGCGAGGACAAATACCTGGTGAACCTCGATTCCCGAAGCTTCACCCTGGACCGCCCTACGGACCTGCATATCCGCCGAGCCGAGCACCGCGTGCGCTTCATCCATCTGCACGGCACTGATTTCTTCAATACCCTGCGCGACAAGCTCGCTTGGGGCCTTGACGTGCGCAGCGGTCCACCCGTCCTGAAGGCCAACGGTTAAGTTCGCGCCCGGAACGTGCAAGGATCCACCCTGTGCGCCGTTCCAAAGCGGATGCGATCGCGCCTTTTGACCGTTCTGTTCCCCATGGCCTTCCTCGGCTTGCGCGCGCAAGTGAGCGAGATCGGCATTACCGGTGGCGTCAGTTATTACATCGGCGACCTCAACCCCACCCGGCATTACCCCGCCAATACACACCTGGCCGGCGGCCTCTTTTATCGCTACAACATCGATCAGCGGTACGCCGTCCGGATCCAGGGCCTCTTCACCAAGATCGAATCCTATGACAGCGATTCGCCCGACTCCCTCCAGCAGCTGCGCAATCTCGGATTCCGCACCAACCTGTTCGAGGTGGCGGCCACCGTGGAGATCAATTTCCTGAAATACCGCGGTATCACTAAGGACAGCCACAACTGGACCCCCTATATCTTTCTGGGTCTGGCCTATTTCCACATGAACCCCCAGAACCTGCTGGACGATACCTGGTATGACCTTCAGCCGCTGGGAACCGAGGGCCAGGGCACCTCAGCAGCGGGCGAACCCTACAAGCTGGATGTGATGAGCATTCCGCATGGCGTGGGCTTCAAATTCGCCCTTACGGACAAGCTCGATCTGGGCCTGGAGTGGGGGCTGCGGCGCACCTACACCGACTATTTGGACGACGTGAGCGGTGTGTACGTGGACAACACATTCCTCGCTGCGGAGACCGGTCCGCTCACGGCCGCGCTGGCGGATCCCAGCGTTCTGCGGGAGACAGGGATCAACTCCGGGCGCGCCCGGGGCGATGGCTACACGCGGGATTGGTACCAGTACACCGGCGTGTCCCTCTCGTGGTTGCTCTCCCGCTTCACGGAGTGCGATGCCATCTGGGACAAAATGAAGAACAAATAGACAATAAGGCGCGCCAGGCCTGCGAAAGTCGCGATACCCCAAGAGCCGTTAACGAGCGGAGTACCAAGCCCCAAAACGCCAACTTCGCGCCCCCTGTGGAAACTATGTCCGCTCCCGCCGCCACCTCGCCTTCGGCCGATGAGTTGCGCTCGCGCATTGACCGCGCCCGCGTGCCTGAGCATGTGGCCATCATCATGGACGGCAACGGCCGCTGGGCACAACGCCAAGGCGAATTGCGCGTGGTGGGCCATTCCAACGGTGTGAAAAGCGTGCGCGAGACCCTGGTCGCCGCTACCGAGATCGGGGTGAAGTACCTCACTCTCTATGCCTTCAGCACCGAGAATTGGAGCCGACCCCAGGCCGAGGTGGATGCCTTGATGGACCTGCTCGTGCATACCCTCATGAGCGAAATGGAGAGCCTGCACGAGAATGGTGTGCGACTACATACCATCGGCGACACGGACAGCCTGCCACCCACTTGCAAGGCTACTTTACTCCAGGCCATCCAACAGACCGCCCACAACGATCGAGTGACCCTTACACTGGCCCTCAGCTACAGCGCCCGTTGGGAGCTTTTGCGGGCCACGCGCTCAATCGCCCAGGACCTGAAGGATGGCCGCATCGACATGCACGCGGTGAGCGAGGCCCTCATCGCGGAGCGCCTCAGTACCACCGGTATGCCCGACCCCGAATTATTGATCCGCACCAGCGGCGAGCAGCGCATCAGCAACTTCCTCCTGTGGCAGATCGCTTACGCCGAACTTTGGTTCACGCCCGTGCTCTGGCCGGATTTCCGCAAGGAGCACCTGTTCCAGGCCGTCCTTGATTTCCAGAACCGTGAGCGCCGTTTCGGTCTCACCAGCGATCAGGTCTCTCCCGCGTGATGCGCCTCCTCCTCATCGCGGTCATGTTCATGATCGCTCAACGTTCCGCCGCCCAGAGCTTATGCGGCGAGATGCTGGACTATGGCGTGGCCCGTGATGGAACCATCGGCGGCATCGTCGTGTCCGGCTGCGTGGTCGTGGACGCCAATGCGGTGAAGCTCTTCAGTGGATTGCAAGTGGGAGACAAACTCACCATTCCCGGGGAACGCATCAGCCGCGCCATACAGGCCATCTGGAGCCAGCATTTGTTCACTGACGTCTGCGTCGAACTCGCCGAGGCGCGCGGCATCCGAGGGAATGAGACCTTCTTCCTGAACATCAAGGTGCAGGAGAATCCCGTGCTCGCCGGTTATGGGTTCGGCGGAACCGTTTCACGGAACGAAGGCGACAAGCTGCGCGAAGAACTCCAGCTCGAGGCCGGGATGCAGGTGAACGACGCCTTGCTCGCACACATCCGCTCCACGATCCGCCGCTATTTCGTGGACAAAGGCCACCTGAAAGCCGATGCCCGCGTGGAACAGATCGCCGATACCGCCGATGTGCAAAAGGTGCGGCTCACCGTAATGGTGAGTCCAGGCCCCCGCGTCCGCATCAAGGACATCTTCTTCCACGGAAATGACAATGTGAAGAGCAGCCGCTTAAGGCGCGCGTTGAAGAACACCAAGCGCAAGCGCTGGTACAACGTGTTCGGATCCAGCAAATTCAAACGTACTGATCTCCGGGATGACAAGCTCGGGATCGTGGCCATCTACAACGACAAGGGCTTCCGCAATGCCGCCGTTGTGAAGGACAGCATGCGGTTCGTGAGCAAGAAGAAGATCCAGCTCGACCTCTGGGTGGAGGAGGGGAACCGGTTCCATTTCCGCGACATCAGTTTCATCGGCAATACCAAGTACAGCTCGGACACCTTGCACACCGTGCTGCGCATCAAGAAAGGTGACATCTACAACAAGCGGCTGCTCGATACGCGGCTCTACCAGAACCCCAGCGGCGCGGACATCAGTTCCATCTATATGGACCGCGGTTACCTGAGCTTCTTTCCGGATCCCGTGGAGCGCGTAGAAGGCGACAGCATCGATCTGGAGATCCGCATCCGCGAAGGGCGGCAGTACCGTGTGCGCAACGTCACTATCAGCGGCAACTCCAAGACATTCGACCATGTGATCCGGCGTGAGATACGCACCTTGCCGGGGGATCTTTTCGACCGCAGTGAAGTGATCCGGTCCCAGCAGCAATTGATCGGTCTCGGATTTTTCGACCCCGAAAAGGTGGGTGTGAATCCCGCGCCCGACCCGCGCACCGGCCTGGTGGACCTGAACTACACGGTGGATGAGAAGCCAAGTGACCGACTCGAACTGAGCGGTGGCTATGGCGCTGGCCGACTGCTCTTGTCACTCGGCCTGTCCTTTACCAACTTCAGTTTGCGCAAGATCTTCGACGGCAAGGCATGGAGCCCCCTGCCCGCTGGCGACGGACAGACATTGAACCTGCGGGCCCAGACCAACGGCCGGTTCTTCCAGAGCTACAGCCTTTCCTTCGTAGAACCCTGGCTCGGCGGCCGCAAGCCCAATTCCTTCAGCGTCTCCGGGTATTACACCCGCCAGACCAATGGAGCGGGCAAGGACGATCTGCGGTCCGATGGCAGCCCTGCGTTCGCCGAGCTCGGCATCCTCGGTACTTCCCTTGGTTTCGGTAAGCGCTTGAAGATACCGGATGATTATTTCTTCATCAACCTCACTGGCAGCTACCAGCAATACCGGCTGAACAATTGGTCCACGAGCTCCGGTACTTCGGCCCTGTTCTCGTTCTCCGACGGCACGAGCAATGTGTACGCCGTGCAGGCCCGCTTGGCTCGCCGCAGCATCCAGGAACCGTTCTGGATCACCCAGGGTTCGGAGATCGGTATCAGCGTAAAAGCCACGCCACCCTTCTCGGCCTTCGGTAACAACCGCGACATCATCTACACCGACCTGGAACCCGCCCAACGCTACAAGCTAGCGGAGTTCCACAAGTGGAAGTTCACCACCCAGTGGTTCACCAAGCTCACCCGCAGCAAGACCAAACATGACCTGGTGCTGATGGCACGCGGCGGTTTCGGTTTCCTGGGGCGCTATTCGGCACGCAAAGGCGATTCGCCATTCGAGCGCTTCTACCTCGGCGGCAGCGGCCTCACCGGGTTCCAGCTCGACGGACGCGAGATCATCGCACTGCGCGGATACGACGACCTGTCCCTCACCCCGAGCATCGGCAGCTTCTTCGTGAACAAGTACACCGCAGAGCTCCGCTTCCCCGTCTCCCTCAACCCCTCGGCCACCATCTTCGCCACCACCTTCGTGGAGGGCGCCAATGCTTGGAACGATATCAGGCGTTACGACCCCTTCCGGTTGTACCGCAGCGCTGGTATAGGATTGCGCCTCTTCCTCCCCATGTTCGGCCCCATGGGCCTTGACTATGCTTGGCGTTTCGATGACGTACCCAACTCCCCCGGCATGGCCAAGAGCCAGTTCCACTTCACCATTGGCATCGATCTTGGAGAACTGTGACCCGATGATCGCCTACTTTCGTCAGCCTTCCGCATGACCCACCTGTTCATCCGCCCACTCCTGGCCCTGGTCCTGCTGGTGCCGCTGTCCGCCAACGCCCAGAAGATCGCCTTCGTGGATACGAAGTACATCTTGGAACAGATGCCGGACTATGGTGCCGCACAGGCCGAACTGGACCACCAGAGCGGGGCCTGGCAGAAAGAGATCGATGAACGCTGGAGCCAGATAAAGCGCATGCGTGATGCCTACAACGCGGAAGCCATCCTGCTCACCGAGGACATGAAGACCTCCCGCTTGGAGGAGATGTCCAAGAAGGAGACCGAGGCGCGCGAACTACAGAAAAAGCGTTTCGGTGTGGAAGGAGACCTCTTCAAAAAGCGCCAAGAACTGATCCAGCCGATACAAGACCGCCTTTTTCAGGCCGTTACAGAGGTGGCAGGTACCAGTTACACCGCCATTTTCGATACCGGCGGCCCGGGCAACAACGTGATGTTCGCCAATCCCAAACTGGACAAGAGTGATGCGGTGCTGAAGAAACTTGGCATCAAACCCGGCAAGGCGGGCGGCGGCAACGCCGGGAATGTGCGCGGTGACGAGGAGGAGGAAGGGACGCCAGAGGAGGCTCCCAAGGAAGGAGGCGGCCGCGATGGCGGCAAGCAGACCGACGACAACGGCGGCCGGGACGAAGGAGGTGCCACGCCGCCCCAACGACCCAAAAACTGAACACCAACCCCGCTTACCACGGGACCATTCACGACATGAACATGAAGAAGTTGCTGATCGCCCTGTGCGTGCTGCTCACCAGCGCCACCGGTGCAAACGCCCAAACGAAACTCGGCCACATCGACCGCCAAGGCCTCATGCTCGCACTCCCTGAGCGAAAGGGTGCGGAGGAAAAGATGCAGGCGTTCGCCAAACAGCTTGATGACAAGTTGAAGGCCATGGGAGATGAATACCAAGCGAAGGTCGCCGAGGTACAGGCCACCTTCGATACCATGACCCAGACCCAGAAGGAGGCCGCCCAGCGCGAGATCGGCGAGTTGGAACAGCGGATCACCGCGGCCCAAGAAACAGCCAAGCAGGATCTTGCCAAACAGGAGCAGGAATTGCTCGCACCCATGATGGAGCGTACCGATAAGGCCATCAAGGATGTGGCCAACACGAACAACTTCACCTACATCTTCGACAGTAGCACGGGTATGGTGTTGTTCTATGACAAGGGCGAGGACATCATGCCCTTGGTGAAGAAGTCCCTCGGCATCACCACTCCTTGAGCTCGACCGCCGTGGTGGCCCGCGCGCCGATCGGCATTTTCGACAGTGGCCTCGGTGGGCTCACCGTGGCCTCCGCTATCAGGCAGGCGCTCCCTTCGGAGCGCCTGCTCTATTTCGGGGATACCGCCCACATCCCTTATGGCGATCGCAGCCTTCGCGAAGTGCGCGCCTTCAGTGCCGGCATCGTGCGCGCATTGATGGCCAAGGGCTGCAAAATGATCGTGATCGCCTGCAATACCGCCAGCGCCGCCGCATTGAAGGAGTTGCGCGAGGCCTATCCACGTTTCCCGTTCATCGGTATGGAGCCCGCAGTGAAACCCGCTGCTGAGCGTTCACGCAGCCAAGTCGTGGGCGTCATCGCCACAAAGGCGACTTTCCAAGGCGAGCTCTTCGCTTCCGTGGTCGAGCGCTTCGCACAAGGCGTGAAGGTGATCGAGCAGCCGTGTCCGGGACTCGTCCAGGCCATCGAGGCGGGTGAACTGGTTGCGGCTGGTACGGAACAGATGCTACGGGCGTGGCTGGAGCCGATGCTCGCCCAAGGCATGGATGAGCTCGTGCTCGCCTGCACCCACTACCCGCTCGTGCGCCCATTGATCGAGCGCATCTGTGGGCCCGATGTTGAGGTGATCGACCCCGCACCCGCTGTCGCAAGACAGGTGAAGCGCTTACTGGATGAGCACGGTCTGCTCGCCACTGTAGGGGAAGGGAGTTTCCGCCTGTGGACGAGCCGCATAACGGATGAACTCCCCGTGATACTCGAATTGATGGATCTGCCGCGCGAAGGTGCCGTTGAGGCCGGGTGGGATGGAGGTTCGCTCACCCTTCCTTGAACCACCCGGCGTACATCACGTAGTTCCGCGCGATCCGTTCGATCTCATTGGCTGACAGATCAGCGCTCACCGGACCGATCCTTTTGGCCGGAACCCCCGCCATCAAGCTGCCCGGTTCAACGTTCGTGTTCTGGGTGATCACCGCTCCCGCTGCGATCACGCTCCCTTCACCGATCACCGCGTTGTCCATCACGATCGCGCCCATGCCGATGAGCACCTTGTCCCGGATGGTACACCCATGCACGATCGCGTTGTGCCCGATGCTCACGTCGTTGCCGATGGAAAGCGCCGCTCGTTGATACGTGGAATGCAGTACCGCCCCGTCCTGCACGTTCACCCGGCCGCCGATGCGGATGGCGTTCACATCGCCCCGTACTACCGCGTTGTACCAAACGCTGCACAGGTCTCCCATGATCACGTCGCCGATCACTACGGCGGTCTCCGCCAAAAAGCAGTCCTCACCGAATGCGGGGGAAACGCCTCGCAGCGTGCGGATCAAGGCCATGGTCAGTTCTTCAACTCCGGGGTGGCCGGTGGCATGCCGCAACCTTCCTTCTTGCAGCAGTCCGGCAATTTCTCCCGGGCCGCCATGTTCGGGCCTACATCGTCGGCCGAGTAGCCGAGCTTGCTGATCGCCGCGCGCACTTTCTCCACGTTGGTCTTCTTAGCGTCCACCGCAACATGGATCAGGTTGGCTTCCAGGTCCACGTGTACCTCTTTCACGCCCTTTTCATAGAGCATTTCGGTCTCGATCGTCTTCACGCACATGTCGCACACGGCGTTGGTGCGCACGTCGATGTAAGCGAGTTTCGGGTATTGGGCACTCAGGCGCGCGGCTATCAGCAGCGGCAACAGGAGGAGGAGAAAGCGTTTCATGGGGTGTGTTGTTTGCGTTTGAAGGAGTGCCGGAAGCCGCCGTAGATCATCGCGCCTTGGGTGGGACCCCAGATCATCGACGCGTCAAAATAGGGGCCAAAAGGATCATCGTTCGCCAGGATCTGGCGGTCTTGGGTCGCGCTCGCCAGGTTCTCGCCACCCACATACAGCTCCAACGGACCCATTACGTGGGTGAGTTGCAGATTCAAGGTCGCGTAGGCCGGTGACCGGTCGCCCAGCCGGTATTGCTCCGGATTCTCTGCTGTGGAGGGCAGCCGGGAGGTTCCGAAAATGTTGCTGAAGATGTCGAAGCGCCACTTGTCGTTGCGGCTTTCATACGATAGGTCCACCAAGCCGCGGTGCATCGGCGTGAAGGGCCGTTCGCGCAGCGCGCCATCATAACTGGTGCGCACATCATACCAGCGGTAGCTCGTCTTGAATCCCAGCGTGCGCGACAATTCGACCTGCAGGTCGGCGAGGAAACTGTTGGCATAGCTCTGCCCATCGAGCATGTAGATGGCCAGCGTGCGAGGGCTGCGGTCCAGATCGGCCACTACTTGATCGGTGAATTCGCTGCGGTAGACATCCACCCCGAGCGCCCATTTCTTCCCGAACCATTTCCACTTGTGCAGCATCGATGCCCCGAAGTTCCACGAGCGTTCCATGCCTAGCGGACCTTGCACCACCACGTTGCGGGAGCTGGCCAGTGCGCTGCTGTTCTCCACGAAGGGGTTCGCGCTGCGGAACCCATGACCAGCGGAAAGGCGCAACACCGTGAGCGGACCGAGATCATATTTCATATGCACGCGCGGCGATACCACGTTGCCATAGACGCTGTTGAAGTCAGCGCGTACACCGGCCACCAAGGTGAAGCGCGTGCGCGACCGTGTGTATTCGGCGAATACACCCGGCATCCGTTCGATGCGGGAAAAGGCCGAGTCATTGTACCGCTCGTCGTACGCGTCGTACTGGAATCCGCCACCCGCTTTCAGCTGATCCCCCTGAGTGCCCAAAAGCTGCTGGTATACCACGTTGGCATACCCGCTCAATTGGGCACCTTCATGCCCGCGATCACCGAAAGTGGAGGATACGGTATGGTTCCGGAATGACGTGAGGATCCCGATGCTCTTGGTGCTGTCCCGCAAGATCCAGCCGTTCTTGGCGATCAGGTCAGCCATCTCGTTCTTGATGTTCACGCCATAATGCCGACCGCCGGGTCCTTCGCCCAGCACGTGCGCGTCCGTGTTCCCGCCTTCGCGCTGATCGGTCACGTAGCGCGCGATCACCTGCGTGGTGCGTTTGCCACGTTGCTGTAGCCAACGGTCCATGATGTTGAACCGGCGGCTGAGAGGCTGGTCGCGGAAGCCGTCGTTGTTGTCGTCCATGTCCCGCTGGTTCAAGCTGCCTTGCACCATGATCAGGTTATCACCCGCCTTCCCCAGCCGCTGGGCGGTGTTCACGTTCAGCTCGGTGCGGCCCTGGTTGTTCACGTAGAAGTTGGTGAACAGCGGATCCGCATCGCTGGGGCTTACCAAGCACAGGTCGATCTGGCCGGTCATCGCGTTCGGCCCGTTCACCGCAGTGCCGATGCCTTTGCTCACGTTGATCGAGTTGATCCATGGGCCTGGAATGAGGGTGAGCCCGTAGTTGCTGCTGAGCCCACGGATGAAAGGAATGTTTTCCACGCTTATCTGCGCGTACTTGCCATCGAGCCCTAACATGCGTATCGTCTTCGCACCACTGACCGCATCACTGTAGCTAACATCCACCGTTGCGTTGCTCTCGAAGCTCTCGCTCAGGTCGCAGCAAGCGGCACGTTT
>JANOPI010000261.1:0-4961 GCA_031421755.1 Flavobacteriales bacterium | reverse complement strand
CCGAGTTGGCTGGCGCGGATGGCGGCCACGTACCCGCCGGGGCCGCTGCCGAGAACGATAATGTCGTAGCTCATATCAGGTAGGTGCCCGGGTTTTCCCGAGCGGGCCGCGAAGGTATTCCTCGGCTCCCCAATCGCTGCGCGTTTTGCGGAGGTCGCTTCGCTGGTCCTCGGAATGCCAAATGTTCCGTTCCATCCTACCGGTGATCGAACAACCCCTCGTTGATCGTACTTCCCCTTCCCGATTTGGCCGTCCGGATCAGGCGGTTAGCTTCGGCAGACCAAAACACCCCACCATGACCGACGGTACCACCTCTACCAGCTCCGCGCTCTCCCACGCCGATGCCGAAGCCCTGCGCGGAACCGCGAAATGGGCCCGCTTCCTCGCCATCGTCGGCTTCGTGATCATCGGATTGATGGTGATCGGCGGCATCATCATGGCCATGGCCGGGGTGGCCGCCAACAATGCCGTGGAGGACATGGGAGGCCTGGAGCAGCTCCAGAATATGGAAGGCATGGAGGAGGTGGAAGGCATGGAGGAGTTCCAGGAAAGTATGCGCGAGGCGGAAAAACTCCGCTCCTCCTCGTCCAGCATGGGCATGTTCGCCGGTGTGTTCGGCGTGTTCTTCTTCCTGGTGATCGGCGTGCTCATCTTCTTCCCCAACCTCCTGCTCTACCAGTTCGCCACCGGCACACTGAAAGCACTGAACGGACCGGCCGATGGCCTGGTGCTCACCAAAGCCCTCAACGCCCACCGCCGCTACTACAAGTTCGCCGGTATCCTTACCATCATCGTACTGGCGATCTATGCCCTCTTCTTCCTCTTCGCCATCGTCTTCGGCGCATCAGCCGCACTGTTCTGAACCACACTACCATCACATTCACCACCAACAACGGCCTGACCCGCCGACAAACCACGAACCATGAGCGACATGACAATGGATGCCCCGAAAAGGCCCACGCTGCTTACTGTGATCTGTATCCTCAGCTTCCTCGGAGGGGCGCTAGGCCTTTGGGAAGGCTACAAGAACGCGTTCACCGATGCCCCGGCAAGGGATCTGGAGGCGGCCAAAGTGCAGGTCCAGGAGTCCCTTGAACAATTGGGTGCGGACAATCCCATGGCCGGTATGATGGAAGAAACGCTCGCCATCGCTGAAAAGAGCGTCGAGAACGCCAAAACACTCGGCTACTCGAACCTCGCCTTTTCGTTGATCAGCCTCGTGGGCGTTTGGATGATGTGGAACCTGAAGAAGACCGGCTTCTGGCTCTATCTGCTGGCTTCCGTCGGTGGACTTGTTGTCATGTTCTCCGTGCTCGGCGGCGGCGGACTGTTCGCCAACATCACCTCCATCGTCGCTGTGATCATCACCGTGGTGTTCATCATTCTTTACGGGGTGAACTTGAAGCATATGCGTTGAGTCTCTGTTGCCTTTTAACGAAAGCCCCGCTCCACCGGGGCTTTCGTGTTTTTGGTCCAGCGCATTTCCTGTACATCAATGCCGCGTCTTGTATGAACGGCCGAGAAAAGGCGCTACGAAGCGGTGGTTCATAATATGCTCGTACCGGAAAGATCCTAAGTTTGGGGAAGCCTCCGAACGCCATGGATCCACTCACCGCTGAACGGAAACGACCGCTGTTCCTGACGATCCTCTGCATCATCTCCTTTCTGGTCTGTGCATTTGGTGCTTGGGTCTATTTCGGGTACGTGTTCGGTGATCGGGCGCAACAGGACCTGGAAAAAGCCCGTGCTGACGCATTGGTGAACATGGAACGCGCAGGCCCGGAGGCCGCGAACGACCCACTTTACAAGGCGGTGGTCGAAGGTCAATTGGGCGTGTTGGAGGAAATGGCCGAGCATGCCAAACCCATGGGGATCATCTCACTCGTGTACTTGGCAGTTACGTCCATTGCCAGCGTGCTCATGTGGAAGTTGAAGAAGGTCGGGTTCTGGTTGTTCGCTGGCGTGCAGGTCCCTGGCTTCCTCATCCCCTTCATCTGGATCGAACCCACGGTGGCCTCCCTGCTCATGTTCGGCGTTTCCGGTTTCCTCTGGGCCGGGTTGATCGTGTTGTTCGCGCTCAACTTGAAACACATGCGCTGAATGGACGCGGCTACATTGAAAACCGATAAGGAATCCGGGATCGGACTCCGCGTAAAGCGGCCTTTTATCCTTAACCTCCTCTGCGTCCTGAGCCTCTTGCACGGCGCAGTGAATCTGCTGTCCGGTAGTCAGTATGCGTTGACGGATGCCGCAGAAAAAGACCTGGCCGCTTCTGCCAACATGGTCCACGACAGGAATTTGGCCGTCGAAGCACGAGGCCAGGCCGCAGGTTCGCTCTCATTGAACCTGGTCTACCCGATGAACAGGATCGGCCGACCTTATCAGTTGCCGCTAGCCCGATCCACAGGCACGCTCTACGTCTGCTCCGCGATCGTAAGCCTGATCGGTGTGGTCTTGATGTTGCGGCGCCAGCGAACGGGATACGCCTTGTACCTTCTTGCGGGTTCGGTCGAACTCTTCGCGCTCTGGAGGTACCAGGGAACAGCGGATCTTCCCGGCGCGGTGAATGTCGCCCTCGGTATCGCCTTCGCGCTCCTTTTCGCTGGAGCCTATATCTGGGTCTTGAAATACATGCGCTGAACCCCGTCGGTTTCCGTTCCTTCGGCCGCTATGGAAGTTCCCGGTACCGTTCGACCGCCGACGCTCACCCGCTTGTGCGTGCTCAGCTTCATCAACCAAGGGGTTGTTTTTCCGCTGTACCTGATGGGTTTCTTCACCTCGTTCAGCCTGGCGGACATGGACCAGCAAGAGCTGTGGGCCATGGCCGATGCGCTCTACGGCACCATGCTGGAGGAGACCCAGCTCGAGCGGCTGCATGATCTTCTCGACCTCTTCCACGAACACGGTGTGGCCCTCATGGGCGTGTACGCCTTACGCACGGCCGCCCGCTTTTTCGGCACGCTGCGCATGTGGCAGTTGAAGGGTGATGGTTTCCACCTCTACACCACCGCCCAGTTGATCGGGATCCTCCTCCCCATGCTCATCGCTGGAACGGAAATGTTCAGCTTCCTGGGTCTCGTGATCGCCTCGCTCTGGTGCCTGATGTACTACGCACGCATGAAAGCCGTGGGCGCGCTAGGGAGTGGGTTGGGGGGGTGAATCTGGTTGTCAGTTGTCGGTTGACGGTTGTCGGTTGTCAGGCTGCAGACGCTGTTCACGACACTGGCCCTACCTGCGGAAGCAGGTCCACCAAGGCCGACAACCGACAACCTTCGGTAATTAAATGCTGCCACTGACAACCGACCTCTACCTCCCCGCTACCCCACTGATCTCCACGTTCACTCCTCTGGGCAGTCCTTTCACCGCGTAGGCTTCGCGGGCCGGTGGAGCTTCCTTGAAGTACGACCCGTACACCGTGTTCACCGCGCCGTAGTGCGACATATCGCTGAGCAGGATCGTCACTTTCAGCAGATCATCAAAGCCCAGACCCGCCGCGCGCAACAGAATGCCGATGTTCTCCATCACCTGCGTGGTCTCCACTTCGATGGTGTCCATCGCCAGCTCGCCGCTGTCGCCCTTCAATGCGATCTGGCCGCTCAGATAGAGGATGCCGTTGTGTTCGATGGCCGGTGTGTAGGGTGCCAAAGGCTTGGCGGCACCGGGAGGGTGGATGGGTCTGCGTGGCATGTGCTCGTGTGCCCATCTGCTCATGTGCCTATGGGGGAGCGAAAGTCAGCATTGTTCAGTACATCCCGGCCACATGAACACATGAGCACATGGGCACATGGAGGTAGTTTCGCGCCCAATGACAGACAAGCCCCTCATTCTCGTTACCAACGACGACGGTATCACCGCGCCCGGCATCCATGTGCTGGCCCAAGAAATGAAGGCCTTCGGGCGCGTGCTCGTGGTGGCTCCGGACAAGCCCCAGAGCGCTATGGGCCATGCGATCACCATTCACGATTATCTCCGCCTGAACAAAGTAGAGATGATGGAAGGCGTGGAGGCGTACGCGTGCAGCGGTACTCCCGTGGATTGCGTGAAACTCGCCGTGTACCAGGTGATCAAAGGCAAACCCGCACTGCTGGTGAGCGGCGTGAACCACGGCAGCAACATCAGCATCAATGTGCTGTACAGCGGTACCATGAGCGCGGCCGTGGAAGGTGCCATGGAAGGCATCCCCAGTATCGGATTTTCCCTCATGGACCACAACATCGAGGCGCGTTTCCAGCATGTGCGGCCCATCATCCAGAACATCGTCAGCAATGTGATGAAGAACGGATTAGCCAAAGGCACCTGCCTGAACGTGAACATCCCCAAGGAAAGTGACACCCCGCTGAAAGGCATGCGCGTGTGCAGACAGGCCTGGGGTTTCTGGGAAGATGACTTCGAGGCCCGCAAGGACCCCATGGGCAAGGACTACTATTGGCTCCGAGGCCGCTTCAAAGATCTGGATCACGGTGAGGACACTGACGTATGGGCCGTGAACAACGGTTACGCCAGCGTGGTGCCCGTGCAGTTCGACATGACGGCCCACCACGCCATCGCCGAATTGAATACGTGGGACCATGCGCGCTGATTCCTTCGCGCTCGGATTCATCCTCGGCCTGCTCTTTCCCGTGCTCGGATTCTTCGGATACGGTACTATTTACGTTACCGCCATCCGGCCCCATCATGATCTGCACTGGTTCGTGCATGACCTCTTCTTGGGCACCAGCGAATACCGCTCGCAGATCATCTCCCTCAGCCTCATCGCCGACGCGTTCCTCTTCTTCGGCTTCGACCGCTTCGAGCAGTACAAGTGCATGCGCGGCGTGATCGCGGCCATGTTGATCTACGCCATCGTGGTGGTCGCTTTCCTCTTCTGATGGCGCGCCGGTTCTATATCATCGCCGGTGAAGCGAGTGGCGATCTGCACGGTGGAAACCTCATCGCGGAGCTGTTCCGGCTGACTGGTGAGT
>JANOPI010000260.1:0-12473 GCA_031421755.1 Flavobacteriales bacterium | reverse complement strand
GAAGGGCACTGCCGTCGCAGCCAACTTGAGCGGTTCTGTCAGCGTGAGTTCGGCCCGGGTACTACCGGTGCCTGCATCCCGAACCGTTACCGCGATGAAACCGCTGCGCAATCCGGATACATCCTGTGTGGTGGCACCCGTACTCCATGCATAGGTGTACGGTGGAGTGCCACCGGATACACTCAGGTCGATGGCGCCATCACCTCCCCCGAAGCAACTGATGTGGTACCCGTTTTGGTTGCTTGGTGCGAGGGTCAGCACGGGATCCTGAGCGCTCGCGCTACCCCCAACGAACATTGCCGCGCATGTGATCGAAGCGGCCAAGCGGGCTGTACCCCCCCCCGCCAAGGTCAGTGATCGTGCGGCTGTGCGAGCTTGAGTGTGCGCCATGGCGGTGGTTTTGTGCTGTCAATGTATAGGTGGATTTCCGTGGATCGTGCCCGGAGATGGCATTTATAGTTTTCAACCGGAGTCTCCGGTCCGGGCTTGTTTTTGGTCATTCAGCAGTGCTAAAGGGTCTGCTGTCCTATTGGGGCGGAGGACCTGTGCGCGGCCTACCTTCGCGGCCCATTCGCGAGGCCCTGGCATTTCGGGGCTGAAGCGACCTGGCCGCCCTTCTCGATCCTCCATGAAGAACATCCGCAACTTCTGCATCATCGCCCACATCGACCACGGCAAGAGCACCTTGGCCGACCGCCTCTTGCAGATGACCGGCACCATCGCCGACCGCGATATGACCAACCAGGCCCTGGACGATATGGATCTGGAGCGGGAGCGCGGCATCACCATCAAGAGCAAGGCGATCCAGATGGACTATTCCCAGAACGGGGAGAAGTACATCCTGAACCTGATCGATACGCCTGGCCACGTGGACTTCAGCTACGAGGTGAGCCGCTCCATCGCCGCCTGCGAAGGCGCCCTGCTCATCGTGGACGCCACGCAGGGGATCCAAGCGCAGACGATCAGCAACCTGTATTTGGCGCTGGAGCATGACCTCACGATCATCCCGGTGCTGAACAAGATGGACCTGCCTTCGGCGAACCCCGAGGAAGTGAAGGACCAGATCGTGGACCTGGTGGGCTGCAAGCACGAGGACATTCTCGCGGCCAGTGGAAAGACCGGCCTTGGTGTGGACAAGATACTGGAGGCCATCGTGGCGCGCGTACCCGCTCCGAAAGGCGATCCGAACGCACCGCTGCAAGCGCTCATCTTCGACAGTGTCTTCAACAGTTTCCGCGGGATCATCGCCTACTACCGTGTGATGAACGGTACCCTTCGCAAGGGAGACAAGGTGAAGTTCTTCAACACCGGCGTCACTTACGCAGCCGATGAAGTGGGGGTGCTGAAGATGGACCTGCGCCAGAAGCCCGAGGTGCGCGCCGGGGATGTGGGTTACATCATCAGCGGTATCAAAACCGCGAGCGAGGTGAAGGTGGGCGATACCATCACCCATCAGGAACGGCCCTGCGAGGTGGCCATCCATGGTTTCGAGAACGTGAAGCCCATGGTGTGGGCGGGCATTTTCCCCGTGGATACGGACGAGTACGAGGAGCTCCGCGATGCCATGGAGAAACTCAAGCTCAACGACGCCAGCCTGACATGGACGCCGGAGAGCAGCGCCGCGCTGGGATTCGGTTTCCGTTGCGGCTTCCTTGGCCTGCTGCACATGGAGATCATCCAGGAGCGGTTGGAGCGTGAGTTCAACATGACCGTGATCACCACCGTGCCGAACGTGAGCTATACCGTGCTGAAGACCAACGGCGATACGCTCGAAGTACACAACCCGAGCGAGCTGCCCGAGGTGATGCACATCGAGACCATCGAGGAGCCGTACATCAAGGCGCAGATCATTACGAAGGCCGAGTACACCGGGCCGATCATGAACCTGTGCATTGAGAAGCGCGGCATGCTGATCGGACAGAACTACCTTACCACGGACCGCGTGGAACTGAGCTTCGAACTCCCGCTGGGTGAAGTGGTGTTCGATTTCTTCGATAAGCTGAAGTCGATCTCGCGTGGTTATGCCAGCTTCGATTATCACCCCATCGGCTTCAAGCAAAGCGACCTCATCAAGCTCGACATCCTGCTGAACAGCGAGAAGGTAGACGCGCTGAGCGCGCTGATCCACCGCGATCACGCGCATGAGCTCGGCAAGAAGATGTGCAGCAAGCTGAAGGAATTGCTACCGCGCCAGCAGTTCGACATTCCGATCCAAGCGGCCATCGGTGCCAAGATCGTGGCGCGTGAAACGGTAAAGGCCCTGCGCAAAGACGTTACCGCCAAATGCTACGGCGGTGACATCAGCCGGAAGCGCAAGCTGCTGGAAAAGCAGAAGGAGGGCAAAAAGCGGATGCGTTCAGTAGGCAGTGTGGAGATCCCGCAGGAGGCGTTCCTGGCGGTGTTGAAGTTGGACTGATCACACTGAACCGGTAGCGTTCAGGGTAACGTATCCCGTTGCGCGGTGTAGATCCGCGCGTACCCGTTCTCGTAGGTCGATCTGAAGCGTGGACCCAGCAAGTTCGGCCATGGCAGCCGCTCCATCGCCTGCCCGATGCCCTTGCCGAGGATGAGGACCTGATCCACCTCTGGCGGTATTCCTCTGCGCCAGTGCCGCAAAAGCCAGCCCCCGTCCTCTGTCCGCAGCCAATGGGCATGATGCGCCAAGTGTGGGGGCACGACCACCATCACGTGCTCATCCGGGGCAACGAGGATCCCACTGTGGCCCATGGCCACGTAGGCCTCCATATGCTGCATCAACGGATCCGGGTCGATGATCACGGGCACTACCAAGCTGCCAGGGTCGAGGGCGGCGCAAGCTTCCATAGTGCGGTCATATGCTTCTTGTCGCTCGGCCAAGGTGCGCTCGGCCCACACCAATCGGATGATGTGCAGGGGGAGCGCGCACACGGCCGCGATACCGATCACCCGGGCGAACCATCCTCGCTCAGCATCAGCGATGGCCGCAAGCCAGATCGCAAGCGACAAGAGCGCCAGCCATTGGCATCGTTCCGCGATGAAGACCTTGCGACCAACGGGTGTCCCATAGATCCACGATAGCAGCACGAGGCCGCAGATCAGGACGAGCAATGCGTCGTGCCAATACGGTCTTCGGCCTCCCGCCTGCGGGATGAAACACATGCGCCACCGCGCCACGATACCGGCAACGAGGGATATCGCCAACAGGAGTCCGATGCCATGGATGGGCCACCCACCTGTGGTCCGGTCCAGCAGGAACAACGGCCGCAGAAGGTCGGTCAGGTTGAATGTCGGCAGCTTCGCAGGTATTCCTTCCGTGATGGTCCGGAGAAGAGGAACCACCCTGAGCACAACGACCACCCCGGCTGCCACCAGTACCACTATCATCACGATGCGCCGGATCCGAGATGTTCGATCCACCGTTTCCGAAGTCGACCGCGGAATGTGAGGCCCGACCACCAGCGCCAGCAGGAGTAGAATTCCTAGCAAGACCGGTGAGCCGCGATGCGTGTACCAGGCGATCACCGCACCGATGAACAAGCCTGACCAGCGTACGCGGGGCGAGCCTTCAAACCATTTCCACCACGCCACTGAACCGAAAGCCACCGCAATGCCCAACAGGAAATGGAAGAGACCGATAACCAACAACAGATTGAAGGTCACTGGTACCAGCCACAATATCGCCGGATGCATCCGGGTACCATGGGCCCGTAAATAGGCGATGGCTGACACGACCATCGCACAGCACACCAGTGCTGCGAAAACGACGTGCGCTTGTAAAGGCGATAGCCACACCAACAGGACCATCAGGACCCGGGTACCGACGGAGCCGTATATCTGGTCACGGTCATAACGGATCGCTTGCGCCATGTGCTGCGCCGTAGACCACGGAGCTTCCAGCAAGGAGCCATGTAACACATGGATGGGGCCATCCACCGTGATGAAGAACCGGAAAAACAGGATCGCCCCCGCATTCGCCAGCAGCAAAGCGAGCAGAACCCAAAAGGAGCGTGATGGTCGCATCAGCCGGTCCCCGCCAACGAAAAGAGCTCCGGCACAGGCCGAAGCTCTTTCCTGGACGTTCAGGGCAAGGTCATATGTTGTCGATCGCCGCTTCGAACGCGGCCAGCGTGGTCGGGGAGAAGGTCATCGGTACGTTCATTTCGGCCGTTATAGTACCGCTAGTGAATGACGAGAAGTAGCCGCCCGAACTCTGGCGCAGCCCCACTATTACGAACGGATAGCCCACCGGAACCCCGGAGTAGCTGAGTGGTGACGTGTAGTCCTGGCCGGACAAATGGGGCATTTGTACCACCATGTTCAACGACGGGAAAGCCAGCCATACCTGTGTGCTGTCCGTAGACTGTCCGGCTGGGATGGTGGAGGTGATCTGCGTCAGGTTCGGGAAACTATAGAAATAGTCGCAATTGATCCAGCCCAAGCTATCCGGAGAGAAGGAGTAGAAGAGGTCGATGTAAGCCGGGATCACCGCCACTGGGGCAGGCACAGGACTCCAGATCATTCGACCATCGGCCTCCTCTTCCCCGCTGAAGAGCTCCATAGCCGGGTCTCCGACGATGGTCGGCACGTTCACTACCAAGCCGCCAGGGTTCACCGTCAAGGGTGTACCGCCTTGGCTGACCTCGATGCTCAAGGCACCTCCGCTGCGCAAGAGCCGCAGTGTGCCATTGTCATCGCCCACGGTCTGCTTGTTATACCAGATCATGTCACCGATCGTCAGGACCTCGACCAACGCGATCTCCACCACACCCGTTACCGGGGAGCCGTCCATATGCACGAATGCGCCGGGAATGAAGTTCAGTTCTGTCCCGTGCTGGGCCACGATCTGCCCACCCCAACCATTGTTCACAGCGTAGGATTGTGTCGCATCGGCGATGTTGTCCTCGATCAGCGCGTCGAACACGTTCGCGGTGGACGCGGGTGGCGGTGTCGCGGGATCGTTGTCGGTGTCCTCCTTATTGCAGGCCCAGATCATGCCTGTTGCAAGGAGCATGACGAGCAGTACGCGGTTGGTCTTCATTTCGGCGGGGTCTTGGGTTCGAGGTTCAGCTTCCGGTGGGTCGTGTGGGGACCGACGTCAACTGCCGGTTCCGAAGGTAGACGTAAGCTTTAGGCTTGCGCTGCCTCCCCATCACGAATTCCGTCCCGCGACAGGTCTGGTGAGGCGGTTTTCACGGGAACGGACGCTTCTGGGGGCGGAATGATGCCCTGTGCCAGGTTGCCCCTGGTCGGATGGTCCCCCGGCCGCCGGAAACGCGGAGGTCCGGTCGAATTGCTCGACCGGACCTCCGGAATCTTGCGTCAAAAAGACCTGTGCGTGTGACTGTTATCCTGCCATTGGCAGGCCGTTCCATTACGGGAGTTGCTCCACCCGTGTGTTCGTGGGTACCGTGCTGCCCACGTTCACCAGGATCGGGTCCCGGTCGTTCCCGCTGCCGGTATATTTCACCAGGCCGTCCAGGTTCACATCCTCGCGGCGGTAACCTGCCACGGAATTGTTCGGTGTGGTTCCTCCGATGTACAGGATGATCGGATCCCTGTCATTGCCGGTGCCCGTGTATTTCACATTCACATCACCGCTCACGTTACCGGACCATAATACCTGAGTGCCGCCCACGTCCTGGCGGGCACCGGTTCCATAAGTGGCCGTGGCGCTCTGTTTGAGGTCCACGGTGGTGGTGGTGCCGCTCAGGCTCACGTTGTTCAGCGTCATCACGCCCAAGTGGTTACGGTGGCGCAACACCACCTTGTAGGATCCGTTCGTGGCGCCCATGGCCACCGGTTTCGTACCGTCGAGCTCGACCACATCCCCATCACGTTGTATCAATGCCGGGCGTGCTACAAGTATCGTGGTCGGGGTGGTCGCGTCGCGCAGTTCAACCCACACCCAATCCACGATGGCATTGTTACCTGAGACGTTGATCACCGCTTGGGGGATCGTGCGGATGGACTGGGAACCGATGATCGAGAAGCCCAAGGCCGTGTATGGTTCGGTGAGGGGGATGAGCGCGCTGGTGCGAAGGCCGTCGTTCATCAGGCCGGTGCCGGCAACGTATGAACCGCCCAGCGCAGCGATAAGCCCCAGTTTGCTCCGGTTCGTCTGACCTTCGTTCACCTTGATCCATTGGTTCGCGGCCAGGTTGTAGAAACGGTCCGTGGTGCCGCTCGGGAAGCGGACGACGGCGGAGTCCACCACCTGGTTCGCGCCCAGCCCGAAATGGGCCGTGAAGGAGCACACGATACCGTAGCTCTCACCGGCACGTACCTCGCGCACTTGCGTGCCCCATGGGCCGTAGATCGTAACGCGTCCGCCCACAGCATCGCGGTTGCTGGTGGCACCTTCCAACTCGAAATTGATCCACGTGTTCGAGTTTCCGTTGTTCAGGTACAATTCGTCATCACGCGATGTGCTCGGGGTGATGTATCCGGTACCGTAACTCGCATAGATGTCGATCGCTCCATCATGGTTCATGTCGCCTACGGCGAAGGAATGCAGATTGTGGGTGCCGGTCGGATGTGGCAACAGGTTGGTGATGCGGGTGAACGTGCCATCACCATCGTTGTGGAAGTAGTAATTGCCTTCTGAGCACAGCAGATCGATGTAGCCGTCGTTGTCGAGGTCCTCGCATTTGCTTTGCAGGAAGAAGTTGCTGAATTCCAGGCCGCTGCCCGCGGTGGCATTGGTGTAGACGCCGCTTCCATTATTCAGGAACAGCTGGGCCGTGGTGCTGTGGTTCACCGTGAGCAGGTCGAGGTCACCGTCGTTGTCGATGTCCGCGAAATCGCTCGCCCAGCTCTGTGCTTTGTTCTGCACACCGAACGCTGCGGCCTGGTCCGTGTACACGTTGCTGCCATTGTTCACGAAGAGCCTGTTCCAGCGGCGTGGGTCTTCCGGGTCGTTCACCCCTTGGCGGCACTTGGTGATGTATAGGTCGATGTCGCCATCATTGTCGAAGTCGGTCCATGTACTGCCGTAGTTGCCGCTCATGTCGCTGCTTGGCGTGGTGGCGAAGTTGATGAAGTTGTTGTAGGCCAGCGCACCGCTGCCGTTGTTCAGCCAGATCCTGTTCGCCGCCACATCATGGCAACCGAACACGTCCAGGTCGCCGTCGTTGTCCACGTCCACCATGTTCATTCCCTGCATGAACATGCTGCCGTTGTCCAAGTTCGTAACAGCCGTGGACACGCCTCGCGCGCTTATCTTCTTCAGATGCACCCCGTCGCCGTTCCCGCCACTAACGAAGTCCTTGTGCCCGTCCTCGTCAACATCCCCAACAGCCATGCCCCATTGGCTGCTGCTGCTTACAGCCCCATAGCTGTGCGAGGTATACGTTCCGTTCGCGTTCTGGTAGTCGATCGAGAGGTTCTTGCTCTGGTCCAGCAGGATCAGGTCGTCGTATCCGTCACCGTCCATGTCCGCGATGCCCACGCAGCCCCCGGATCGCGCGGCCTCGTTGGTGAGGGGGGCGGTATTCAGTATGAAGGTCTGGGCCATGATCAGCGGCGAGGCGCTGAGGGCCAACAATTGCAGGAGCGTACGTGTATTCTTTCCCATGGTTCTGGTTAAGCGGCGGCTAAACTACCGGCAATGCTGGCCGGAGGTCAACGCTCAACCCGATACATAGGTTCGGAGCCTTGATGGAAGCGGCTTGCAGAACATTCGCACGTTCAGGTGCTTGACAACCGCCTGTTCGTGAAGAGGACCCTGTTGGTCAGCAGCGGCCGCTCGCTCGCGGAATGTCCCGGTCACTCCACGACCAAGCGCAAAGAGGAGACGCTTTCGCGGTCGTTCACCACACGGACCACGTAGAGCCCGGGGGATAGACTGCCACGTTCGATGCACACTTCGCGCGTGCCCTTACCGTTGATGGTGCGCAACACACGACCGTTCACATCGACCAGTTCAACGCGTGTGTCAGTGGTGATCGCTTCGCTGAAGATAACCCGCGCTACCTTGCTCATCGGGTTGGGATATAGGACCAAAGAAGCATCGGCCGATGAAGAGGGCAAAGCCGTCGGCAGCATGCCATCATTGCCCAACCATGCCGCAGCACCGGTCTCGGAACAGGTGAGCACGTCGAGGTCCCCATCACCGTCCATGTCCGCCAACGCGATGTCGTTGCGGCCTGTATGCTCCGTACCTGTGATCAGCATCAACGGCCATCCGATGTCCCCGTTTCCGAAATTCGGGTAGTAGAAGATATCGCCCACAGCACCGATGGCCACCAGGTCGGGGAAGCCATTGCCGTCGATGTCGCCAAGTTCATGGTTCAGGTTGAACGGCCATTGAAGGCTCCAGCCATCATAGGTGAAGCTCTCCCCGTTGATGAAGCCGTTGTTCCCATCGTTGAAGAGGAAGGCTACTGAATCGGCGCTGAGCATGACAAGGTCGTCTGAGCCGTTGCCGTCCAGATCGACGGTCGAGATGATGTCCGCCTGGAAGGGGGCCATCCCGATGTACTGGTAGTTCATGGGCGAACCATTCCCGTCGTAAACCGCCCAGATGAGTGAATCCTGCATCGTCCACACGTAGTCGCTCGTACCGTCCTGGTCCACATCGCACAGGCCGATGGCGCGGGGGTGGGCCATTGTGCCTACGAACACGCTGTTGGCTGTGCCGAAAGAACCATCGCCATTGCTCTCACATGTGGTGATGCCCGTCTCCTCCTGGTCCATGCCCCGCCAGACAAGGTCCAGGTCGCCGTCATTGTCCAGGTCGCCGAGGTGCGGGACAGTGCCATCCGCTTGCATGAGGGAGTATCCGTCACCTACCGCGTAGGTGGAATCGAGCGATCCGGAATTGTTCATGAAGACGCACCAGCGCCGAAAGGATCCCATCCATGGATCCTGCCACAGAGCGAGCAGGTCATCGTCGCCGTCGTTGTCCAGATCGGCCGGGTAGCTGCCCGCGAGGCCGGAACCCGAGGCCGGCTGCCAGCCATCAGCAGGTGCCTCGCTCACCACGCCGTTGTTGCTCGCATGCAACGCCATTTGCAGGGGTCGGCGTCCTTCCATTGTGGGCCCGAAATACAGGTCGCCGCTGAGCACCACGTCCGGTATGGCGCTGCCGGTGAACTGTCCCACGGCGATGTGCTTGGGCTGTGCGAGTGAGTTCAGGCGCGATCCGATCGTTGAGCCGTCCAACGCTACCAGCAGGCCATCGTTCGCGGTGCTCGCCAGGTCCGGGATGCTATTGCCGTTCAGGTCGCCCAGAGCATAGGGTTTACCAGAATCGGAGATGGACCAATTCAGGTTGTCCTGATCAGGGAAGCCGCCGCTCCCGTCATTGTAGAGGACCATGATGACCGGCCCGTTTGAAATATCGAAATACCCGAATTCGAAGATTAGGTCATTGTCCCCGTCCCCATCGGCGTCCGCAGGGGCGAGCCTGTGGAGGTAATGATCCGAGAGTTGCCAAACCTGCACGGGGCTGCTGAAGGTACCATCGCCGTTGCCCATGATGGAGAACAGTGCGTAGTCCGATCCGTCATAGGCGCTCACCGCCAGGTCAATGGAGGGATCGCCATCCAATGTTGCCGCCACGATCTCCATGGGTTGTTCGCAGCTCCCCACCGGCAGATCCGTGAACAGGCCTCCGCCTTCGTTGCGCAGCACATGGATCGAGTTCGTAGAACGCACCGGGACCGCAAGGTCAAGGTCCGTGTCCGCGTCCAGGTCGGCCAGCGCGAACGTGTTGCCAAGGGCCTGGTTGGTGCTCAGGTCCGTGAATAGCACGATCGGTGCGCCGAACGCCCCGTTGCCATCGTTCGCGCACCAGAAGGTTTCCAAGGGCGCGCCTTCACGGGTGGCCACCAGGTCCATGTCCAGGTCGCCGTCCAGATCGCCAAGTTGGAGGTCGATCATGCCGGGGACCGTGGTGACAAGGTCCGTGACCGGTCCGTATGCGCCACCGCCGAGGATCGGCACGTAAGCGATGCGGTTCGGCGTTTCTTCCAGGAACACGATGTCTTCGATCCCATCGCCATCGATATCCCCAGTGCGGAAATGCCGTGCTGCGGATACCGCGCCCAAGTCTGAAGTCACGCTGTACGTGCCCGACGCGACCTGCTCATTCAACCACAGCCTTCCCCCGGTATTGAAGATCAGGTCGCCGTCGCCATCGCCGTCCATATCGTGGATGGCCAGCGCATTCTCCAAAGGGCTCGGGTAGGTGGCCGGATAGACGAACCGGTGCTCCGGACCCAGTTGGGCGTTGCTCAAGGCCGCGGCGCTCAGGCTGACCAGCAGGAAGGTGTTGCGCATAGGGTCAGTGCATCATGATGCGAGCCGAACCGATGTGTTCGCTATCACGCATCACCCGCAAGACGTACAGCCCGCTTTCCAGATGCCCGCGTTCGATGCGCACTTCGCGTGAGCCATTGCCGTTCATGGTCCGAAGGGTCCGCCCGTTGACGTCGACGAGTTCGATGCGCGCATCGGGTGTGAGCGCTTCGCTGAAGATCACCCGCGCCGCATCGCTCATCGGGTTCGGAACCACCGCCATATGCAGCGCGGTCGGCTCATGCACGCCGGATATCACTACCTGTAGTTCCTCGCTCAGCAGCACGCAGCCATACTCATTGATGACTTCCACAGAATAGAAACCCGTGATCTCAACGAGCAGTTCCTGTGACGTTGCACCGGCGATCGGAAGGCCATCCTGATGCCATTGGTAGCTAACGCCGCTGCTGGCCTGGAGCAATTCGTTGGTGAGTGCGGTAATGCTCGCATTGAGCAGGGAGCAATCGATCAGCAGGTTGCTTACGGTGTTGGTGATCACAGGCGCGTTCAGGTCGAAATAGATGTCCGCGGTGTTCTGGATCGTGGTCCCCGAAGGTGTGCCAACCAATGGGGCACTGCGGAACGTCAGGAAGCCATGGCTTTCCGGTTCGTTGGTGTTGCTGTCCGGCAACTGGATGTTGGCGAAGGTGAAGACCAGCTCGCCGTCCACTTCGATGCGCATCTGCGTGAGTGTGTGTGATGTGCCAACGAGTTGCACGGAAGAACGATCGAGGGATGCGTCCAACCGGTCGCGCACGGTCACCGTATTGGCGGTCGAGTTGCCGGTGTTCTGGAAGCGCACGGTATACTCGAAGAAGGGGATACCGATGTCCACTGCGCCCTGCTCGCCGAAACCAACAGGATCAACGAGCTTGTCGTTCGGGTCGAACGCGCAGGCTACCAGGCGGCTCTCGTTCACCAGGAAGCTGGCGATCGTGCTGCCCGCTTGGGTGATGCTCACAGTAGCGGTGTTGTTCACGGATTGGCCGATCTGTGACTCGTCCGGGTTCTCCAACAGCAGGTGGATGGACCGTTGTTCGTAGTAGTCAAGATCCGTATAGTTCCAGTACAATGCGCCGCCAACGATGGAATCAGGTGCGGGGTCCGCACTGACGAACGTGTAAAGTGGGTCGATGGTGAAGGACACGAGACCATCGAGCAGCGTATTGCCCGCGTTGCGCCAAGTGATCCATTGGTTGGTGGTGCCGTTGCAACCCGCGAAGAGCGGGCTCAGCGAAACGAGCAGATCATTCACCTCGCCCTCGGGTACATAGCCGAAGTCATTGCCTGTACTGGTCGGTGATCCGCTCGTCAAGGTGATGGTGTAATTCGAGGAAGGTGTCGTCAATGCCCAGAGCGCATCGGGCACCAGTGCGCTGATGGTGTATTGATCCTCGGATAGGTAGAAGGTGTAGGTGCCATCACCTGTCGTGTACGGCGTGGTCTCGTAAGGTGCGGAGGTCACGCCGATGAACGGGAAAGGTTTCTCGCCGCTGTCATACGCCCCGCTGCTGTTCGCATCGTGGAATACCCGGCCGGAGATCATGAACGGGCTGTCGCTATGATTCTCATACACCAGCACCTCATGCGGGCTGGCCACGGCGGACACCAGGTCGGGATCACCGTCGCCATCAAGGTCGCCGGCAGTCACCCAGTAGTTGGTGATGGCACCCTCGCCGATGGTCTGTGGCGCTCCGAACACACCGCCTCCCAGGTTCGCGCACCACACCAGTTCTTCATCCACGATGGCCATGTCCGCATCGCCGTCCGTGTCCAGGTCCGCCACCGCGAACGCACCGCTCGCTTCGCTGGTCACCGTCTGTACCGCGCCGAAGAGACCACTTCCGTTGTTGGGGAACCACACGATGCTCCCTGTTGTTCCGGACGAACAGACCAGGTCCAGTGTGGCGTTGTCATCGAGGTCGGACAGTAAGAGGTAATACGCGCCGGGCACCGCATCCGGCATTGCTTGCAAGGGCCCGAATGTGGCGTCGCCGTTGTTCGCCAGCCAATTCACGGAGCTGTCGTTCCAGCAGGCCACGGCCACGTCCAGGTCCGCATCGGCGTCGAGGTCGCCCACACGTGCATAGCGCGGGCTCCCAAGTCCGGAAGCGATCACTTGGAAGGCTCCGAAGGCTCCCTGACCATCGTTGAGGAAGATGACCAGTTCCCCCGCGTAGTAGTCCGTGGCGATC
>JANOPI010000259.1:0-5955 GCA_031421755.1 Flavobacteriales bacterium | reverse complement strand
CCTGGCGAGCATCGGAGGGAAGATCGTGGTGACGCCCGATGAGCTGAAGAGTTCGGCCGACAAGAAGAGCAAGGACCTGGCGCTGGTGTACCTGCCTGACAAGGGCGGCGCGATCTACTTCGCCAGCTACGGCAAAGGCGGCGGAACGGGCCGGGACATCTACCGATCAGAACTGTTGCCCACGGGTGAATTCGCGACGCCGACGAAACTGGCGGGCTACATCAACACCGTACAGGACGAGGACTTCCCCTTCATGGCGCCGGACGGGAAGACCTTCTACTTCTGCAGCAAGGGCCACAACAGCATGGGCGGGTATGACGTGTTCAAGAGCACGTACGACAAGGGCATGGACGTGTTCGGTCCGCCGGTGAACATGGATTTCGCGGTGAACACGCCGGATGATGACCTGCTGTACCTGACCGATCCCGAAGGCAAGGAAGCGTGCTTCGCCAGCGCGCGCGACAGCAAGCAGGGCGCGCTGCACGTGTACCGGGTGAGCACGGCGCAGGCCCCGGTGAACATCACGGTACTGAAGGGAACCTTCGCTTCGCAGTTCGATGCTACGGACCGCAAGGCGCGGGTGATCGTGCAGGACGCGCTCACCCAGGAAACCGTAGCGGACGTGGCCACGGACATGAACGGCAACTACGTGCTGTCCCTACCGCGCAGCGGCAAATACCGCTTTCTGGTGGAGGCGGGGCCGAGCGCGAAAACACACATGGGCGTGGTGGACGTGCCGCGCAACGACGAGCCGCGCGCCTACCGGCAGGAACTGAACCTGGTGGATCAGGGCGGAGAAAAGCTGATGATCCGCAACTACTTCGACCAGCCCTTGGAAGAGGACATGATCGCCCTGGTGCTGGACGAGATCAAGCGCCGCGCGCGGTTGGATGTGGGCACGCATGCGCCGGTGGTCGAAGAGAAGCCGCAGGAGAAGCCGGCGGGTGATCCGCTCACCCGCGCGGGATTCGCCGGTGACGTCTCGCGCACGGATGCGCAACGCATGGCCGATGAGGATGCGGCGATGCTGCGCAAACAGACCGACGACCTGGAACACCAGAGCGTGGCGGCCTTCAGTTTGGCGCTGGAGAACGCGAACCGCGCCGATGGCCATACCGCAAAAGCGGAAGCGCTCGTGAAGCAAGCGGCCGGGGAGACGGATGAGCAGCGCAAGAACCAATTGATGATGGACGCCGCACGCGAGCGGCAGAGCGCACGGGCGGCGAGCCAGCGGGCCGTCGCGGCTTTGCGCACGGGTGAAGACCTGGCCAATGAACGCATGGCGACCCAGTTGCGCACCGTGCGCGCCGAGAAATTGAGCACGGACCTCACCCGCGTGATGACCGCCAAGGACGAGAACGCCATGGTGATCAAGCTGGTGGAACTTCGCACGCGGATCGAGGAGAAGAACGCGCCGGACGGCAGCATCACGGCAGCGGAGAAGATGCGGCGCATGGCCACGGAACGGGAAAAGGAGGCGGCCACCGCACTGCAACGGGCCAACACCGCGCGCGGGGAAGAGAACGAACTGATCGACCGCATCGCCCGAAAAAAGCGTGAAGAGGACGAAGCCAAGGGCAACAAGAAAGAGACCATCGCCCAAGAACGCGGCGAGCTTGACATGCAGTTGCAAGCGATGCGTGCGGAGAACGACCGCGCCTTCGCGAAGGCCCAGGTCGCCGAGCGGGAGGTGACCACGGCGCGCGGACAGGCGGCGCTGGCCAAGCACCTTTCCACCGCAGCGGCCGAAATGCCGGTGAGCGAGCTGAACGCGGACCAACGCGGACAGTTGGCCCAACGGATCCGCGGCCAGGGCACGCGCATCGGGGCCATCGCGGTGGATGAACGGTATGACGCGGCCATCGCGTTGGAAGCGCGGGAGATCGAGCGCCAGACCTTTGATTGGGGCGTTCCCTTGGGATCGGGGACTTCCGAGGCCGTGGCCGCCACACGCACCATTGATCGGGACAACACCGGCGATGCGCGCACTGCGGACCACACCACGACAGCGCTGCAGCTTCCGGCGCTCGCACAAGGCGAAGTGCGGCCCGGTGGTGAGGTGGAAGCCCCCGCGCCGATAGCGACATCCGAACGAACAGATGAACCAGCGACCGGCACGGACGCTCCTTCGGGAAGCATTGGGACCACGACGCCATCCGGTGAAGCGAATGATGCAGCGGCCGCAGGAACTACCACCGGATCGCGCGACAATACGCCGGAAAACACAGCGGCCGGGACTGCCCCTGCGGCCACATTCGGGAGCGCCGATCAACCCACGCTGGCCGGGAATACGCCGGAGCAGACGGGGGGTGCAGGTGAGAATAGTGCAACGGGAGCGGCCGCAGCCAACACCACCGGATCACGCGACAACACTCCGGAAACCACAGCGGCCGGGACTGCCCCTGCCGCCACTTCCACTAGCGCCGCTCAACCCACGCTGGCCGCGAACACGCCGGAGCGGATCGTTGTCGGGGGTGAGCAGAGCGCAACGGGAACACAACGCTCCGAGGGCGCTGCACCGAACGGCACGCGCATGGCCGATGTACCGGCTTCAGGGGATCAGCCTGCGGATGCGGGGCAGGATGCCTCGGGCGTTTCACGAACGGAAACGGACCTCGCTTCGATGCGGGGTGTGGCGACCACACCGATAGAGGCTGATGGCGGTGTGGTGGGTGAGGAGCCCCAGCGCACCAACGGCAAGGAGGACGGCGCGATCATGGAGGAGCCTGCGGCCCAGCCTGACGCGGAAGAACTCGCTTTCGTGCAAGCGAATGAACTGGCCGAGCTGAAGCAAATGCGGGCAGCCGAGAAACGCCGCGCGCGGCGTGACAGTCTGGACACGCGGATCGCCGATCTGGAGCAGGCCATGCGCGCAACGGCTTCCGCCAGTGCGACGGGGACAACGGCCAACGGTCAGGTGTCTACCACCGATCCGGTAAGCGGGGAACGGGTGGCTGACAATGCCGGGGGCACCGCGAGCGGTGAGCGCGCAGATTCAACAGAAGGTGCTTTGGGCACCGGCAGCACAGGTGAACGGTCCGTGGTGGGATCCACAGGCGAAGCGGCTACCGGCGCAACTGGCGAACGTGTAGCGGACCGCAGCGGCACGGGCAACGGACAAGCGCCCGGCGAAATGGGTTCCACCTCGGCTGAGGATCAGCGCGGAAGCATCACCGGCGAGGCACCGTTGGCGATCGATGGTCCTTCCATGGACCAGGCGGCGATGTCCTTCGATGCTGCTACGAGTGATGTTGCGGTGATCACGGGGGTCTATGCGGATTATGCGGTGAGCAAGGCCCGCATCGAGCGGGACCTGGAGGACCGGAAAGAGCGGAGCGCTGCGCTGCATGGCATGGAATTGATGCTGGTGGACAGCTTGGATGCGGAGAACGCCCGGCAACTGGAATACCTGGAGGCGCACCCTGCCGAGAACGCAGCGGTGCTCCAGCGGGTGGACCGCCTGCGGGAATTGAAGGAAGAGCACGTGCGCGCAGCGGAGCAGGCGCTGTCCGCTTCAGAGCAGGCGTACGCCGCGAATGAAACGCGGACGATGGAGGACGCAGCGCTGGCGCAGAACACCCCGGCGTCTTCGCGTGCGGACCGACCCATCGCGGCGAGCGCCACACCGCACAATGACAACTATGTGAACATCGTGGACGACCGTGAGCAGGTGTACACGAGCATCATGGACCACCGTACCGAAGAAGCGGGAGAAGCGATCCGTGAGCGCGATCGTGACATGGCGCTGCTCACTGGGCTGGAGGACCGCATCGATTCCTTGGAAGGGGTGCTGGAAACCATGGCGATGGGGAAGGAGGCCACCAAACTGCGGGACAAGACCGACCGGCTGATCGACGACCACATGATCCTGCGCATGGAGATCGGGCAGCGCATGGGCTACATCACCCGCAAAGAATTCGACGCTGCTGAAGACAGCACGAAGACCCTGAAGGCGAGCAACAGCAAGCAGGGCTTGGCACCGAACGAGCCGCTGGTGGTATTGGCCACGTCCTTTGAATCCACCGCACAGCGGGATATGGAGCAGGCCGAGCGCTTGCGCAAGCAGGCGGACCGCACCGAGGACATCGTGCTGCGCGACAGCTTGCTTCGCACGGCCTATGCGCAGGAACTCACGGCGTTGCGATCGATGGACCGCGCGCACACGGTACGCAACCACCTCCAGAGTCCGGATTTCGTGCGGGGTACTCGACTGACCTACGAAGAAGTGGAGCAGAAGATGTTCCGCGCTGAAGTGGACGCACCGATCGCCGAGAACAGAGTGGTACCCGCGACTTCCGCAGCAACGGAAGAAACCGCAGAAACCGGCGAACACCCGACCGAGGTGGCGGAAGCTCCAGCTTCACCTGCGCAAGCCGGTTCGGATACCGGGACCCCGGTGGCGTCCACGCCTCCTGCTGGGCAAGTGGCTGCTACCATACCGAGCACGGAAACACCAGGGGATGGGTACACCGCACCAGGCTCTGCGACTTCCGCAACGGTCCCTGTTCCGTCGACCATCGCTTCTGCAGCACCCGCTTCCGCTTTGCGCACGGAAGCGCGGCAGGCGGAGGAGCGCGCGCGTGCGTTGGAAAATGCCTCGATCGCTGCTGGGGACCGGGCCAATACGTTTCAGGACAGCGTATCCACCGCCAAACGTTCGGACCGCGAACGGCTGGAGCGCGCCGCGCTGCGGGAACGTGTCCAGTCTGATTCCCTGCATGCGGCTTCGCTGCGCGCGGGTGAACTGGCCGCGGATCTCGATCAGCGTGCGACCGCGGAAACGGATGCCACTGATTTCCGGGACCGCCTGAAGAAATTCTACTACCTGAACGATCAGGAGCAGGCGATCGTGGTGAACGAGGAGGATCGCAGCCGCTATTTCCAGGCGCGCGCCAAGGCCTTGGAGCAGCGGAATGAAGCCGCACGCGATCAGGAGGCTGCGGCATCCGCCAAGCAGTTGGCCGATACGCTCCTGCAACAGAGCAAGAACATCCTGGCCAATACCAACCCTGGCGGGGCAGCGCTTACACCGGAGCAGATGGAACAAGCGCGTGTGCTCACGGACCGCGCTGTGGTGCTCAGCCATCGGGCTGATTCGTTGAACCGCGCCAGCGAACGCTTGGCCATGGCCGCCGGCGTGAACGAATCGCAGGCCGCTTCCATGTTGCAGGCCCTCACGCCCGAACGTGGCACTGACATCATGGCCATGGAGCAGCGCGCCCGCCGCGTGGAGCCGATGCTCGCCCAGGCGCGCAGCTTGCAACAGGACGTGGAACCCGCCAGCGCTGCCGCAACCGGTGAGACCACCCAGCCAGCCGCCACCAACACGAACAGCACCGATCCAGCACAGCACCCCGTTGCCGATCAGCCCATCGCTGCCGAAACTCAACAGCCGGATACGCGCGGATCGGAAGTGGAGCCTGTGCAGCCTGTTCGCGCCGAGGGAAGCATCGCGGACAATTCACCCGTTCCTTCGGTACCGGTGCTCGAACGACCCGCACCCGCTACCCCGGATGCAGGATCGCCGCGCTTGCTCGCACCGCTTATGGCGGACGTGTTCAGCATCGGTGCCAGCGCAACGCAAGCCGGACCGATCCCGATCGATCAGCCCATGCCGGCCGGTGTGGTGTACAAAGTACAGATCGGCGCATTCAAGCAGGACATCCCGAATGAATTGTTCAATGACATGACACCGGTGAGCGGCGAACGTGTGGGCAACGGCCTCACCCGCTACGCCGTGGGCATGTTCACCACCCCGGAAAGCGCTGTGCAGGCCACACGCACGGTGCGCGACCGCGGCTACCGCGATGCCTTCGTGGTGGCTTACCAGGATGGTCGCCGCGTGTCACTCACCCAGGCCATGCGCGCCGCACGCCCGGCCTCGGCCGCCATCAGCGCGGAGCTGCCCGCTTCGGTTCCTGTTCGCATCACAGCGCCGCTTACCATCACCACCAC
>JANOPI010000258.1:0-4271 GCA_031421755.1 Flavobacteriales bacterium | reverse complement strand
CGCGGTGCAAACGGCGGCGGCAAGGGCCGCAGTGGTGAGGATCTTTTTCATGGGTGGCCGGTTCCTTCCGGCGAGGCGAAGTTTGCAACCGATATGCCAAAGCGCAAAACGCTGCGCAACGTACTGAACTCCAGGTGTTCGTATCACACCCTTCCGATGCGCATCGCCAGGGGCCAGCGCACCGCTCGCTCGCCTTCGCCCCAAGCCGACAGCAGGTCAGCCCGGATCAGGTCTACCGCATCCGTTCCATGGGTGGTCCGGTACTGCTCTACCGCGCTCCAAGTACCCAGGTAGCCGAGGAAGCGCGCGATCGTCCATGTTGCGCGCAGTTCCATTTCGGGAGCCGGAAGCGCCTCGAAAGGGAAGGGCAGATCGCGGTAGGCGCTGTTCACGTACGCACGCTCGGGTGGCCAGTAGGGGCCTACCATGGTGTATCGGAAGCGTTCGATCACGGCATCCACCGCGGGCGAAACGTGCGCGTTCCAATAGGTCCACACGGCCACTACACCACCTGGTTTGAGTACGCGCCGCACTTCCGCGTGGAACACATCGTGCGAGAACCAGTGGGCCGCTGCCGCTGCTGTTACCAGGTCCACGCTGGCATCCTCCACGGGCATGTGCTCCGCAGGCGCGATGGCGAAGCGCACCCGTTCGTGCGCGAAGGCGGAAGCGATCTGTTCAGCGCTCGGGTCGATGGCCACCACTTCGCTGAAATGTGCGGCGAGGCCGTATGCTGCCTGACCGTTGCCGGTGCCACAATCAACGGCGCGATCACGAACTGCACACAACCTCGCCACGTGCATGAAAAGCTCAACTGGGTAATGCGGCCGATACGCCGCATAGTTCGCAGCGATGCGCGAAAAATGGTCGCTGAAGGACACGCGCTCAGGTTCTACTTGCCCACCACGTTCAGTCCTTCGGGCACTTCGCCCTTCTCCAGTTTCTCCAGGGCAGCGACCGCCGCCGTGCGCGCGTCGATCTTCTGCTTCCAGCCTATCGGCTCGGAAAGTCCGGTGGCGATCTGCTGGTCGATGTAAAGCTTGCCGCGATCGTAGATGGCGAAGCCGTAGGTGCCGTTCGCGGCCGGCATGATCGACCAGGTGTAGCGCGGGCCGTTCACATCGAAGGGCACCGTGCTTCGATCCTCCTGTGGAATGGCGGGCGCCGAACTGTCCGCCTCCGCGTCGATCGCCATTGGACGCGTTTCTACAGGTGCGGCCTGCGCATCGGTGGTGGATAGTGGCTCTGAGCAGGAGTGCAACAGCGCGGAGAAGAGCATCGGCAGCAGGAACCGGGTGTGGAGCATAGGTGGGGGCCCAAGGCATATGTGCCCGGTGGCCCGATGCCAAACTAGGGGACAGTAGCGAATCCGTCGATACGTGCTACTTCTTCTTGAACTTCCCGCTGCGCCACGCCTGCATGAATTGCGCCCAGGCAATGGGGTTCAGCAAGCTGATCGTGGGCATGCCGCCCTGCTGGTAAAGCCGCGTGTTGGCGAGGCTCGCCGCAATGGATTGGCTCAGGCCGGGATCCGAAGGCATGTTCTCCATCTGCTGCATCATCTCCGCATTGCTCAAGTGGCGCAGCGCTACCTGGTAGTCGTCCTCGCTCAGGCGAAGGTTGAGGAAGGCTTCCGCGAACTGCTCTTTGCTGGGCCACGGCGTTACCATCACCGGGTTCAGCAGGATGGTGTCCGGGTGAAGCACGTGGATCATGGAATACTTGGTATCGCGGATCGAGTCGGGTACCACGAACAGGTCGCGTTTGAAGCCCACCGCCGCGAAACCCAGCGTATCACCCACTTGCGCCACAAAACTGAAATAGCCGAACACATCGCTCACCGTGCCCCGGAAGCTGCCCATGGTGCCGATACTCACGAATGGCACCGGCAAAAGGCTGTCCCCGGTGACCACCACGCCGCTGAACTGCACCAAGGGGCGCTGATCGTCCTTCTGGGCCATGGTGGTGATGCCCAGGCAGCAGGCCAGGCATAGCAGGGCATTCTTGATCGGTCGCATCCAGCGTTCGTGGAACGCGAAAGTAAAGGGGTCGCGCGTGGTCGGACTTTTCGCTACCGCCAAGAATGGTGAACAACGGCGTGGATGATCAGATGTGGCAGAGCCTCCGATAGTTTCGTCGCGTGCAACGGATGTTCTTTCGTCTGGTGATGGGTGCGGCATACGCGAGTGCTCTGGCATTGGCGTTCTGCGCGGACATGTCGCGGCGGGTTTCCTTGGCGTCCTCTGGGTTCATCGGCCCGGCCACCGCGGAAGGGCCGCAACGCTTCACGGCCATCGTACTCGGTTGCCGGGTGAACGGCGATGACCCGTCCGGGTGCCTGGAAGAACGATTGGCTAGAGCGTTGGCCCTCTACGAAAGCGGCCGTGTGCAGCGCTTGCTCCTCAGCGGCGACCATGGCACCCGCGGGTATGATGAAGTGAATGCGATGAGCGCCTGGCTCGTGGAGCGCGGTGTTCCGCAAGCGCATGTGTTCCTGGACCACGCCGGTTTCGATACCTACGATACGATGGTGCGTGCACGCCGGATCTTCCAAGTGGACGGCGCGCTCATCGTTTCGCAAGCCTTCCACTTGCCGCGTGCGGTCTATCTGGCGCGCGCTGTCGGATTGGATGCTGTTGGTGTCTCAGCGGATCCGCCGGACGGAAGCGCCTGCGCTGGCAGCCGCGTGCGCGAACCGCTCGCTTGTGCGAAAGCCGTATTGAACGTCTGGCTCGATGCTTCGCCGAAGTTCCTTGGCCCCGCCATACCGATCACCGGTTCGTCGCGCATTTCATTCGATCGTCCGTGAGTTATCCGCGCACACCCTTCGCCACGGTGGCCCCGTAGACCCTCCGCAGGTCTTCCGCACGGCCCGCTGATCGTTCGCACAGATCGACCACCTTTTCGGTATCACCGACATGCAGCGCGGCCACGAGCGAGTGGGTGAGGGGCTTGTCGCCGATGAGTTGGATCAGCGCCCAACGACCCCGGTCCGCTTCGATCTCCAAGGGGGCTCCGTCATGCACTTCGCTTTTCATCAGGGCCGCCCGCCCTCCGTATTGCCGCGTGAACGCCAGCACGTAGCGCGCCTTGCCGAGCAGGCCATAGCCGAAGCGCTCCGCCTGCGGAAGGTGTCCCACCTCATGCGCCAAATGCTGCAACCAGTTCCAGGTCGCGTGCAATGAATCATCACCGTAGCCCTCCGCATCGAACCACTTGCGCGTGAACCAGATCGTGCGCCCCACCGTGATCGCGCCCCCGCGATGGTAGCGGTACCACGGCGCGCGCAGCCAGTTCGCGCTCGCTGGCTTCACACGCACCCCGTCCAACAAGCGCAGCGGAACGCCCGTCACGGTATTCAACACGTGGCGCGCGAGCGGCGTCAGGTGCGCGTCGGACTGGATCAATGAAGATGGCGCGGGCATAGAACGTGGCGTTCCCGTTGCGTAGTTCGGTTGTGGCGGCGGAAGGCTGACATCGCCTTGAATGGGCGTGGCGCTCCCTTTGCGTTCGTGGCGTCGTGGCGGTGGAACGTAGACCTCCCCTTTCAATCAACGTGGCGTTCCCGTTGCGTCCTTGGCGTTTTGGCAGTGCAATGTTCTGATCGCTCTGGAACACCTTAGTGCTCCCTTTGCGTTCGTGGCGACGTGGCGGTGGAACGTAGACCTCCCCTTTCAATCAACGTGGCGTTCTCGTGGCGTCCTTGGCGTCTTGGCGGTGGACTGGGCATTCACATCGTCTTCACCCCATACAGCTTGCACAACCAGCTGATATGCCCCGTGTGCAAACTCTCGTGACGGATGCCGTGCGTGATCACATCGCGGACCGTAGTGCCGATGAGCGGCAAACCGGTAGCGTTCGGCTGCTCCAGCGCTTCATCGCTCAAGGTGGGCAGGTGCGCCATGGTGCGCTCATGGATGCCCTTGAACATCGCCCACACTTCTTCGTACGGCGGGCATTGTTCCTTCGGTAACCCCTGCGAGCCGATGCCGAAGTGCTTCGCCCAGCTGAATTTCTCGAAGTGCCCACCGGTGGAACGCAATAGCAGGAAGTTCTCGCTCACCGTCATGTGCGCCACCAGCCAGAACAAGGTGTTCAGCTTTTTGCCATCCGCTTCGAACTCACGGTGCGGGTCAACATCCTTCAGTTGGCTCAGGTAAAGGCGCGTGTACTGCCGCGCGCGGTCCACCATGTGGGCCAGGATCTGGGCTTCGGTTTTCATGGGAGCAAAGGAAACGCCGTCAACGCAGTAGTGGCGTGAAGTCTTCAAC
>JANOPI010000257.1:0-8295 GCA_031421755.1 Flavobacteriales bacterium | reverse complement strand
GGTTGCCCTCGGTGATGTCCATGATCGCCTCGCCGATATTGAACGTGTATGTCGTGTTCGCGGCCAGTGGCGCACGCAGGTCGATCACCATTTCCTGCCCGCCCCGCACGCTCACCTCCGGCGGTTTGTCCAAAGGCGGCGAGATCAACAGGCGGTCCCGCGAACGGTCGAGCTTGATCCGCTCGTCGAACCGCAGAACGATGCGATCACTGCTGAAGCGCACCGTGCCGCTCGGGGGTTCGGCCGCCAACAACAGCGGCGCCTCCAAGTCTTTCTCTCCGCCCTGGAGTTCGCGCACTTGGGCGCAGGCGGACACGAGAACCAGGAACAGTGGCGCGAGAAGGCGCTTCATTCGAACAAGGGCTCAAGCAGCGCGCACAGGCGACCGAGGGCGTGCGCGTCCACTTCGCCGAAGTCAGCAAGTTCCGTGCTGTCGATATCAAGAACAGCCGCGATCCGACCGCTGCGGTCCCGAACAGGCACCACGATCTCGCTCCTGCTGAGTGCGCTACAGGCGATATGGCCGGGGAATTTTTCCACGTCCGGCACCACAAGCACCTTCTCCTCCGCCCATGCCGTACCGCACACACCTTTACCATGGCCGATGCGGCTGCAGGCGACAGGGCCTTGGAAGGGCCCCAGTACGAGTTCAGCGCCCATCACCCGATAAAACCCTACCCAGTGCCAGCCGAATGTCTGTCGCAGCGCAGCGCACATGTTGGCCATCGCGGCGATCGGGTCGCGCTCTTCGCTCAACAGCTCACGCATCTGCGGGGCGAGCGCGCCATATAGGCTTACGCGGTCCTGTGTCGCGGGTATGATCAGCTCTTCGGACATAGATGTCGCGTTCCGACGGGGACCCGCTGGGCGCGAAAGTATCCTGCTTCACCCTGCGCGGCCCTCAAGCGCACGCACAGGTGAACACGCTGATCCGCAGGCCGGGCACAGCTGCGAGGGCGTTGGCGCACGCCTCGAGGGTAGCGCCCGTGGTCACCACATCATCCACCAGCAGCACATGACGATCACGCAGTACCTCCGGATGCGCCAGTTGGAACGCCTGCTTCACGTTGGTCCAGCGTTCCATCCGCCCCTTCTTGGTCTGCGTGCGCGTGCTCACTACGCGGAGCAGTTCGCGCCCGGGGTCGGCCAACGGCCACACCTCCCGCAATCCGTCCACCAGCACCTGCGCCTGGTTGAACCCGCGTTGGCGCAACTTCGATGCGTGGAGTGGCACGGCGATCACTGTATCGAGCGAGGAAAAGCGCCAGCAGCCCATCAGTTCAACCGCCATCCGACGGCCAAGGTCCAGCCCCACCTCACTATCACCCTTGTACTTCAAGCGATGGAGCATGTGCTGTACCATGCCGTCGCGCGTGAAGCGCAGCATCGCGCTGGCCGCTTGCAGGCGTAACCGCCCTTTGAAGACCTGCTCCACAACGTTGTCCTCATCGGCATGAAAGCGCGTGAGCGGCAAGTCCTGCTCGCACACCAAGCAGAGCACACGTTCATGGCGCATGAGCGCGGTGGAGCAGGCGGCACATCGCCGAGGCAGAAATAGCCCCGCGAAGTCATAGAGCACATTCGTGGACGGGCGCATCGGGTTCAATACTTTGTTGAAAACGACGAAGCGCATTACAGGCCTCGCCACAGGCCCAAGATAACTTCGCCCGGCCACTGCCGTTGGTGTGGCCAACCTCCCTATGGACCAGACGACCCCCGCTCCGAAGAACCGCTCCAATGCGCTGCTGCTCGCCCTTGTCGTGCTGCTGCTCATCAGCAACGTCGTGCTGCTTTATCTCTGGAACCAGAAGGGGGATCAGGCCCAGGACGCCCAACAACAGGTGCTGGCCGTTACGGGCGAGAAGGAGAATGTCACCAAATTGCTGGAGGACATGCTTTCCCAATACGACACGTTGAGCACCGAGAACGAACAGCTCAATGCGGAGATCACCGCCCAGAAGGAACATATCGAAGACCTGATCAAACAGTCCAGATCGAGCGAAGCGGGCAGGATCAAAGCGAAGAAGGAGATCGAAACCTTGAAGCGGATCATGCAGGGCTATATCGGCACGATCGACTCCTTGAACACCTTGAACCAAGCGCTTACCGCCGAGAACCTCACCACCAAACAGGAACTCGGTGAGGTCAAGGGACAAAAAGCCGCCCTGGAAACAACCAGCGCGGAGCAGCAAGCGGTCATCGCGCGGGGATCCGTACTGCGAAGCACCGTGATGACAGCTTCCGGCATGTTCGAGCGGAGCAGCGGCAAGCAAGTGGACACGGACCGCGCCAAGAAGGCCACACAGGTCAAGTGCTGCTTTTCCGTCGGGGAAAACCTCACTGCGAAAGCAGGTCCGAAAACTTTCTACGTCCGGGTGATCAGTCCCGATGGCTCCGTGCTTCCGGCAGCTGAAGGCAACAACCGCTTCCAGTTCAATGGGGTGGAAGGCGAATACAGTGCGAAGCGTGAGGCCGACTACCAGAACCAACCGTTGGACATGTGTGTGTACTGGAAGGCTACGGGCGACATGGTGAGCGGGCAGTACATCGTGGAGGTGTACGAGAGTGGCGGCCAGGTGGGAACCACCTCGTTCATCTTGAAGTAACCGTATCAACCCGGCTAAGGCTACCGCGCTCAGAAATACGCCCGCACCTGTGCGCCCCCTACATGGATCATGGGGCTCCCTTCGCTCCTGCGGCCATTATAGGTGAGGTCCACCTGCAAGTTATCACTCAAGCGCCTCTGTATGATGAGCGCCCATGTGCTGTTGGTTCCGGGCTTCAGTCCGGACAGCATTTCGTTGCCGAGCGAGGAACTCACATTGCCGGAATAGGAGATGTCAACCAGGTTGCCGTTCACCTGGATGGATCCTTTGCCCGCGGTGTTCCAGCGCAATTCCACACCAAGGTCTTGGATGATGGCTTCCTCACCACCGAATTCCGCGCGGTTCTTCTTTTCGCTGTACTTGAATTGTGAGCTGATCCGCAGGCTCGTGTTCGGTTGCCAGGTCACCTTCGGACGGGTGGAGCGCAGGTCGATGGAATACGTGCGCCCGGCGAGCAGATCGCTCGTGCTCGCGGTTCGACCGGTCTCGCCCTCCAACTCAACGGTCCATTTCGTCGTGGTATTCCACCGCGCGTGTATGATGTCCGCATCGCGGAGGCGTGTCTCGAAACCGTTGAGGAGAAGACTCTTGTTGCGATCGCTCTGACGGCTGTGATCCATGCTCCACTTGCGGCCGCTCCTGTCGTAGTAAACGGTATTGCGCAACGAGGCTGAGAATGCTGTGATCGAGGTATCTGTGGGGTCGAGCTTGAACGGGTCCAGCGCGCTTTCCACCCGGTCGGTTCCTGACTTTCGGTCCGACCGGTAGCTCGCCATGTCGCTCCACTTCGCCACAAAGCCCTTGAATCCTTTGCGGTCGGCCCATACCGCCCCCGGCCGCAGGTCCAACGCCGCGCTCAGTTGGTTCTTGAAGACCCGCACGTACTGGTTGGTCTGGGTGTATGCCCGGATGTGATCGGCCTCGTAGGTGAAGTTGGCGATCTCGAACTCGTTGAGCTCTTTCAGGCCGTTCCCGTTGTAATCGATCCATACGTAGGTGCCCTGACCCGCGGGCACCTGCACATAAATGAATTCACGCCGTTGTTCGAGACCACTGCCCAGCTCATAGAAGAAGTTGAAACGCAATGCGCCCTTCAAGGTGGTGAGGTCCTGTTCCAAGCGCCCCAGCCAAGTGTCCTCCGGCCGCTGCGCGGTCACCAGGCTGTCAATGATCTTCAAACTTCGGTATGTGAAGGAAAGTCCGGTACGGCGTCGTCCATCGCCTTTCAGGTTGAAGGAGGCCGTTAGCGCCGTGGCCTCAGTGCTCGGTACGAGTCCTGTGCCCCTCAACGCCTGTTCGTACCGCTGGCCCCCACCCAAACGGAACAGGGTGGTCGCCGTATCCGTGCTCTGCACGAAAGCTTCCCAATCCAGGAACTGGTAACTCCCGGCGAGCAACGCCCCCGTGGTGTCGCTGCGGAAGCGGTTCAGTTCATGCTCATCGCGCAGGCCTACCGTGATGCGTTTCATCCGGCGCTGCACCCGCACCTTGTGGCGGGCGAAGTCGCTCACGATGAGTTTCGCGGTGGTGTTCAGCACGCTGGCGGTTCCGCCCACGTCGTATTGACCGAAGTGCATGTCGCCTTCCAAGGCCTGCCGATACCCCGTGTACCGGTCAGAGATGCGGAACATGCTGGACGAGAGCCTGGCCGCCCCCTTCTTTCCGGCCCGAAGGCCGAGACTCACTTCCGCAAGCACCTGATCATTGTCTTGCGGTATTAATAGCGCATTCCAGTTCCGTTCGAATTCCACGGGACGGAAGCGCTCCACTTGGCGGAAGGTGCGCGCCAGCCATTCGTTGTCCGTGCCGATGACCAGCCGCAGGGTGCTGTCCGCTTTGCTGATCGGAATGGCGTATTCGGCCCCGGCACGCAACGCGCTGCCCGCGTTGTTGGCATCATCCAAGGAACTGAACGTGTTCCTGTCGTCGTTGCTCCAAGCCACATCCGTCCACGCTTTCAGCCGATCGGTGAACCGGTGTGTGGCACCGACCTCGATCACCTGCTGCGAACGGGGCGGTACCAGAACACGAACGGGTGCATAGTCCCCCCTGCGGACGATCGTTCCATTGAGCGTGTCCGGACCCAACCATTTGAACACGCGACCGTTGGGCGTGAATTGCTCTTGGGCATAGTCACCATTGCCAGGCCCCACCGAACTGAAGGTGATGCGATAGATCGCAACAGCAGGATCGGTGCTGTACACGTAGACCGGATCGTAACCGAGGGAATCGCGCTCGGCGTAAAGGACCTCATCCACGTTGTAGCCCACGCTGTCGATGCCAGGGGTGGTGGCCGCCAACGGGTCGTCACCTGCTTCAGCCAGCGCCAATTTGTCCACATCGCTCAAGGTCTGTTGCAAGGACTGGTTCCTGCTGTCCTGCTCGGTGTAGATGTTCGCGCGCAGATCGGTGCGGCCCAGGGTCCATTCATTGGTCAACCGCACCAGGGACCGCGCATAGTTCTTGTCGCTGTACTGGAATTCCACCGTGATGCGTCGGTCCTTTGTGATCAGGCGCTTGGCCGTGAAGGTCACTTCCGCGGTGTTGTAGTCGATCACGTAATCATTCTCCTGCCCACGCGCCATCAGCTGCCCATCGATGAAGATGCGCTCGGTTCCGCTGAGCACGATGATGAAGAGCCCGCCCTCCGACGCGTTCAGCCTGTATGGACCCTGCACGCCCTCGATCCCTTGGATCACGTTGCGCGAGAACTTGCCCTTGCTGATCGCGGCGCTCAATGAGAGCACCCCGCGCGCCGCCGATGAGGTCGTATCGCGCGGGTTCTTCCCCAGCAGTGTGGAGTAGCCGATGCCCTTGGTCTTCTTGAACCACGTGAGGAAATGGCTCCGGGGACGTTCCAGAACGAAATCCCCGGCGATGAGCTCTTGCCGGTCATCGAACAGCTTGATGAAGACCCGGTCGAAATCCTGCAGCTCCGCGGTATTGCCTCCGGCCTGGATGGGAATGTTGTTGTCCGTGACCGACGCCAGCACATTGATCCGGTCGGTGAGTTTGCCGCTCAACTCCAGATTGAGCGCACTGTTCACGCTGAGGTCCTGGTTGTTGCCGAACAGAATGCCCCGCGAGATGCTGCCGCTCTTGTTGAGGCCTTGGATGCCGAGCGGGTCTTCCTCCTTCTTTCCCGGTATGTATTTGAACGGGTCCGCGCGCTCGGTTGATGTGTTCAGCAGGCGTGCTGGGTCTTTGTGGCGATAAGGTCCCGCCAGCAACAAGGGCATCGAACGGTATCGTGCGATGAGCGTATCGGACGGTGCGCCCTTCTTGCGGAAGAGCAACGCGTGCCATGGATCCACCCGGAAATGAGCCGTGTCGATCGCCGTGCTGTCCAACCAGAGCGTCAGTGAACCCGGCGCGATGCTCACGGAGTCCAGCCGCACCGTGTCCCGATCCAGGACAACACGCCGCATCCTGCGATTGTCCTGCTCCCGGGGTTCCGTCTGTGCGTGGACGAGTACGGGCAGGAGCAGCGCGATCCAGCAAGCGAAGTGGGGGAGGTGCGATGTGGATGCGCGGCTCAAAACGTAACGGGCAGGGGCGCCGGAAAGATCGACCGGAATCAGGCGAAGGTCCGGTGTCCATCAAAACGACACTGTTGGTAACGCTGGATCACGGCGGTCGTTGCCCGGAGCGCCCCTTCTACTTTTGGAACTCCACTATGCGGGCCGGGCTTTTTTCGTTCATTCTTCTCGCACTCCTGCCTGCTTGCACGGAAACCCCGCGGGTGGGGCTGTCCGTCGGGTCACGCTTCGGAGGCGTTTTCAACCTGAATGAGACCGAGGCGCTCAGGAGTATTTTCCCCCTCACCCTCACCCAGGCCTCGGCCTTCCGGATCATGAGCCAGGTCTATCAAGGCCTCGTCTCCTTCGATCCCGCTACGTTGGAAGTCATTCCGTGCTTGGCCGAAAAATGGGAGGTGGACGAAAGTGCCACCAGGTACACCTTCCACTTGCGGCCCGGTGTGCGCTTCCACGATGACCCCGCATTCCCCGATGGCAAAGGTCGAGAGCTGACAGCTGACGATGTGGTGCGCTGCTTCACAGCTATCTGCACCCAAGGGCTGGGCGATCAGATGATGTGGCTTTTCCAGGACAGGGTGCTGGGGGCCAACACCCACTATGCGGCTTCGGATGGTGTGCCCGAGAAAGGGGGTGTGGAGGGGATACGGAAGCTGGACGACGCCACTGTGCGTATCACGCTTACGCACCCCAGCCCCAACTTCCTGCAGATCATCGCGCATCAGGGCTGCTGGATCTGGCCACAGGAACTGATGGCCGCTTACGAAAATGAACTCGGAGCGCATGCCATCGGCACCGGCGCGTTCACCCTGCACGAGATGCATGTAGGTGAAGCGATGATCCTGGAGCGCAACCCTCACTATTGGGATATGGACGACGAGGGGCGTGCGTTGCCCTACCTCGATGCGGTCCGGATCACGTTCGCCGATGATAAGAACGCGGAATTCGATGAATTCCTGCAAGGCCGGGTTACGGCGCTGCTCGAGCTGCCCGTTGATCGGCTCGGCGACCTGAAGGATTCGGTGGACGCACGCTCTGGTGAGAAGCGCTTCACCATGCGGGCGATCCCTTCGCTCACGTCCCAGTTCTATGGATTCGACGCTTTCCACGCACCCTTTCGCGATGTGCGCGTGCGCAAAGCCTTCGCCTTGGCGATCGATCGCCGCTTATTGGTGGATTCCGTTCTCGGTGGTTTCGCTGCCCCAGCACTCCATGGTATCGTGGCACCAGGCCTCGATGGGTATCCGTACGAGGAGGTCCCTGGGGTACCCTTCGCTCCGGACAGCGCGCGTGAACTCTTGGGTGAGGCCGGCTACCCGGGCGGGCGCGGTTTCCCCGCATTGCAACTCCAAGTGAACGCGGACGGCTTCGGATATGTACGCGTGGCGGAGGCCGTGCAGGCGATGCTTGAGCGGGAGCTGCACGTGCCCGTTTCGATCAGTGTGCTTCCTGCTGACAGGCATTACGAACGGGTGGAGATGGTGCAGGCACGGATCTGGCGCGAGGGCTGGACGGCCGACCACCCGGACCCGGAGAACTTCCTGGCACTACTCTACGGCAAGAATGCCGTGCTGGACACCACACTCCCCGCGTCGATCAACAATACCCGATTCCACCAGCAAACCTTCGACGACCTGTTCACTGCGGCCGCCCGGTCCACCGACCGGGATACCCGTTTGCGGGGCCTTGCTCAAGCAGAGCGCTCGGCCATGGAACAAATGCCGGTTGCACCGCTCTACCACGAGCAGGTGGTTTACCTCAGCCATCCATGGGTAATGGACCTCCGCATCAACTCCATCGAATTCTTGGACCTGTCCACTGTGTGGTTCGATAGGCCCGCGAAGGCCGGTTCTTAGGCCGATCGTGCGCACACGACCTGGAAAACGAGTTGTTTCGCCAGCGGAAGGAAGGTCTCGATGGTCGGCAAGGTGACGTCCGAAGAGAACGCGAACACCGCCGGATTCGGCAAGTAGGCGTTTCCACGGACCAGGTCGGCCTTTACCTGTTCGTAGGTGCTCGATATTCCGATCGCATAGTCCGCTATGAAGCGCGTGCGCAAGACGTGATGCGCCTGGGTACCGGCGGCTTTCGCAGGCAGAGGGAGCACGTAAGTGTATGCGCGCGCCATTTTGCCCTGGTGGAGGATCAGGTAC
>JANOPI010000256.1:0-18950 GCA_031421755.1 Flavobacteriales bacterium | reverse complement strand
CACGCTCGGTACGCCGCAAGGCACGCCCATCACCCTCACCGACAAGCTGGAGACCATCCTGAACGATGCGGGGGAGATCGGCCTGACTGAAAAACCCCTCGACCCGAATTCCCACATTGAACAGAGCTCTGCGAACACGCTCGTGCGCCTGCAAGAACTCAACGTAAAGGCCGACAAGGCCAAAGCCCTTCCTTCCCTCGGCGGTTTCCTTTCACACTCTCAGGTGTGGAACGGACCGGAATTCGATCCCGGAGGGACCTACCCGTTCTTCCCTACCACTCTGTGGGGATTGCAACTCAACATCCCGATCTTCAGCAGCGGCATGCGGTACCACAAGGTGAAGCAGAGCCAGCTCGCGCTGGAGCAGGTGAAGATCAACCAGACCGCCACCGAGCAACGCTTGATCGCCATGGCCGAACAGCAGCGCTCGCAAGCGCGTTCAGCCTACGACAACTTCAAGACCGAAGAGCGCAACATGGGACTTTCCAAGAACATCTTCGACCGCACCACCATCAAATTCACCAACGGCAGCGCCGCCAGCTTCGAGCTTACGCAGGAGCAGGGCAACTACCTCCTCGCACAACAGACGTACATCCAACGCATGGTGGAACTGCTCATGGTGCGCGCCGATCTGCGCAAAGCGCTCGACCTCTATTGAAGATACAAGACACAAGATCCCAGCTTCAAGCTACAAGAACCACCACCGTGATGAAGAACACGTTCGTTTACCTCAGTATCGCAGCCCTCCTCGCGGCTTGTGGCGCGGCCACGCCCAACGATGACCTGGGCCGCAAAAAAGCCGAACTCGACTCGTTGAAGGCCGCCTACAAAGCGACCGGCGAGAAGATCAAGGAAGTGGATACCTGGCTCGCCGAGAACGACAGCACGGTGAAGAAGAACCTGCCCAGCGTGACCACTATGGTGCTCAACCCGACGCGCTTCGAGCACTTCGTGGAAGTACACGGCAACGTGAAAGCCGACAAGAGCGCGGACCTCTTTACCATGGGCGGGCGCGTGCGCCGCATCCTGGTGAGCGAGGGGGATCGCGTGCGCACCGGGCAGTTGATCATCGACCTCGACAATGACGCGGTGGCGCGCCAGCTCGATGCCGCGGAGGCCGGAGCGAAACTCGCCAAAGACGTCTTCGAGAAGCAGGGGAAACTTTGGGAACAGAAGATCGGCAGCGAGATCCAATACCTGCAGGCCAAGAGCCAGAACGAACAGGCTGCCGCACAAGTGGCGTCCATCCGTGAGCAGGTGCGCCTGAGCAATGTGACCGCCCCCTTCGACGGCGTTGTAGACGACATCATGGTGAGCGTTGGCGACATGACCAGCCCTATGGCGGCCGTGGCCCGCGTGGTGGACCCCAGCGGAGCGACGCTCGAAGCCGACGTGCCGGAAAGCTACCTGCAACGCGTGAAGAATGGCGACCCCGTTATGGTCGAATTCCCTTCGCTCGGTGATACGCTGAGCGCCACACTCACCAATGTGAGCCGTTTCATCAACCCCGCGAACAGGACCTTCAAAGTGAGCGTGCGCATGCCGGCCGGTACCGATATGGTGCGCCCGAACCTGTTGAGCCTGATCCATGTGCGCGACCTGGTGAAGGACAGTGCCCTGGTGGTGCCGAGCAAAGTGATCCAGGAGGACGTGCAGGGCAACAATTACGTCTTCGTACTGGAGAACAAGGATGGCAACCAGCTCACCAAGAAGGTGATGGTGAAGCGCGTGGCCGACTATAAGCAGAACACGATGATCAGCGCTACTGATGGCAACACGTCGCAGCTTTTCGGTGCCACCATCGTAGAGGAAGGCGCAAAGAGCGTGGGTGATGGACAGGAAGTGAAAGTGACGAAACTGTGAACGGTTCCGCAGAACGAATAGAAATGCTTCCACAGATCTCGCAGTCACACAGATTGAATGCGCTCGCGGCAACGCTGTTGGGCCCCATCTGTGAAATCTGTGGATAATCAGAACACCATGGACCACAACAGCATCGAGAACGACGCCTACGGCGAAGGCCAAGGCAAGCAGTTCGCCATCACCAGTTGGGCGGTGAAGAACCGCACCACCGTGATCGTGATCACCGCGCTGATCTTCGTGTACGGGATCTACTCCTACATCGCCATGCCGAAGGAGAGCTTCCCGGAGGTGGTGACACCGGAGATCTACGTGGGCACGCCCTACAACAGCAGCTCGGTGGTCGACATCGAGAAGCTGATCACCAAACCGCTGGAGAAGGAGATCAATACCATCACCGGGGTGGATGAGATCAATTCCACCAGCGTGCCGAACTACAGCACCATCCAGGTGAAGTTCAGCTACGACATCAGCCCTACCGAAGCTCTGCGGAAAGTCAAGGACGCGGTGGACAAGGCACAGGGGGATGTGGACTTCCCCAAGGACCTGCCCGCCGAGCCGAACATCTTCGAGATGAACTTCTCGGAGATGATGCCCGTGATGAACATCAACCTCAGCGGTGACTACAGCATCGACCAACTGCACCACTACGCCAAGATCCTCGAGGACCGCATCGAAGCGCTGCCGGAGATCAACAAGGTGGATATCCGCGGCGTGCCCGAGAAGGAGGTGAAGGTGAACGTGGACCTCCACCAGCTCGAAGCGCTGCAACTGAACTTCGGGGATGTGGCCATGGCGTTGCAGACCGAAAACCTCACCATGAGCGGTGGCGAAGTGCTCACCGACGGCCAGCGCCGTGCGGTGCGCGTGATCGGTGAGTTCAACGATATGGAGACCATCCGCAACATCGTTATCAAGAACGAGAAGATGCAGGAGGTACGCCTGCGCGATGTGGCCGAGGTCAGCTTCGATTTCAAAGAGGCAGACAGCTACGCCCGCGAGTACGGCAAGCCCGTGGTGATGGTCGACATCATCAAACGCGCAGGCGAGAACCTCATCGAGGCCAGCGACAAGATCAACGCCATTCTCAAGGAGTCGCGTGGTACCGTTATCCCCGAGGACGTGACGATCACCCTCACCAACGACCAGAGCGACGACACACGCGTGCAGGTGGACGAGCTCTTCAACCACATCATCTTCGGCGTGATCCTCGTGGTCGGTACGCTGCTCTTCTTCCTTGGCCTGCGCAACGCGCTCTTCGTAGGCCTCGCGATCCCGATGAGCATGTTCATCAGCTTCATCATCCTGAACGCTTTCGGGGTGACGCTGAACATCATGGTGCTCTTCTCGCTGATCCTCGCCCTCGGCCGACTGGTCGACGACGGCATTGTGATCGTGGAGAATATCTACCGCCACATGACCAACGGCGAACCGCCGATGGCCGCTACCCGAAAAGCCGTAGGCGAAGTGACACTGCCCATCGTGGCCGCCACCACCGCAACGGTCATGGTGTTCGTACCGCTGCTCTTCTGGCCGGGCCTCATGGGCCAGTTCATGAAATGGATGCCGATCACCTTCATGGTGTCCCTCAGCTCCTCGCTCTTCGTGGCGCTCGTGGTGAACCCCGCGCTCAGCACCCAGTTCATGAAGGTGGAACGCGAGAACCCGAACGCGAAGAAAGTCTACCGCATCGTCGGCATCCTCGCCGTGCTCGGTACGCTCATCGCCGTGCTCGGCATGTCATCACACTCCGGCTTCGTGACAGGTCTCGGCACGTTCACGGTGATCGCCGCGATACTCGGCCTGTTGAACCTATGGGTTGGCGTACCCGGCACCCGCTGGTTCCAAGACAACTTCCTCCCACGCTTGGAGAAGCGCTACGAGGGATTCCTCCGCTTCGCACTGGCCAAGCACCATCCCCGCACCTTCTTCCTCGGCACCATCGGTCTGCTCTTCCTTGCCTTCGTCCTTCTGGGCCTCTTCCCGCCGAAAGTCGAGTTCTTCCCGATCAACGAACCGAAGTACGTGAACGTGTTCATCGAAGCACCGATCGGTACGGACATCGAAAAGACGAACGAGATCACCCGGTTGCTGGAAAAGCAAGTGGACGACATCGTGAACACCGCTCCCTATATGCACGAGGTGGATGTGACGCACAGCGACGGCACGGTAACGAAGGAGCATAAGAACCTGCTCATCAATTCCGTGATCAGCCAAGTGGGCAACGGCACCAGCGATCCCGCGCAAGGCGTAAGCATGGCCAACACCCCGAACAAAGGCCGTATCCAGCTCAGCTTCGTGAAATATGCCGAACGCCATGGGTTGAAAACGAACGATATCCTGCTGAAGCTCCAGAAGGAACTCGCCGGTTATCCGGGAGTGATCGTCACGGTGGACAAGGACGCTGCTGGACCGCCGACAGGCAAGCCGATCAACATCGAGATCAGCGGCGACGAGATCGAACCGTTGCTCGCCGAGGCCGATCGCTTGAAGCAGTTCATGGAAAGCAAGAACGTGCCCGGTGTGGAAGCGCTGCGCATCGACATCGACCGCGCGAAGCCCGAGATGCCGATCGTGATCGACCGTGCGAAAGCCGGCCGCTTGAACGTGAGCACGTACGCCGTGGCCGATGCCATCCGCACCGCGCTCTTCGGCAAGGAGGTGAGCACCTACCGCGTGGAAGGCGATGACGACGACTACAAGATCCAGGTGCGCCTGCGTGACGACCAACGCTATGACGTGGGTACCATCATGGACATGAAGATCACGTTCCGCGACATGCTCAGCGGCCAGATCCGCCAAGTGCCCATCAGCGCCGTGGCGAAGGATGAGCGCACCACCACCTTCAGCGCGATCAAGCGCCAAGACCTGAAACGCGTGGTGACCGTGAGCAGCAACGTGATCGCCGGCTACAACAGCAACGACGTGATCGCCGAAATGAAGGATGCCCTCAATGGCTACGAGAAGGACGAACGCTTCGGCATGTCCTTCACCGGGCAACAAGAAGAGCAGGGGAAAGAAATGGCCTTCCTCGGCCGCGCTTTCCTCATCGCGCTGTTCATCGTGTTCCTCATCATCGTGTGGCAGTTCAACAGCATCAGCTACCCGATGGTGATCCTCAGCACCGTGCTCTTCAGCACCATCGGCGTGTTCCTCGGGCTCATCGTGTTCCGCATGGACTTCATCATCCTGATGACCATGCTCGGCATCATCTCGCTGATCGGCGTGGTGGTGAACAACGCCATCGTGCTCATGGACTTCGCGCGGCTCCTGTTCGAGCGGCAACGCGAAAAACTGGGCCTCCCTGAAGATGGCGAGCTGCCGATCGATGTTTCCCGCGAAGCACTGATCACCGCCGGTAAAACGCGTCTCCGCCCCGTGCTGCTCACCGCCGTTACCGCAGTGCTCGGCCTCTTGCCGCTCGCCATCGGCTTCAACCTGAATTTCGGTACGCTCCTCACCGAGCTCGATCCGCACATCCACATCGGCGGCGACAACGTGATCTTCTGGGGACCGCTCAGCTGGGCCGTCATCTACGGGCTCACCTTCGCGACCTTCCTCACCCTGATCATGGTCCCTGTGATGCTGCTCATCATCGCCAAGATCAAGCACCGCAGGTACTCCAACAAGCTGCGGCGCAAGCAGGCGCTGATCGTTGATGAGATGCCGAAGAACACATTGCGACCCGGGCATTTGCCGGGGGAGATGGGACCGGTGACGGCGTAAGTCATCCATGCGTGAAAACGGCGCGGGCCCCGATCTCTCGGAGCCCGCGCCGTTTTCTGTTCCCCTTGTCGTGACTAACACCCCGGCTTCTTCTTCACCTCCACCGTCTTCTCTTTCTCCAACGGCTGTGGTGCCACGCTCGCTTTGTGCTCTTCGAACTTGAAGCCCTTCGCCACGGCCACGCGCTCCAAGGAGCCGAGCACCGCGTTCTCCAGTTCGTTGGTGATGCCCGCCTTCCTGTTGTGCTCGGCGACGAACTCTTCACGCTGCCTCATCAGCAACGCGATGCGCGCGCGGTCAACTTCCTTCAATGCGCGCTGTCGAGTGACCACGCCTTTGAGCCCTGCGCCATCCAGCCCGCGGTATTTGTCCGGCAAGGTCATGCGGTCCACCTTTCCGAGCACGCTGTCGAGCTTCACGGTCTCGACCTCGGTAAGGTCCCAAGAGCTGTTCACGTAACCGTTCTCCGCCTTGTACTTCACGCGGCTGTTGCACGAACTGGATCCGAGACCTTCGGCGTTCTTGTCCTGAAGGGAGTTGTTCAACCAGTTGTAGGTGCCTTGCTCACCGTAGTAGATACCGTTCGCGTTCAGGCCCGCGTTCAATTGTGCGAGCTCGGCATCATACGGTGACGCCACTTGCATGGTGATCGCGTCCTGGTCGATACTGAAGTAGTCGCCCTTCGCCGCGAGCGCACCCGCTTGCCAGGAAGTATTGATACCTTCCTGGGCATTGCCGCAGAAAATGGTGTTGACGATGATGCCTTTCTGCCGCGCACGCTCGCAGGCCGTGGCGAAACTGATCGGGCCTTGGGTGAACGCTTCATTGCCCGCGATAAAGATGATCCGGAGGTCACCCTCCTCCTTGCTCCAGTCCAGTTCGTCCAGCGACTTGGCGAGGACGGCACCGCAATACTCCTCACCGCCATTGGTGGCGAGCGCGAAGAGCTGCTTGCTGATCTCGTCCATGTTCACCGTGAACGGGCTCACCTGACGGATATAGTTCCCCGTCATGGGCAGGCCTGAGTTGCCGTATTCGTAAAGCGCCACACGCACGACAGGACGCTGGCCATCGGCGCGCGCTTCGGAGAGCTTGTTCACGATGTTCCAGAGCTGCGCCTTGGCCTGGCTGATAAGGCCGTCCATACTGTTGCTGGTATCGAGCAACAGGCCGAGCAGGATGGTCTTCGTGCCCGGTGGAACGGGAGGTGTGGGTTGCGCAGGCAGCGGTTCGTCCTGCATGACAACAGGAGCGCCGGCCATGGCCATCACGTCGGCAGCGCCGCCGTCGTTCATGCAGGCGAAAGTGCCGGAGATCAGCGTCAAGGCGAGCGCCGGTGTCAAGGTTTTCAGCGTGATCATCTGTGTGGATTTGATCACGAAGCAACCCCATGCCGCAAGGTGCGTGTAGCACGAACGGGTGAACGTGCCGACCCACTTGGTGAACGCGCCGTCCTGCCCGGCGACCCCTTCCAAATGCTCCCTTCAGGCAGCCGTATCCGCACTTCAGCGTTTTCGTAGGGCCGTATGTTTACCCCGATGGAACGCTTCTTCCGGCGCTTTTGCACATGGTGCATCGGACTGCTCCTGGCCTTCACGGCCTGTGGCCAGCGGAGCTCCGTTGAGAAGTTCTCCCGGTCCAGTTCGTTCGACCCCGGCACGGAACGGATGATGGCCCTGCTCGATTCGGCGGAGCGCGCGGGGGACGATCGCCGCGACACGGCGTTCAAGATGGTGGAGACCGCGTTGCTCTGGAGCCTTGACGCTGCGGACCGCGTGATCGAAGCGCGCAGCTACGCGGTGCTCGCGGGCCTGTTCACCAAGGAGGACCAGTGCGACCTGGCCATCAGCTACTATGACAAGTGCATCGAGACCAGTCTCAATGAATACTCGAGCGTCGTTATGCAGGCCGAGCTGGACAGGTGCGTTTGCCTGCGCCGAATGAACCGGTTGCTGGAGGCACGGACAAAGCTGGAAGCGCTCAAGGGCAAGACGATGAGCACCTTCTCCGAAGCGCCCAGGATGCTCGTTCCCGAGATCAACAACCAGATCGCCGGTATCCTGCTGGACATCGGTGACATTGCCCGATCGGGCCAGGTACTGAAGGAGAACGCAGGCTACCTCGGCGGCACGGACGCGGAAGTGCAGGCCGAAACGAAACTATTACAGGGCCTCGTGAGCTTCAAGGATGAGAAGCAGGCCGAGGGCTTGGGCTTCATCAGCCAGGCGTGGTCCGCAGCGGATTCCGTCACTGGGTCGAAGCAGCGCTACAAGTTGAAGTCCGATATCGCCGACAAGCTCGAAGCGAACGGGGAACTCGAACTCACGGAACGCTACCGGAGCGAAATGGCGGGCACCTATAGTTGGCTGAACAACAGTGATGCGGACCGCCTCTCCAACCAGGTGGAACTGGGCCAGGCGCAATGCCGGAACGACAAGCCGGAGCTCGCCATCAACACGTTGAACGACGCGCTCGCCGATCCCAAGCTCAGTGAGAACACGACCGATCCGCAGTTGCTGGACCTCCGCATGCTCGCGCTGAAGAACCTTTCCGAGACACACCTGAGCGCCGGGAATCCGCAAGCCGCGCAGAAGTACCTGAACGACTACGTGGCCACCTTGGAGCTGGTGAACACCGAGAAGCAACGGAAGCTCGAAGCCAACCTCGGCCTCTTCAGTTCGCTAACCGCCGATGTGCAGCGCATGAAGATCCTTGAGAAGGACCGCGAGATCAACCAGAAGCAGATCGCGCTGCTGCGCTTCCAAGGCGACCTGCAAGCATCGCAATTGTTCTCGCGCAATGCCATCATCATCTCCCTTACTGTGCTGGTGCTCCTGCTCGGCGTGCTCCTCTTCTTCCGCCAACGGGCGCGCAACAAAGAACAACTAGCCTCACGCCTCATCGAACTGCGTTCGCTCCGTTCGCAGATGAACCCGCACTTCATCTTCAACGCGCTCAATTCGGTGAACCACTACATCGCCGTTCACGACGAGCGGCAGGCGAACCGCTACCTCTCCGACCTGTCCGGACTGATGCGCAAAGTGCTTTCCTACTCCGAGCTGGAGTTCATCGATCTGGAAGACGAAATAGAACTGCTCGACCAGTATCTCCGGCTGGAACACGAACGCTTCAAGGACAAGTTCGATTTCACCCTCGATGTGGATCCCGCGTTGCGCAACGCGGGACTGCGCGTTCCGCCGATGCTCGTGCAGCCCTTCATCGAGAACGCCATCTGGCACGGCCTGCGCCACAAGGAGGGAATGGGGCACCTGCGCGTTTCCATCGGCCAGGACGAAAACTCCATCCTGTTCGCGATCACCGATGATGGCATCGGGCGGAAACGCGCCGGCGAACTCAAACTCCTGAACAGCGCAGCCCGTCCATCGAAGGGCATCGATAATGCACGCAACCGCATCGCCTTGGTGAACAACCTTTACGGCACGGACATCCGCCTCAGCGTGGAAGACCTGTCACCCGATGGCACAGGAACGAGCGTGCGCTTCCACATCCCCAAAACGCTGCGCGATGTCCGATAGCGCATACCGCTGCGTGGTGGTGGACGATGAGGCTTCCAGCCGCGAAGTGCTTTCCGTTTACCTCGGCCGGTACTGTCCGGAACTCGAGCTCGCGGGCACGGCGACCAATGCTGAAGAGGGCATCGCGCTCATCGGCCGTACGCAACCCCATGTGGTGTTCCTTGATATCGAGATGCCCTTCAAGTCGGGCTTCGACATGCTCGGTGCCTTTGCCGAGCGCTCGTTCCAAGTGATCTTCGTTACCGCTTACAGCGATCACGCCATCAACGCCATCCAGGTGAGTGCGGCCGATTACCTGCTGAAACCGGTGGGCATCGACCAACTGCAAGCCGCCGTGCGGAAGGCCGTTCAGCGCATCGGTGAGCGAAGACAGGTCGATCATGCCCGCGTGCTGCTGGACAACCTGAAGAGCGACAACCCGGCCGCGCAACAAGTGGTGCTGCCGCTCATTGACGGTTTCGAGATCGTACAGGCCAAGGACATCGTTCGCTGCGAGGCCGACGACAACTTCACGCTGTTCTACCTCACCGATGGGAGCCGCCGCGTGATCTGCCGACCGCTGAAACACTACGAGCAAGCACTGTTGCCCCTCGGCTTCGTGCGCGTTCACCGCTCGCACATGGTAAAGGCCGAGAGCATCAAGCGCTATGTCAAGGGCAAAGGCGGTACACTCTTCCTGAACGACGGCAGCGAGATCCCGGTGAGCGAAACGCACAAGCAGGCGTTGCTGGAGCGCTTCCGGTGAAGCCGCTCACGATCGGTTATTCGTAAGGTTCGCCACACGGCCCATGGGCGTCCGATCGATCCAAGCATCTTCGCTCGTCCGATGAAACGCCAGCATTTCCTTCCCCTCGGCCCCCTTGCCGGGCTGCTGCTCTACTTCGCGCTGAAGCATCTTGGCCACACCCAGGCCGCGATGGCCGGAACCGTGCTCTGGATGGCCGTGTGGTGGATCAGCGAGGCCGTGGCCATACCGGTAACCTCGTTGTTGCCGCTCGTGCTCTTCCCCTTTCTCGGTATCACCTCGCTCCCCACCGTTGCCGCTTTCTACGGCAAGGATGTCACCTTCCTGTTCATCGGCGGCTTCCTCCTCGCACTCGGCGTGGAGCGCAGCGGCCTGCACAACCGCATCGCGTTGAAGATCGTGGCGCGCATTGGCGCTTCGCCATCACGATTGATACTGGGCACATTGCTCGCCACGGGCTTCCTCAGCATGTGGATCAACAGCACCGCCGCCGTGCTGGTGATGCTTCCTATCGGCCTCAGCCTCTTGAGCCAGGCCAAAGGGCATGTGCGCCTGGGCGCGGCGCTCGCCCTGGCCGTGAGCTATGGCGCTACCATCGGAGGCATGGCCACGCCCGTAGGCACCCCTCCGAACCTGGTGATGATCTCACTCTGGAAACAACAATTCCCTGATCAGCCCGCGATCGGCTTCGGGCAATGGATGCTCTTCGGTGTGCCCTACGCCCTCATCTTCCTGCTGCTTACTTGGGGACTCATGATCCATGTGATGTTCCGCATGCCCGGACCAGCGACCGTGGACCGCAAACAACTGCGCGCGGAACTGAACGCGTTGGGTCCTGCCAGCCGCGATGAGAAACTCGCCGGTCTCGTCTTCGCTGTCACCGCGTTGTTATGGATCACTGGTGACAAGATCGATTTCAATGATTCATTCTCCTTCCCAGGTTGGCGCGCGGCCATTGGCCTGAAGGAACTCGGCGACCCGGCAGTGGGCATGCTCGGCGGGCTCGTTCTTTTCCTGATCCCTTCGCGAGATCGACAACCGACAACCGACAACCGGCAACGGACGTTGCTCGACTGGTCATTCGCCGAAGCACGCATTCCCTGGGGCGTTGTGCTGCTGATCGGCAGCGGCTTCGCTATCGCTGGCGGTATCGATGCGAGCGGCCTATCCTCCACCATCGGTAGCGCGTTGGCCAACTGGCGCGCAGGTTCCGAAGCATTGCAGGTCGGTGCTACGGCGATGAGCGTCACGCTCCTGAGCGAGCTCGGCTCCAACACGGCCGTCGCGAGCCTTGTGCTTCCCATACTGGCGCGCACCGCCGAGGCTTGGCACATGGCTCCCCTCACCATCCTCATTCCCGCGACATTCGCGGCAAGCTGCGGTTTTATGCTTCCCATCGCCTCGCCCATGCAAGCGATCGTGTTCGCCAGCGGCCAGCTGAGCGTTAAGCAGATGGTGAAGGCCGGCGTGTGGATGGACCTGCTCGGCGTGCTGTTGCTCATGGCACTGTGGGCGCTGATCGGAAATGCGGTGTTCGTATGAGATCGTTTTTCGCGCTCTTGTTCTGTGCCGCATCGTTCATCGCTTATGCGCAACACGTCGATGAAGCCGCGATCGAAAACTTGCGAGAATTGAGGGCCGCAAATGAGCGGGACGCGTTGGAACGTGCCGCCGCCACCTTGCTCGGCGAACATCCGGACGGCGCGAGCACCCTGCGCTACGAGGCCGAGTGGCACCTCGCATTCGCACGGTCGAATAAAAATGATCCCGTTGGCGCAGTGCAACATGCCCAACAAGCATGGCTGGTCGCTCGGGAACTGAAGGACACTTCCAGGATCCTTGGTTCACTCTACCAACTCACCAAATTCAATGTGGAAGGCCGGCATTTCGCAGAGGCCGATCGCTTCCGTCGCGAGCACCTCGCTTTGGCGCGCGCATATGGACGCGATACCATCCAGCATGCACTCGCCCTCAACAGCATGGGCAGCATGTACAGCCGGATCGAGCTTCCGGATTCCGAGGAGTATTGCTACCGCGAAGGACTGAAGTTGCTTGGCGACAGCAGGCATATGGTGAAGCAGGCGCTGCTCGGCAATCTGGCCAGCACGCTGAGCGCGCGTGGCGAACACGAAGCGGCCGCGAAGATCCATGCACTGGTCCTCGCCGTACTGGACAGCGCTGACGCACACAACAGGGCGTGGACGTACAGCAACCTCGGCCGCTCGCTGTTGTATGCCAAGCGCTACGATGACGCCCTTGGTGCCTTCGACATCGGCGACTCGCTCAACGGTGCAAGCGGCAATGCACTCGATCTGGCCATCGACCTGGCCGAACTACGCGCAGAATGCCTGGAGGCCATGGGGGACCAAATCGGCGCGTACGCGATGATCCGCCGTGCGCGCGATCTGCAGGACACGCTCTTCGATCGATCCATGAACGAACAGTTGCTTGAACTCGAAACCAAGTTCGGGACACGATTGAAGGAAGAAGAGATCGCGCGGCTGGATGCGGAAGCGCGGGAGCGCGAGGAGCGGCTGCGCGTGCGCAACGTGCAGCTATACGGAAGTCTCGCGCTTGCTGTGCTGGCGCTGGGTGCTATGCTGCTCGTCTGGCGCAACCTCCGCCAGAAGCGCAAGTACTCCGCCACGCTGGAGAAGTTGAACGCAGAACTGAGCGAACACAAGACCCGCATCGAAGAGATCAACCGGCTGTTGCAACTGAAAGTGTTGCGAACGCAGATGAACCCGCACTTCATCTACAACAGCCTCAACGCCATCCACAACCTTGTGCGCAAGGGTGAAGCGGTTGCGGCCAGCGCTTACCTCGATGGCTTCGCGCGCTTGTTGCGCATGGTGCTGGACCATAGCGTGAAGGAGCGCGTACCGCTCGCCGACGAGATCGCCTTCCTGCGCCAGTACCTGAAGCTGGAGGCTATGCGCTTTGAGGATGGCCTGGACTATGTGGTGGACGCCGATCGTGCCTTGCTGGATGACGAAGACCTGCTCGTGCCCACTTTGCTCGTGCAGCCTTTCGTGGAGAACGCGGTATGGCACGGACTCGCTCCGAAGCCGGGCGACAAGAAGCTGAGCGTTCGTTTCACCATGCGTGGCGAGCAAGTGGTTTGTACCATCGAGGACAATGGAGTCGGTCGCGATGCCGCACCGAAGCGTTCGCATCCTGATGGTAGCGCGAGCCTGGGCCTGCAGCTCACGAACGAACGCTTGCAGCTGCTGGCCTTCAAGTTGGAGGGCACCGGACGCATCACCTTCACCGACCTGAAGGAAGGCGCAACGCCGACAGGTACGCGGGTGGAGGTCGTGCTGGGTTGAGCGGCTCCCCCCTCCTTGGGAGAGGGGTTCAGGGGAGGCATAACTTGCTCCCATGATCACGGCGGTGCAGGTGGACGATGAAGCGAGCGCCCGCGAATTCCTGCGTGGACGCCTGCGTGATGTGGCGCCGGAAGTCCAAGTGCTCGGCGAAGCGAAGAACATCGACGAGGCTGCGCGCTTGATCGCGGACACCAAGCCGCAACTCGTCTTCCTGGATGTGGAGATGCCCGGCGGCGATGGCTTCGAGCTGCTCAAGCGCCTCGGCCGTTGGGAATTCGATGTCATCTTCACTACCAGTCACCAACACTACGCCATACAGGCCATCCGCTTCAGTGCGCTCGATTACCTGCTCAAGCCCGTTCAAGCGGATGAACTACGCGCGGCGATCGATCGGCATGTTGCGCACAAGGGCCACGCATCCACCGATGTGCAACAACAGTTCCTCAACAACATCGCGCAGCGCGACGAGCAAGCCCTGAAGCTCACGCTCACGCACGGTGATCGTACGCACGCCGTGGCACCCGCCGACATCGCCTGGTGCCAGGCCGATGACAACTACACCGCGCTGCACCTCGCCGATGAGCGCCGCTTCGTATCCGCGCGCACACTGAAGGACTACGACGAGATGCTCTCGCCGCTCGGCTTCATCCGCGTACACAAGAGCGCGCTGGTGAACCGCCGCCATGTGGATGGCATCGATGGCGAAGGACGCGTGCGCCTGCGTAATGGCGTGCGTGTGGAGATCAGTAGAAGGCGGTTGGAGGAGGTGACGCATGCGCTGCGCGGCTGAACCGTTCCCTCGATCCCTTCCCGTAGCCTCGGTCTTCCTTTCCCCTCGCCCAGCGTTGTCTTCCCTTGGTCGCTAGAACAAGTATCGCTAGGATGCTGCTGCTTTCGTTCTGGATCCTGAAGGAGCCGTTCACGTGGCGGCTTGCAGCGGGGGCATCGCTGATCCTGGCAGGCTTGGTGGTGCTGGTGTGGAAGTTGCACGCGGTCACTTCAGGTTGAAATGGATGGATGTTGTGCAGCGGACTTCCTTGTCGCATACACCACCATACCAATGAGCAAAGCGAACAACACCAACGATGAACCCTGTGTGCCCAAGTTGAGCCCGCCCTTCTCGTGTGTTTTGGTGAGCAGGTCGCCGAACGTCGCGCCGAAAGGTCGGGTGAGCACGAAAGCGATCCAGAAAAGGACCACCGAAGGGATGCGGGTGAAGTAGTGCGCAAGCACAACGGCAACCAGAACGCCAGCGATGAGGACCGCACCGCCTGCGAAGCCAAGGCCGGAACTATCGGCGAGGTAATCACCCAACGCGGTGCCGAGGGTATTGGAACAGAGGATCGCCGCCCAATAGAACAATTCGTTCAGCTTGGTGCGGATGTCGGTCACGGACAATGAACCTTCCACCTTGCGCCACACCAAGAGGGTGAAGCTGAGCAACGAGGCGAGGATCAAGGTGCCCGTGGCATAACCGAGCCCTAGCGTTCGGTCCATGTAGTCCGAAAGCGTGGTGCCCACGGTGCTGGTGGAAAGGATAACGGCCCAATAGATGGGCGGGGTGTACTGCTTGACCGTTAGCTGTGCGATAAGCGTGATGAGGAACACGCCGAACAATACGACGCTGCTCGTAGCATAGCCGATGTTCAGCGTCATGCTCAACAGGTCACCGGCCGTTTCGCCCAAGGTGGTGGCACAGATCTTCAAGCACCAGAAAAGCAGGGTGATCTCCGGGAGCTTCTTCACAGGCGTTGTTGTTATCGACGATCACCGGCAGGGCACCAATTGGCGCAGGCCGGAGCTCGCGCCCCGGCCCGCTGGGCCGATCGGTCAATCCTTCTCGTCCGGCCCTTCGTCCTTTTCATCCTCTTCTTCCACCACGCTCTTCAGCACTTTGCCGTCGGCGGAAAAGACCACTTCCAAACTGTGCTCGCCTTTCTCCAGGTCCACCTCGTACGTGGTGCCTTGGGGACTCTCAACCAGCTCTGCGGCTTCCAGCTTATGATCCGCGTAGCTGGCTGCGATGGCCGCGCGCACTGGTGCTGGTAGCTCTTCTGGCTTGATGGCATGCTCGGTCTCCAGCCACTTGGCATCGGCGGCATATTTGGCGGACCACTTGCCACCGCCTTGCTGGAAGTCCACTTCGTAGTCCTTCTTGTCCTCCATTTCCCATTTGGCGTGTTCGGCCTTGGGGAACTGCTTCGTGAAGGCGGCTTTCACGGGTTGGGGTACATCGGCTTCGCTCACTTTCTGTGTGAAGGCGTTCATGCTGAGCGAGAGCATGAGCAAGGTCGGCAGTGCGTAGTTCATGATCTGCGGGTGTTGGTTCATATCAAAGGGACACCCCGATCCTGTGCAGAACTTGGATCGCTCGGTGATCATTCCCCGCGCACCACCAAGGTGTGTACACCGGCCGCATAGCCATAGCTCAGTTGCAACGCGTTGTGGTCGGCGATCTCCTTCACCATGGAAAGGCCCAGACCGGTGGACGAACTGGAAGGGTCGCCCTTGGCGAAACGATCAAAGAGAGCAGCCGGGGCCACGGACAGGGCGGGTCCTGTATTGGCGACCATGAACCCGTCGGCACCGATCACTACGGTAAGCGTGCCTTCGGGAATGTTATGCTGTACCGCGTTGCGCAGCAGGTTGGCAACAAGCACCTCGGCAAGTGTGGCGTGTAGGCGCAAGCCGCACGGTTGGTCCTGCCGGATGGTGCAGCGAATGCCGCGCTGGGCGATGAGGTCTGCTAGTGCGTGGTGCTGATCGGTGAAGAGCGCCAGCCATTCAATGCGTTCCGGCGGGAACTGCTGGTTGCCGATGCGCGCGAGCAATAGCATGTTCGATAGCGTGCGCCCCATGCGTTCGCGGGCTTGGAACAAGCCATCGATAACACCGGCTTCCTGCTCGCCCATGTTCGGCGATTGGATCAGCTGATCCAATTTGCCCTGCATGATGGCCAGCGGTGTTTGCAGCTCGTGCGCGGCCTGTTCGGTGAAGCGTTTCTGCGCGGTGAAGTCGGCGCGCAGTTTCGACATCATGTGGGCAAGCGTGCGGTTCATCGCAGTGAACTCGTCCACGGCTGTATCGGGCAAGTGGGTGGGCTGCAACGCATCCGGATGAAAGCGTTGCACCTCGGCCAACGACCGGTGGAAGGGCCGCCACAGCTTGCGCGAAAGCCAACGGTTCAGGAACACGTTGCCCAGCGTGATCAACGCGAGGAGCGCTGTCATGCTCAACGCCAGCACAGTTACCAGTTCCTCGGTCTCCACCAAGGAACGCGCTACCACGACCGTCTGCTTGGAACCGTCGTTGAGCGTGACGGGGAAGTAGCCCGTGCGCCACGGCAGGTCCTCTTTCTCAGCCGAGTTGAACATGACGGTGTCCTTGAAGAACGGTGCGCCGATCGCACCAGGCAATACCGCTACGTACACGTCAGGGGCCGTACTGCTGAACTCTTGTTGCCCCTTGCGCACTTCGATCATTACGCGATCGGCCTGGTGTTCGAGTTGCTCGTCCATTTCCTCCCGCACCACGGTGGACACCAGCGCATAGGCGAAGGCGGTGCCCACGACCACCAAGGGCACAGCCAGGGCCAATTGGTACAGGGAGGTGCGTTGGAGCAGTTTCATGACGTCGTGCTGAGGCGATACCCGAGGCCGTAGACCGTTTGGATGCGATCGCGACAGCCCTTCTCGGTGAGCTTCTTGCGCAGGTTCTTCATGTGCGAATACAGGAAATCATCATGGTCCAGCCGATCGGCCATATCGCCCCAAACATGCTCCACGATGGCGCTGCGCGAAAGCACCCGGTCTTTGTTCGCCACCAGGAAGAGCAACAGGTCGAATTGCATCACGGTGAGATCGATGCGCTCCCCGTTCACTTGCACCAATTTCTCTTCGGGCATGATCCGCAATTCATCCAATTCGATGGCCTGCTTGCCCGCGAACTGCTTGCGGCGGATGAGGGCGCGCAGGCGGGCGACCAGTTCGGGGAGGTGGAAGGGCTTGGGCAGGTAGTCATCCGCACCAAGGTCGAGCCCTAGTACTTTGTCGTCCAGTGATCCCTTGGCGGATATGATGATGATACCCGTGGCCGGGTTCTGTGCGCGCAGCTTGCGCACGATATCCAAACCGCTGCCCTTAGGCAGGGTGATGTCCACCAGCACGGCATCATAGGTGAAGAGGTCCGCCTTTTCCATGGCCGCTGGAAAGTCGTTAGCGGACTCGATCATGAAGCCTTCCTCCTGCAAGTACCTGCGGATGGACCGCCGCAATTCGGGCTCGTCCTCGATCAGGAGCACTTTCATGCTTGAAAGCTATGGGCGCGTTCGTGAGTAGATCCGAGTATCCATCAGAAGATCCTGGACCATGTGAGGCGCACCGCGCGTGTCTCCAAGTAGTCCGTGCTCACCATGCGGAAGCCATCGCCCACCACTTCCTTGTAGATGCGCATGGTATTGAGCAGGTCCGTAGCCACCACCCCCAGCTCGCTCTTGGCGCCGGGAAGCTTCCATGCCCAACCGAGATCCACGGACCACCGCTCGCCGATGCTTCCTTGCGGTACGATATCACGCGCCAACCAGATGCCTGTGAGCTGTAGGTCCATGCCTTCGCGCAAGCGGAATCTGGTGTTCAGCTTCACATTGCCACTGGTGGCCTCTTGTCTCTTGGCGCCGTATGGCGTTGGCATTGGATAGGCACTGATGGTGGAGAAGGCATCGATCACATTCCGGTACACGTTCGCGTTCAGGCTCACCCGCACTCCCTTCAGCACTTCCTGTTCGATCACCGCCTCCAGGCCGCTGTTGGTGCCACCGCCCGCGTTCTGCGCCAAGGTGTACAATTGAGTACCGCCCTCCTCCCCGGTTACGATGCGAGTGAGGATGTTGGAGGTGATCCGGTGATAGGCCGCCGCGTAGATGTAGCCCCGTGACAGGTCGCGCTTGTAGCCGAGCTCGCCGCGCCACGTGAACTGCGGCCGCAGGCCGGGGTTGCCGATCCGCAGGAGGCCCGGATCGTCGTACTTGGGAAAGATGCGCAGGTCCCCTTCATCTGGCCGGTCCACGCGCCGGGAGACCGAGAGCGATAGACGACTGCGCTCGTTGAGGATGCGGGCGTAGCGAACGTTCGGGAATGGTTCCAAGTAGCTGTAGCCATCGCTGGTGTACGTGTTGTGGCCCGGATCCACATCGTAACGCAGGTCCACGGCTTCCACGCGCAGACCGGCCTCCAGCTCGAAGCGCTCCCGTTCATACACATAGTTCGTGTAGAGGGCGGGGATCAACTCGTTGTACGTAGCACCGCCAGCCGCGCCTTGATCCAGCGGTGAACCGATCGCTGCTGTGTAGGAGATCCGGGTCGGTATGACACGCCAGCGGAATTTCCCACCCACTTCCAAACGACCATTTGCGAGCGGCTTGGTGTAGTCCGCCTTCAGGTCGCCCACATGCTCATCGGCGATCAAGGCGGTGTTGTTGTAGCCGGTTCCCGTCAGGCTCTCATCCGTGATGGCGTACTTCTCATCCTCGCGATGGAAGGTGTAGTTGAGGCCGACGTCCAACCGACGGCCCGCTTGCTTGAACTTGTGCGTGAACGCGCTGCTGAGGTTGGCTGATGTATTCACTTCATCCTCGTAGAAGGTCCACAATCGCTGGCGCTCGTTCAGCCCGGCATCGAAGTACACCACATCGCCATGGTCGATATGCGCTTCGTTGGCATAGAGCGCGGAGAAGGTGAGGTTATCGCGTTCGCTGAG
>JANOPI010000255.1:0-2998 GCA_031421755.1 Flavobacteriales bacterium | reverse complement strand
GGTGCTTCCGGCCACCTTGTGGGGGCACGTTCACGGTGCTGCCTTCAAGCAGCTTCAACAGGGCTTGCTGAACACCTTCCCCGCTCACATCACGCGTGATGCTCGGGGTGTCGCTTTTGCGGCTGATCTTGTCGATCTCATCGATGAAGACGATGCCGCGCTCCGCTTTGCTCACGTCGTAGTCCGCGGCCTGCAATAGGCGGCTCAAAATGCTTTCCACGTCCTCCCCGACATAACCGGCTTCCGTGAGCACGGTGGCGTCAGCGATAGCGAACGGCACATTCAACATTTTGGCGATGGTCTTCGCCAACAACGTCTTTCCAGTACCGGTCTCCCCTACCAGGATGATATTGCTCTTCTCGATCTCCACGTCATCAGCGCCACTGATCTTCTGGGACAGCCGCTTGTAGTGGTTGTATACCGCCACACTCAACACCTTCTTGGCATCGTCCTGCCCGATGATGTACTCATCCAAGTAGCGCTTGATGTCGCTCGGCTTCTGCAGGATGATGTTACTGTCCGGCTCGCCCTTGTCCCGCTGGCTCAGTTCCTCCTGGATGATGTTCTGCGCTTGGCTGATGCAACTGTCGCAGATGTGTCCGGTTATCCCGGCGATCAGGACGTTCGTATCCTGTTTGTCTCGCCCGCAGAATGAGCACTTGATCTCTTTCTTGTCCATGGAGAATCGCCTTGACGGGTCTTCCGTCGATCAACGGCCCGGAAAGATATGGTCAGGGCCGGGCGGTGGTCCACCCGGCCCTGCCGATTTTCGACAATGCGCACTGACCGAAAGGGATCGCACCACCCATACGGGGCAATGCATGGATCGCCCCTACTTGGTATTGCGCACCAACAATTCGTCGATCATGCCGTAGGCTTTGGCCTCCTCGGCAATCATCCAATAGTCTCGGTCGCCATCCTTCTCCACGCGCTCGAAGGTCTGGCCGCTATGGTGGGCGATGATCTCATACAGCTCCTTCTTCAACTTCAACACTTCGCGCACGGTGATCTCCATGTCCGTGGCCTGCCCTTCGGCACCGCCCATCGGCTGGTGGATCATCACGCGGCTGTGCTTCAGCGCGCTGCGTTTGCCTTTCGCGCCAGCGCACAAAAGTACCGCGCCCATGCTGGCGGCCATGCCTGTACAGATCGTGGCCACGTCCGGGTTGATGTACTGCATGGTGTCATAGATCCCCAGGCCCGCATACACGCCGCCACCCGGGCTGTTCATGTAGATCTGGATGTCCTTCTTGGCATCCAAGCTCTCCAAGAATAGCAATTGGGCCTGCACGATGTTCGCCACTTGGTCATTGATGCCGGAACCCAAGAAGATGATGCGGTCCATCATCATGCGGCTGAACACGTCCATCTGCGCCACATTCAGCTGGCGCTCCTCGATGATGTACGGCGTCATGCTCGCTTGGTAGTCGTGCAGCACCATACTGTTGATGCCGCGGTGCTTCACCGCATACTTGCGGAAATCGTCTGGTGGAAACATGCGTAGAATGAGGTGTGAAGTGTGAGGTAAGAAGCGTGACGTATGAGGTGTTGGATCACCTTAGGTGGTGCGCGCCAAGTTTACGAACTCATCGAAGCCCATCCGCTTTTCCTTCGGTGACAGCATGTTCTTGAAGTGGACCATGAGTTTCTGCTCCACGATCGTATCGCGGATCCGCTTGATCTGGTCGCGATCGCCGAGGATGCGGGCCGCAGCCTGCTGTAGCGCTTCGCCTTCCGGTGCCTGCATCCCGTACTGCGCGAACTGGTCGCTGACGTAACGCTTGGCGAAGCCGTCGAGTTCTTCCCCCTTGGCTTCCAACCCGTACTTCTCTACTACGCGGTCCTCCACCAGTTGGTGTTTCAACCTGTTCGCATAGCCGGCATATCCTGATTCTACTTCCTCGGGCGTTACCGGCTTCTCGCTGGTGGTACGGATCCAGCGCTTGAGAAAACCGTCCGGCAGCTCGATGTGCGCCGTTTCCACAAGCTTCCTCACCACCAGCCGCTTGAACACGCGGTCTTGATCACGACGGAAGGCGCTCTCAAGTCCGGTCTTCACCTTCGCCCGGAAGTCCGCCTCGTCAACTACCGCCCCATGCCCATAAACGCGGTCGAAAAGGGCTTGATCTACCGGCACAGCTTCCATCCGCTTGATCTCGGCGATCCGGTACAGCATGGTCCCGCTGAGGTTATGGATCGCCTCTGGACCCACGCCCAGCATGCGCGCCAGGTCCTCATGCCCGTCGCTTATCCGGTGCGGGTCCACGATCACCTCATCCCCACGCACCTTGCCCACGAACAACTGGCGAGCCGCCTCATCCTTCAGGTACTCCAAGCTGATGGTGGTCCGATTCATTAATCCGCCAGGCTTGATCGCACCGGTCTCGTCCAGCTCGATCAGGTCGCCCAGCAGCATGTCCTTGTCACCCGCCACATCCGCATCCTGCATGCTGCCGAAGCGGCGCTGCATGTCGCCGATCTCCTTGTTCACCAGCGCATCATCCACCTCCACTACCGGGGTCTCCACCGCGATCCGTTCGTTCAACTCCACGTCGAACACAGGCGCAAGCCCCAGGTCGTAAACGAAGTTGAATTCGCCCGGCTCGTCGTAGTTGTTGGTCGTGAAATTCTCGTCCTTCGGCAACGGCTGGCCCAACGGGCGCAAGCGGTTCTCCTGGATGTAGCTGTTGAGGCTCTGCCCGATCAAGCGCTCCACCTCGTTCACCAATACGCTACGGCCCATGCGCTTCTTGATCAGGCTCATGGGCACCTGCCCTGGTCGGAAGCCGGGCATACTGGCCGTCTTGCGCTGTTCCCGCAGGATCTTCTCCACCGCCGGCGTGTAGTCTTCGGGAACCAGTTTGAGCTTCAGGGTGGCCGTGAGGGAGCCGGTCTCTTCGCGTTCGATGTTCATTGGTTGGATCTCCGTTGTCTGTTGTCGGTTGTCAGTTGTCCGTCTGCCGATGCTTGCTGCCGACCATAGCGCCGGACAACTGAC
>JANOPI010000254.1:0-10803 GCA_031421755.1 Flavobacteriales bacterium | reverse complement strand
CCGAGAGCGAGCAGCTCTTCGAAATTCTCGCCGGCCTCGCGCATGAACTCATCCTGATCCTCCACATCCCACACTACCTCATGCTGCCCGCCCATATCAATATGTGATCTGATGCGGGCCAGCACCTGGTACAATCCTTTGGTGCTCGATGTGTTGAAGTAAGGCAGGCGGAATTCCCAGCGCACAGGTGAGGTGATCGCGGGCAGTGCGGCATCGAGGGCTTCGGTGAGCTTGCCGTAGAACTCAGGTGCATTCTCCGGGAGCGATCGCCCGGCGATGAAGCACTTGCCCGCTCGGGGATCTAGCCACACCAGCGGGGTGGTGTTCGTCGGGTGTTGGATGAAAGGTGCCATGGATCAGTGGATAAGGGTGGCGACTGTACTCTTGCATGAGTAGATATCGTCTTGCACAGGGCGGATGCTGGCCTCGATGGTTCCGAGGGACTTTCGGGCGATATCCAATAGGCCGAGGCCGGCGCCGCCCTTTTGGCCGAATTCGCCATTGGTGAGCTGTGCGCGGAAGGCGGTAGCGATCTCCGCCGGGCTCATCTTGTTCACCGAGGCCACTCCTTCCAACAACCGGTGGGCATCCTGGCAAGAGGCATTGTTCTCCACGGTGATCACCAAATGCGCGTTCTCGACCTGCCAGTTGAACAGCACTTGGCCGTCGCTACAGTAGCGCTGGGCGTTGTCGAGCATTTCAATGGCGATGCTGCAGAGTTTTTTGATGTTGGGCCTCCGACCCATATTGGCGAGTGCCATCACCATCACCAGGTCGGTCAATTGGATGCGCACTTCACTGGTGAGCTGTCCTTCGTAACGTGTTGAGCTGTTCTCCATGGTTCAAGCGGCGCGTGATGCCGTTAAAGTGCGGTTGATGCTGAATCCGATCAGGACGATGTCGTCCGTTTGTGCGATCTCGCCCTGCCATGCCAGGTGCTCCTCACTCAAGAGGATACCGGCCTCATGGGCAGTATGCGGAGCGAGTTCCTCCACGCGTTTGGCGAAACGCGCGTTGCTGTATTTCTTGCGGCCGTCCGCGCCGCCGAACTGGTGGATGAGCCCGTCGCTGAAGAGGAAGATCCGATCGCCTTGCCCCAGGTCAAGCCGATGCGCCCGGAAGCCGTTCGCGCAATCGCCGGAAGGATCACCGATGGAGCATTTGTCGCCCTTGATGCGTTCGCACACCCCGTTGCGCACCACCATCAAGGCGTTCTGGGCCCCGCTGAACCAAAGGGTGCCTGTATCCAGGTCGAGCTCCACCAGGGTGATGTCCATGCCATCACTCAAGGCATGGCTGCCCGATCTGGTATGCACGGCATCGCGGATACGCAGGTGCAGCATGGCCAGGATGTCGTTCACGCCGAAATCAGGCTGCGTGCTGATGATGTCGTTCAAATTGTAATAGGCCATGAAGCTGAGCATGGCGGCGGGAACACCATGTCCGGTACAATCGATCGTAGCCAAGAACAGGCGGTTGCCGGCCCTTCGAATAAAAGGCAGATCGCCGCTGACGATATCACGGGGACGGTAGTAGAGGAAACTGTCCGGCACGAGTTCGCGCAATTGGGCCTCGGTAGGGATGATGGCTCGCTGGATGTTGTGGGCGTATGTGATACTGCTGAGGAGGTCAGCGTTCTTGTCGGTGAGTTCGGAATTGATGGTCCCGATCTGCGCCACCTGCTGCTTGATCAGGCGGTTCTTGCCCTTTACCTTTCGCATTACCCAGAAGAAGAAGCCCGCGACCCCTAGGAGGAGTACCACTGCGGCGATGGATGAGCGGGCGACGACCTCGGCCCGTTCCTGTTGGACCGCTTTCAGTTCACCGTCCTTCTCCAGCAGGTCGTTCTGGCGTTTGAGCATGGCCATGCTGGTTTCCTTCTGCTTTCGCTCCAGGTCCAGTTTGCTCAGTTGGAGCACCTGGACGGTGTGCTCATCGTGCAGTTGCATGAGTTCGCGTTCCTGGCGCTCACGCGCCATGGCGCCCTGGAGCAGGACGAGTTCCTGCTGTGCGCGTTCCTTGGCCAATTCGCCCTCACGCAAGCGGGAATCCTGAAGTTCTTTTTCCGCCACCAGCAATCCGAACTCGTTGGCTTGGTACTCTGCGGCGAGGATGGCTTCCCGCGCGCGGAGGCGTTCGCGTTGTTCGCTGCCGGCCAGGGTGGTGATGTCGCGTTCCTGGCGGTGCAGCGCATTCTCCCGTTCAATTCTGATCCGCTGGTCAAGCTCTTCTTTCATCGCCAGCTCTTGGCGCAGATTGAAGGCGCGCAGGTCATACTGCTGCTTTTCAATGAAGTTCCCCTTTTCCAAGGCGATGCGGGCGAGGAGGTCCAGTGCCTCGAGCTCGCTCGGGCGGTCCTTGGTGCGCATGGCCTCGTCCAAAGCCTGTCTGCCTGCCACCATAGCGTCGCTGAAGTGGCCTGCTAATAGCTGAATACCGGCACGCACCATCATCGGGGCCGCTAGTCCCATCCCGGAACCGCGACCACCGATAACTTGGATGGCGTTGTCGATGGTATGTTCTGCCATGGCGAACTTGCCTTCATGGGTATAGGAAACGGCGCTATTCACCAAGCAGCGGCCATAGAGGTCGGGATCAATGGCGAGCCAGGTGGAGGCCTCACCGAAGAAGTGATGCGCCTGGTCATAGTGCCCCTGCCTGGCGTGCAGTTCGCCGATGTTGTTCAGGATGATGCCCCGGTCCTGTCCATTGGCGAAGTCCAGGCGTTGCATCTCATCGCTCAGGGCGCCGGGCAGATCGTCGCCTCGTTCCCGCAAAAGCGCGCGCATACCGAGCGCGTTGAACAACATGGGCTCATCATGGCCCTTGCGGGCATGGTCAATGAGTTCTTCCAGACTTTCCGATGCCAACGCATCGTCTTGCACGTCGAGCAGGGCGCGCGTGCGCAAGAGCAGTACGCTACGATGCTCCGAGGGGCTGAGCGCACCCGTGGCCAGGGCCTCTTGCGCGTAGTCATGCGCTTTCGTAGACACACCATGATGCATGTAGCCTTGGGCCAGGAAAAGCGCACAACGTGCTCTCAGTTCTATATCTGATCCTGGGGTGTAACTGTACGCGCGCAGCGCATGAACAAATCCCCCATCAGCATCACCTGAAGCACTAGCGCATTCCGCCAAGACGAGTTCGAATTCCACGGACTGGCTGAAGAGATCAAGATCCTGTGCCTTTTGGGCCCCGATGGTGGCGAACTCGATGGCTTCTTCGTAGGCGTGGTCCTGCACACGTATGCGGGTGATGCGTGCCAGCAAGTCGAGCTGCTCTTGCCCATCGGGCAGCGTGCTCAATCGAGAGAGGAGATCCTCCACCGTTTGCGCGCATGCGAACGCCGGCTTGAGCACCATCATCAAAAGGAGGAAGCGTGAGCGCATCATCAGAGCCCGAAGCGGTAATCGATACGAAAGGTGAATTCCCGGCCGTTCATCGGCAACGGGACAAGTCCATTGTTGTACGGGCTATGGACCCAGGTGCGCTCGTCAAGGAGGTTGTTGCAACCGATGGCGATAGACAAACCCTCGATCCTTCGGAAGGTGCGTTCGGCCGAAAGACCGGCACGCAAGCTGGCCGGATACGCCCGCAATACGACTTGCCCGCTTTCCGCATCGGCCGTTTGGTAGCTATAGGTCTGCCCACTCCAGATGGCGTTCATGCTGATGCGGTCCCGGTCGCTTGGGCGTACATATCCGATGAGGGTGGCTTTTGTGCATGGCAGCGCCTGAAAGGCGGAACCCAGACTGTCCGGCAGCATGGTCTCTGGAAGGTCCGTTTCCGCGCGGTCCACCTGGTAGCAGCTCAAACCGAGCTGCACCCCTGCCTTTCGGCCACTGTGCCTGAACGTGCCCTCGAACCCTTGTGTAGCTGAGGAGACCCGGTTGATATAGCTGTCCTGCAACCCGGAATCGCCGAGATACGCATACACGATGGGGTCGGTGATCAAGGTATGATAAGCTACCAGCATGACCTCCGTTGACTTGGAAAAGCGGTAGCCGACCTCGGCCTCACGGGTCCATACATGTTCGCGGCGGATACCGTCCACGGGTCCCACGTTGATGTTCTGCATGGTGGGCACTTTGTAGGCCGCACTATAGAGGAGTTTGAGGTGCATTTTGCCGAATACGGCGATGTACCCAAAACGTGGTGCCGCAGCCGTTCCGGTAATGGAATGGTATTCTGCTCGACCACCGCCGATGAGCGATCCGTATTTGCTTTTGGCCCGCAACTCCCCGAACACGGCCGCATCCCAGATCGCCAGGCGGTCCTTGTCGTTCACGTTGAACACATTCCCCTCATGGGTGGTGTACAAATGGAACCTGTCGAACCAGCAATCGGTGCCGAGGGTGAGGTTCAGCCATTCCTCCGGTTTGGCCGTGAGGACGGCTTTCGCCTCAGTTCGTTGGTCCACGGTATTGGTCTGGTTCAGTTCGTAACTCGCGCCATTCCCGTAGAACCATGGCAACTGCAACCGGTGGAATATGCTTACGTCCAGGCGGGTATTTTTGCTGAGGGATGCGCGCTGTTCACCACTGGCGATAACGGTGCGCATCACCAGATCATAGGGCATATCGCTCACTTGCAGGTTGTAGTCGCTGGCATATACCTGGCCGCGGAAATTCTTGCGACGGATGCTGAAGAACCCGTTCATGGCCTGTGCGCGGGTGCTATCCGGATAGCTTGTGAGCGTACCGGTCAGGTCTGTTTCAGTAGTTACGAAACGCGGGCCCATGGTCAGGTTCCCACTGTATGATAGCTCGGTGCCGCCACCAAGCCGGTGAGTGCCGTACAGATGGCCGCGTTGCATCAGGGGCGTTCCGTTCGAGATGCTGGAGGAAGCGCTGAAGGTGAGGCCTTCGTCATCCCGAAGGTCTTTGGTCACGATGTTCACTGTGCCCATGGCCGCGAACCCGCCATGGATAACGGAACCCGGCCCGTTGATCACCTCGATTCGGCTGATGTTCTCCAAGGGGAAACGGGCACCCATGGCGAATATACCGTAGGAGGATTCGTTCAATGGCATACCGTTAAGCTGGTATAGGCACTTGCCTTCATGCGCCCATTGGCCTCGGATGCCGAAGCCGATCACATCGTCCACATCACGGCCCGTACTGAAACCGGGAATAAGCATGAGCGCCTCCTCCAGATCGCGGCAATTGGCGTTCTTGATGTCGTCAGCGGTAAGCACGTACACCACACCAGGTGCCTCACGCACTTCTTGATCGTTGTGGTCGGTGAGGTCGGTGCGCGGCCCGCTCTCGATCACATCGCCCTTGGCGCTGGAGAGGAGGTCCTCGACCTTGTTCGTGAGCATCCCGACCTCGGCCGGGTTACCTTGGGTAAAACCGTGCAGGGCGAGTAGTACAAGGGTGATGGAAACGCAGAGCGCTCTATGGTACATTTGTTCATCAGCACTGCGGTTAAGGGAGAGGGTCCCCGCGATTCGGAGCCTTGCAACGGCTTTTGGCGCACGGAGTTTCAAGAGCGGCGCACAAATCGGACGTGGGAGGGATGGTGTGCCGGCTGCCGTCTACCGTAGCGTGGTAGACAGGGCTGCTCCGGCCGGACCCATTGAGACCATTGAAAAGGGGCTCGCCCAGGATCCGGTCGCTACTTCAAAGGAAGCCGCAGCATAATGGTGGTTCCATTCCCGCCCTCGCCGACCACTTCAAGATCACCGCCGAGCAATTCCATTACGCCGGCCACGATGATGTAGCCCAGGCCATGGACACCATCACCTTGGCCATCCGCTGGTTCGCGGTGGTCGCCTTTGCGGATGCGCTCGATCTGTTCGCGTGTTTTCGGTGAGAATCCCGGTCCCGTGTCCTTGATGATCAGATGATACAGGCCATCCACGGTAGCGGCCGAAATGCGCACGATACCTCGCTCTGTGTAAGTGACCGCATTGATCAAGAGGTTGTTCAGTGCGATGGTCAACAGGTCTTTGTCCACCATGAGCACATCGTCGAGCTCCACATCATTCTCCAGCGAAAGACCTTTGGATGCGGCTTCGCTGCGCACGCGGTCGAAGAGGTCCTCGATCAGCATATTCATCACCACATGGCGCGGCTGTGGCGTGATCACTCCTTCCTGTTGTTTGATCCAGCTCAACAGGTTCTGCGCGTTGCCGTGCTGTTTTTCGGCCGCGAAGTGGATCTCGCGAAGTGCGTCTCCGCTTTCAAGGGAGCGCACAGCGCCTGCCGCTTCCGTTTTTCTGGCGACCTGAGCGATGAAGCGCAGCGGAGAGACGATGTCGTGGGTGACGATCGAGATGAGCCGTTCCTTCAGCGCTACCGATCTCTGCAGTTCCGAATTGGCATGGTGCAGGCTTTCGGTGCGTTCGGCCACGGCGCGCTCCAAGGCCAGGTTGCGTCGTTCCAATTGCGCTGAACCGAAGCGGAACAGCACGTAGAGGAAGATCGAACCGGCCAGCACGATCAAAGCGATCCCCCACGGTGTGCGCAGGAACGGCCGCTCGATACTGAAGTAGATGCTGTGGTAGGCGCTGGTATCCATCGCGGCGCCGACCATGCGGACTTCCACACCATACTGCCCAGGTTGGGGATCGGAGATACGGATGGTGCGCTGTTCGGGATCCAGTTTGCGCCATACATCCGTTTCGTGCAGCCGGTATTCCAGATCAAGCCCCAAAGGATCGCCCCAATAGCTTACAGAGAAGGTGACGGAGACCTCACGGGTACCGGCCGGGTGGTGATTACTATCGCCGTGGCGTGCATACGTGCCATTCACCGTATAGCTCTCGATGAGCACCTGTCCCCATTTTCGTGTCCCTTCGATGCTGTCGGGGTTGAATTGGACGAGGCCGTCCATGGTAGGAAAGGAAGCATTTCCGTTCGGCAGCATCAACCAGGATGGATCGCACCCGCCATTGAATTCGGGGTTCTTGATACCGGCCCAGGAGCCGTAGTGATCATAGCCGAACGTTTTCGCGGGGTCCGCGACCCAGGCCAGTAGATCGGACCATGGGCAGCGGAACAGCCCGTGGTTCGTACTCATCCACAAATGACCCGTTCGGTCGCGCATGAAGGCATGCGTATGCGAGAGATAGCCTCGTTTGTCCGGCGGGAATGGGCGCACGCTGTCGCCAACGACCAAGTATGGACCGTTGCCGTAGGTGCCCGCGAACAGCAGGCCGTCATGTTCCTCCAATGTGCGGGGACTCATGCCGACCAGTGCTTCCACGGGTTCCAGCGTCCGGTTGTCCTTTCGGAGCTTGAAGAGGCCCGCGGCAGTGGCCAGGGCCATCGTGCCATCCGAGAGCCGGCGGATCGCATGAATGCCGTCCGCACAGTACGCATCCGGCAACCGCAGCAGCAGTTCATAGTGATCGTGTATCACCCGTCCCAAGGTGGATAACGAGCCCACCCATAATGTATCGCCGATGAGGCGCAGGCAGGTGGGCTGGTCAATAGATCCCACCCATTCGGTTTGTTCACCCGTGCGTGGATCGAACGTCTCTATCGCGCGACCGCTAACGAACGCCACGCGCCCATCAGCGAGCCGAACGCCCGCAGTGCGGCTCAGATGGTCGCGGACCGCTGCCGTGGAAAGGGAAGTGTCGCCGGTAAGTACGACCAGGTCCGTAGTGCTGTTCAAGGCCAGGATACTATCTCCGCCCAAAGGCACTTGTGCATAGAAGATATTGCTCACCTGCGGCGCTGAGGCCGCCATCCGCCTCACACGCATGGGATGGGGCCGATGGATGAAGGCCCCGCGCACATCCGTTGCCACTACCAGCATTTGATGGCGTTCGCTCCAGAGAGCGTCGTTCACATGGCAATCCGTTGGTGCTTGGAGCGGGAGTGGAGCAACACGCAGCCCTGAGCCGTCAGGCAAAGGTCGAATGAGATAGAACCGGTTGTTGGCGAGCAGCACAGCGGCCTTGTCACCCGTGCGCCAGAAGATCTTCGTGTAGTCGGATATCTGCGTGTTGATGTTCGCTGGCCAGTGCTCAACAGTCGCAGGATCGAACTGGATGCCGTTACGCAGCAACCCATGTGCGGTTCCCGATCTTCCGATGGCGAAGATCAATTTCCCGAACTGGACGAATCCCAATGGTGGTTGAGGCAATGGCACTTCGCGCACGAGCGCTGAATCGTGGTATACGAACAGCTCCTGATCGCCCACCGCTGCCCACTGGTGGGTGTCCCAAGGAAGTTCGATGTTGCGCAGGTGTTGCCATCGTTCCCGACCAGGGAACGGCCGTGTTCGATCTGCCTTCCGCAGGTAGGTATCCATGTCCGTGAAGCCCCCGTAGTGCATCTGCCCGTCCAGTGCGTCCAACACCACGGGGAACACCACGTGGTGGGCGTGGACGGCGTACAGGTTGTTGCTGGCATCCGTCACCAGCATCTCGCCGGTTGGCGAGGTGATGATGCTGCGCATACGCTCGGAACGTGGCAGGCCGGCTCCGGGCAGATCGAACCGCCTGAAGTCCTGTCCACCATAGCGCACCAATCCGCCTTCCGTGGCGAGCCACAAATAGTCCAGGGTGTCCATGGCCAGCGAGATCACGCTGTTCTGGGGCAAACCATCTTCGCTGGTGATCTGCTGCGTGCCCCAACTGTTTTGCGCCACACAATGGAATGTGGCGATCAGGACCAGTCCTGATGCATAGGCTCTCATAGAAGTGGACTACGCGGTCCTTTGTCGACCGGTGTGGGCCTGCGAGTGGAGATCAGCGAGTGCAGATCGATCAGGTTGCTTACCCCGAGTTTGTCGAACAGTCGGGCGTTATAGGTAGCAATGGTTGTGGGTTGCAGTTCCAATCGTGAAGCGATCTCCTTCACGCCTGCACCGGTGAGCAGTTCATCCATCACGCGCAGTTCACGGTCGGAGAGGTCATTGAATGGATCTTCGATCGCGGCACCCGGCCTATCGTGCTTGCGTTGGCGTGCAACGCGCTCCAGTTCAGGGCTCATATAGATCCCTCCCCCCAGCACGCGGTCGATCGCACACACCAATTCGCGTTCGTCGGTGGTCTTGCTCAGAAATCCGCGCGCGCCCCGCGCAAGAGCCTGTTGAGCGAAAACGCGCTCGGCGCTCATGGAGTAGACCAGCACATTCACCTGCGGGAATCGGTCATGCAAGCTGTCCAACAGATCGATGGCATTGCCATCGCCCAGGTGAAGGTCCAAGAGCAGCAGGTCCGTTCGCGACCGTTCGAGGGCGGGGATGATCTCGGCGCACGATGTGGCTTCCTCGATCACCCCGACCCGCCAGTACTGCTTTACAACTTCGCGGAGGCCGCGGCGGATGATGCCATGGTCGTCCACAATGAGCAGATTGATGGGGTCTTGATGACGTTCAGGGTCCATGCCAACAAACCAATGCGCATATCTTCTGGCGATCGTAGTCGCAATACTACACTGGTAAGATGCAGGAGGATTCCCTTCGCGCCGGTTGCACGTGCATACGTCAAGGGGTCCGCACCTCGGCACACAAGTGAAGACCAACAGTTGAACTATTCGAATGGAACAACTCGCGGAATTCGGGAGAGACCTGTGTGATCGGGGGCGGGCCCTTTTCGTGCCAATGTCCAAGCATTAGCGAGGGGGGTTACCCCCCGCCGTTGGTCGCTGCCTAACGCCTAAGCTGAAGGAACCTTCATTTGATGGACCTTAGCGGCCGGATATAAGAGGGTCTCCTCTTCCTCGCGATGAAAACAAGAACGCTCAAGGCCACCAAGGTGAACGTTGTCACCCTTGGTTGCTCGAAGAACACCTTCGACAGTGAAGTGATGATGGCCCAATTGAAGGCCAACGGGATCAGCGTGGACCATGAGAGCAGCAGCGGTGAACACAACGTGGTGGTGATCAACACGTGCGGGTTCATCGAGAACGCCAAGCAGGAGAGCATCGATACCATCCTCAGCTACGCGAAGGCGAAGGACCAGGGCCTGGTGGAGAAGGTGTATGTGACCGGCTGCCTCAGCCAGCGCTACGGACCTGAATTGAAAGCGGAGATCCCGCAGGTGGACGCCTGGTTCGGCACACGCGACCTGCCGCGCCTGCTCAAAACACTGAAGGCCGATTACAAGCACGAATTGGTGGGCGAACGGTTGCTGACCACGCCGGTACACTACGCGTACTTCAAGATAAGTGAGGGCTGCGATCGAAAGTGCTCCTTCTGTGCGATCCCGCTCATGCGCGGCAAGCATGTGAGCACCCCGATGGAGCAGCTGGTGTTGAACGCCAGGAAGCTGGCTGCAGGCGGCACGAAGGAACTGATCCTCATCGCTCAGGACCTCACCTATTACGGGCTTGACATCCACAAGAAGCGGAACCTCGCCGAACTTGTTGCGCGCTTGAGTGATGTGGAAGGCATCGACTGGATCCGGCTTCACTACGCGTTCCCCTCCGGCTTCCCCATGGAAGTGCTGGATGTGATGCGCGAGCGGAGCAACGTATGCAAGTACCTGGACATGCCCCTGCAACACGGCAGCACGCGTATGCTCACGCGGATGCGGCGCGGCATTACGCAGGAGAAGACGGAGAAGCTGGTGGCCGATATCCGGGACCGTGTACCCGGCATCGCCATTCGCACCACGTTGATCGCAGGCTTCCCAGGAGAAACACAAGAAGACCACGAGGACGGGCTGCGCTGGATCGAGCGGATGCGTTTCGATCGGCTCGGATGCTTTACCTACAGCCACGAGGAGGATACGCATGCGCATTCCTTCGAGGATGATGTCCCGTTCGAAGTGAAGCAGGAGCGCGCTACGGAAATGATGGAAGTGCAGGGCGGCATCAGTTTCGACCTGAACCAGCTGAA
>JANOPI010000253.1:0-3374 GCA_031421755.1 Flavobacteriales bacterium | reverse complement strand
CTCCTCGATCTTCATCGCCAGCGCGATCGTGGTCGACCTGCACAAGGACAGCGTGGCTGAGCCCGTTACGAAGCCGGTGTTGGCGTAACCCTCTTCCACTCATTCGCTGAAGGGCGTCCCGATATGTCGGGGCGCCCTTCGCATTTCCGGCCCGGGTTCTTGACCAATGCCCGTGTCAGATGGGCTGCGGTCGGGCGCATGTGGCCACACGAGCAGTGCTGTGTGAGCGGGCTACCTTAGCCCCCGCATGAGTGTGTTCCTCATCTTCGACATCAGCGGCGGCGAATTGCTGTTGATCATGGTGGTGGTACTGATGTTCTTCGGCAGCAAGGGATTGCCCGGGATCGCGCGTACGATCGGTCGCACCATGCGCCAGGTCCGCGATGCGAGCGCCGACGTGCAGCGGGAGATCCAGCGGGGTGCCACAGAGGTGAAGCAGAGCTACGAAGAGCAGCGGAGAAGTTTCATTCCGCAGGACTCCACCCCGCAAGCGCGACCGCAGATGCCTGAGGTGCCCCCGGCGCCAACGGTGGATCCCGGCTCCAAAGCCGACTAGGGTCCGCCAAACGGTCCGTTTTCGTCCCGATACTGATTTCTCGAACGCGTGTGCCGTTTTCAACGGTTAAATTGAGCAATACCCTCATTTCTGATGGGTGTTGATGCGATATCCATCAGTATTTTTTGGAGGCACCCCATCGGCCAGGTACCTTCGTGGCCAGAAAACACAAAATATTCATGCCCACCCCCCATTTGCGTTCCAAGGCACTGGCTGATGTCCTCGATCGCCGTCCCAAACTGGTCGAACTCCCGAGCCACCGCATCAGCGAGTACTTCGGAAGCAGCGTGTTCAATGAGGAAGCGATGCGCATGTTCCTTACGGAGGATGCGTACTTCGCCGTGCGCCAGGCCATCCACCAAGGGACCCGGATCGACCGCAAATTGGCGGATCAGGTGGCCAGCGGCATGAAGGAGTGGGCCGCCACCAAGGGTGCCACGCACTACACGCATTGGTTCCAACCGCTTACCGGCACCAGCGCCGAAAAACACGACGCCTTCTTCGAACCCATCGGTGACGGCCGCAGCATCGAACGGTTCGATGGCGGCATGCTCGTGCAGCAGGAACCCGACGCCAGCAGCTTCCCTAGCGGCGGTATCCGCAACACCTTCGAGGCCCGCGGTTATAGCGCGTGGGACCCCAGCAGCCCAGCTTTCCTCATGGGTCGTACGCTCTGTATCCCCACCATCTTCATCAGCTATACCGGCGAGGCGCTCGATTTCAAAATGCCTCTGCTCCGCGCCATCAAGGCCGTGGATGAGGCCGCTACCGCCGTTTGCCAGTACTTCGACAAGGATGTGACCAAAGTGACCTGCACGCTCGGCTGGGAACAGGAGTATTTCCTGATCGATGAGGCGCTTTATCACGCCCGACCGGACATCATGATGACGGGGCGTGCGTTGTTCGGCCATACTCCCGCCAAGGGCCAGCAGCTCGAGGACCATTATTTCGGCAGCATCCCCGAACGCGCCCAAGCCTTCATGCGCGACTTTGAAACGGAGAGCCTCAAGCTCGGGATCCCCGTAAAGACCCGCCACAACGAAGTGGCCCCCAACCAGTTCGAGTGCGCCCCGGTATTTGAGGAACTCAACCTCGCCGTAGACCACAATATGCTGCTGATGGACGTGATGGAGAAGACGGCGCGCAAGCATGACTTCCGCGTGCTCTTCCACGAAAAGCCCTACGCCGGCGTGAACGGAAGCGGCAAGCACAACAATTGGAGCCTCGCCACCAACACCGGTAAGAACCTGCTCCGCCCTGCCAAGACGCCGAAAGAGAACATGCTATTCCTCGCCTTCTTCGTCAACACGATCAAGGCCATCCACAGCCATGCGGACGTATTGCGTGCCAGCATCGCCAGCGCCAACAACGACCATCGCCTCGGTGCCAACGAAGCTCCGCCCGCGATCATCAGCGTCTTCATCGGGGAGTACCTGACCAAATTGCTCGATGGGCTGGAAACCAATATCAACGGGGCGATGAGCCCGGCGAGCAAAACGGAGTTGAAGCTCGACATCGGCCGCATCCCGCCAGTGATGTTGGACAACACGGACCGAAACCGCACGAGCCCCTTCGCCTTCACCGGGAACAAATTCGAATTCCGCGCCGTGGGCAGCAGCGCCAACTGTGCCGCTTCCATGACCGTGCTGAACACGATCGTGGCCAACCAGCTTCGCGAGTTCAAGAAGACCGTGGATGCCCTGATCAAGAAAGGGACCAAGAAAGATGAGGCCATTCTGCGCGTGATCCGGGATCTGATCGTGGAGAGCAAGAGCATCCGCTTTGAAGGCAATGGGTATGGGGATGAATGGAAGAAGGAAGCAGCCAAGCGCGGACTCAGCAACATTCAGGATACGCCCAGGGCCTTGGACGTTTGGGGGCGGAAGGAGACCAAGAAACTCTTCGCTGACATGGGTGTGCTCAGCGAGGTGGAATTGGACGCCCGGCACGAGATCGAACTCCACAGCTATGTGCTGAAGATCCAGATCGAAAGCCGCGTGTGCGGCGACCTGGCCGTTAACCACATCATCCCCGCCGCGATAAACTACCAGAACCGCTTGCTCGAGAACGTGCGCGGATTACGGGAGGTTCTCGCCGCCGACAAGTCGAAAAAGGCTTCCGCTATGCAGGTGGAACTGATCGAACAGATCAGTGAGCACCTCGGCAAGTTGAAGTCGCTTACCGACGCCATGACCGAAGCCCGGAAAAAAGCCAATTCGATCGAGGACCACCGCGAGAAGGCCATCGCCTATTGCGACAAGGTGAAACCCTTCCTGGACGAGATCCGGTACCACAGCGACAAGCTCGAGATCACCATCGACGATGAATTGTGGCCCCTGCCGAAACTGCGCGAACTGCTCTTCACGCGATAGGTCTGTTCTCTTCACTTGGCGAGGGCGGCCTAACGGGTCGCGCGTGCTTTTTTGCAGGATGTGCGGGTCACCTTCCCACATCAGGACCATACACTCCGGATCGGGAACACGGTCTGCCGCGAATCGGCCAACCGGACTTTCGTTTACATTCGCCCGGCCCCACCAAACCCGTAATCGAACCGGACCATGATGAGCATGAGGAAGATCTTCGCCTGCTTCACCTTCAGCCTGTTGTGCTCCACCTTGGCGGTGGCACAGGGGAAGCAAGCCGAAGAGGCGGATGCCGCTTTCAAGGCAGGGCAGTACTTCAACGCGATCGAACTGTACAAAAAAGCCTACACCACGGAGAAGAAGGCCAGCGAAAAAGCTGCCCTCATCTTCAAAGTCGGCGAGTGCTACCGCACCCTTGGTGATGCCCCTAACGCGCAGGTGTGGTATGAAAAGGC
>JANOPI010000252.1:0-25218 GCA_031421755.1 Flavobacteriales bacterium | reverse complement strand
GTGGCGGCTGCTTGGACAGACCCGCCACTCACCACTCACCACTCGCCACTTTGCGGGCTGGCCGGGAGCACTGACCTTGTTGTTGCTCTGCTGCGGTGCGACAAGTGCGCGGTCCCAGGACATCCACTTCTCCCAGTTCTTCAATACCCCTAACGCGACTTCGCCGGCCAACATCGGGCTGTTCGATGGCGAGTATCGACTAGGAGCGGTTTTCCGGCAGCAATGGCGCAGCGTCACCACCCCATACCGCACCTTCGGCCTCGGTGGGGACGCGGCGAACGTAGGAGGCGTGACAGGTCTGGGTGCGGGCCTCTGGCTCTACAATGATCGCGCGGGCGATTCCCGATTGAACACCTTTCATTTCGACATCGGCGCTTCATGGACCGAAAAGCTCGGCGTTCTCAAGGACCAGAGCCTCACAGGGGGATTGCAGATCGGCCTTACTTCGTTGAGCATCGACTACGCCCAGTTGAGCTTCGACGCGCAATACAACGGATTCTACTATGATCCTTCGCTCGCGACCAACGAACAGTTCAATCGCGATGCCTTCACGCATCCGGATGTGCATGCAGGCGTCATTTACAGGTACACACCCACCAAGCGCGAAGTGATCCAGGCCGGTCTGTCGCTGTACAATATCACCACTCCTGAAGTGGCTTTCAACGGTGACAGCTCACCGCTTGACCGACGCAGCGCCCTGCACATCCTGACACGCTTCCCCGTGAGCGAGAACGTGGACCTGCAGCCGATGACACAATTCATGGCCCAAGGGAAATTCCGTGAATTCATCCTCGGAGGAAGCGCACGATACATCCTTCACGACCGGTACAGCTACCTGCGCACGGTGCATGCGGGCCTCTTCTGGCGGGCGAGCGATGCGGGGTATGTTTTCGTGGGCAGCGAATACGATGACTGGACCTTCGGGCTGAGCTACGACATCAACTTGAGCGACCTGGTACCCGCCAGCAGGAACCTTGGCGGTATCGAGATCACGGCTGTGCGCGTGTTCCGGAAACGGCCGCCCCTGCCCTGCCGCTTCAAAGCATGCCCGACGCAACTCTGAATGGCCGATGAGATGATCAGACGATGAGAACTACGGGACGTATCCTCCTCTGCCTCGCGATGCTGTTCCGCGCCACGTTGGCGATGCCCCAGAACGCGGCGCAATTCAACACTTGGGGCGATAATGCCATGCGCACGGATGACTTCTACGGTGCCTCACGATTCTATGCCGAAGCCCTGCGCATGGAAGCGGGACGCATGGAACTGCAATGGAAGTATGCCGAAGCGTGCCGCCTGAGCAACCAGTATCCACAAGCTTCGGAGGCCTATGCGCAGGTCTGGCGGAAGGACCTGGGGCGCACCCATCCTGAAGCGCTGCGGTGGCTCGGTGAGATGCAACTCTGCGCAGGTTCCTACGACGAGGCACAGAAGACCTGGCAGAAAGTGAAACAAAAGACCAAGGACAAGTCAGCCGATGTGATGCTGCGGGCAGAGAACGCGCTTACTGGTATCCGCATGGCGAAGACAATGATGGCCTCGCCAGAGGAAGTGAATATCGACCACCTGCCTGAACCGGTGAATTCATACGACAGTGAATTCGGCGCACGACCAGGGCCTGATCAACGGCTCTATTTCACCACGCTGCGGGGAGAGGTGAATGACAATGAAGAAGTGCAGGACACGGCCAAGTACCACGCGAACATCTGGAGCACGAAGGAGGAAGGGGGCACGTGGGTGGCACCGGCACCGCCTGACATGCTCAGCCCGGGTATCAGCTTCGCGAATGCGGGGTGGTCAGTGGATCAGGCCTGGTTCTATTATTCGACCTGTCCGGGTGGGGTTTCCTGCCGTGTTACCGCTAAAAGCGCAACGGGCGGGCAAATGCCGGTGATCGGACTAGGCGACCTGATGAGCACACAGCCCATGGTAGCGACGTACCATGGCAAAGAGACCTTGTTCTTCACCAGCGACCGCGAAGGCGGTATGGGCGGCACGGACATTTGGGCAGCGGACATTTCCGGAGCCACCGCTTCCAACGCGCGGCCGCTCGGATCACCGATCAATTCGCCCGGCAACGAGACCTGCCCCTACTATGATGTGGACCAGCGCAAGCTCTACTTCAGCAGCGACTTTCTGCCCGGCCTCGGTGGGTATGACAACTTCATGAGCGTCGACAGCAATAGCACCTTCACCGCTCCCCTGAACTTCGGCTTCCCGCTAAACGGCCCGGCGAACGACCTCTACCCCACCTTCGATGTGAAGACGATGAGCGGCTTCTTCACCAGCAACCGCGTCGGATCCCTCGCGAAGAAAGGAGCAACGTGCTGCAACGACATCTTTCGGTACAGCTATCCAGGTACCGAGCCCCTTGTCGTCATCGTGCCACCCAAGGACACGCTCACGGTCGCCGAAAAGCGGATCACTTCCTTACGGGAGAAATTGCCGATCCGGCTCTATTTCCATAACGACGAACCCAACCCGCGCTCGTGGGATACGCTCACCACGCTCACGTATGAACAGACCTATCGCTCCTATAAAGCGCTGTTGCCCGACTATCACAAAGCGTGGGGCGAAAATGCCGAAGGGATCGCGGCCATTGATGACTTCTTCCATGACAGGGTCGATCATGGTTTCGCCCAGTTGAACGATTTCATCGGGCTGCTGAAACAGGCCTTGGAAGAGGGCCAACGGATCGAACTCCAGGTGCGCGGTTTCGCCAGCCCTTTGGCCAAGAGCGATTACAACGCCAACCTTTCCCTGCGGCGCATCAGCAGCATGGTACACTACCTGCGCACCGTGGACAATGGCGGGCTTGTCGCCCACTTCAACAGCGGGGCGCTGCGCATACGAAAATCTCCTTTCGGTGAAGGCCAAAGCGCCAGTGGCGTAAGCGACCAACTGGAAGACCTGAAGGGCTCGGTTTACAGCGTTGGGGCATCGCTCGAGCGGCGCATCGAGATCGAACAGGTCCTGCTCACTGATGAGATGACCACCGACGCACAGCCGGTGGACAGTGCGCTATCCTGCGATATCGGCACCCTGTTCCAAGGCATCGAACGGGAAGCGTTCGTTCCTGTGCGCAATACGACCACTCGACCGCTGACACTCCGTGAAGCGCACATCGATTGCGACTGCTTCAATGTGCAAGTACCGGATCAGACGATCGCGCCCGGGGCCGTTGCCGACATCCGCGTGGTGTTCACCGGCCGTGCGCGGCCCGGAAGACTGACGCGCGAAGTGACGATCGACACCGATGGCGAACCGGCTACCTTGCGGCTCGTCATCACTGGTGTGGTGGCGCCCCACTGATCACGCATCCACCTTCGCGAACACGTTACGGCAGATACCCCCGGCCAGTCGGGATGAAACATGCCGCTAAGACCGGCACGAAACGCCCCGCTGCGGCGGGATGAAACACATGCGGCTCCTGCTCCTTTCCAACTCAACGATGCCCGGCGAGCCCTACCTCGGCTGGCCAAAAGCATACATCCAGGAATTCCTGACCTCCCCTGGCCTCTCCGGTGGAGGGGGGAGAATGCGCATCGCCTTCGTGCCATTCGCGGCCGTGAGCTATCCCATGGATGAGTATGCGCGTATCACCCAAGGCGCCTTCTCCGAAATGGGCCATGAGCTCTTCAGCCTACATACCGAAACGGACAAAGTGAAAGCGCTGATGGGCGCTGACGCCGTAGCGATAGGCGGCGGCAATTCATTCCAGCTCCTGCGTACCCTATACAGCACCGAACTGCTACGCGCGATCAAGGTGAAGGTGCTCGGCGGCATGCCCTACATCGGCTGGAGCGCCGGGGCGAACGTGGCCTGCCCCACCATCATGACCACGAACGATATGCCCATCACTGAAGTGCCTACGATGCGCGCCATGGGACTGGTCACCTTCCAGATCAACCCGCACTACACGGAAAAAAGGATCGAAGGCCACGGCGGTGAAAGTCGGGATCAACGCATAAACGAATTCCTCGCCATCAATCAGCGCCTGCCGGTGATCGGCCTGCGGGAAGGGGCGCTCCTGAACGTACAGGACGATCTGATGAGCGTGGAAGGTACCGGCATGCGGCTCTTCCGCTACGGTGCGGAACCGAAAGACATTTCCGGTGGAACAGCGTTACGGACGGCGTTAACAGGGGCGTGAACCAACCCCTGTTGATGCGGGCACCGGAACCGCCCACAGGCCAGCGGCCTGTGGGACTATGTTCGCACCGCTTCCATGAAGGACAAAGTGCATGACGTTCAGGCTTGGCTGGGGGATCTCGGCCCGCACTTGTTGGTGCTGCTGAAGATCATCCTGATCGTGCTGGCTGCGTTCGTCGTGGAACGCATCATCGTAAGCCTCTTGCGTAGCGCCTATGCACGGGGCAAGGCCAAGGGCCATGATGACGTTACGCGGTACCGCTTCCTGCGCAATGCGATCCGCAGCATGGTGGTACTCATCGCCTTGGCGTTCGTGGCTTGGACGATCCCCAGCATCCGATCGTTGGCCGTTACGCTCTTCGCGGGTGCGGGCATCCTCGCAGCGTTGATCGGCTTCAGCGCGCAGAAGGCCTTCAGCAACATCATCAGCGGCATCTTCATCGTGGCGTTCAAACCCTTCCGCGTGGGCGACAACATCATGATCGGAAGCGGGGCCACCGGACCGGGCCTGCCCGACCGCAGCGGCATCGTGGAAGACATCACCTTGCGCCATACGGTGATCCTCACCTTCGAGAACCGCCGCATCATCATCCCCAACGCCATCATCAGCGACGAGTTCATCGTGAACAGTACGATCCGCGACTCCGCCACCTGCGAGTACGTGGAGGTGCCCGTGGCCTACCACACCGACCTGGACAAGGCGATGCGCGTGCTGCAGGAGATCTGCTTGGCGCACAAGGACCACATCGACCGACGCACCGCCAGCGAGCTGGAACGCGCCGAGGACCTCCTCCCGGTGCGACTGGTCCGGCTGGCCGATAGCGGACTGGTGCTGCGCGCCTATGTTTGGGCGAAGGATCCGATCACCGCGCGCATGATGCACTACGACATCAACAAGACCATCATCGAACGCTTCCGCGCGGAGGGGATCGAAGTGCCCTACCCGACAAGGAAGATCATTACCGCAGGGTCTCCTCCTGCGTCGGATGACCCTGCGGGGACAACGAACAACATGACCACAGGGTCCGCTCCGGTTACCCTGCGTTGACACCATGAAACGCGTACGTCGCCGCTCCGAAAAAGCTGGACTTCCACCGGGATCGCTCGTTGGCGTGAGCGGTGAAAGCTGTACGGTTACCACCATCAAGCTCTTCACGTACAATGTCGAGGAGTGGACCGAGAACGACCCGCGCTCGATCGCGGAGATCATGCCGTTCGATCATACGAACCGAATTACTTGGCTCGATATCGACGGTCTGGACGACACAGCGATCGTTACCGCCGTAGGTGAACGATTCGGTCTCCACAACCTCTTGCTGGAAGACGTACTGAACACAGACCATCGACCTAAACTGGAGGAGTATCCTGAGCAGCTCTTCGTAGTGGCCAAAATGCTCAGCCTGGACGAGGAGACCGAAGGCATCGTGAGCGAACAGATCAGTCTGGTGCTGGGCAAGGGCTACGTGATCACCTTCCAGGAGAAGCCAGGCGATGTGCTCGATCCCATACGCGACCGTATCCGCCACAAGACCGGCCGCGTGCGTAAAATGGGGGCGGACTACCTGCTGTACGCCCTGCTGGATGTGATCGTGGACAACTACTTTCTCATCGTGGAGGATGTGGGCGAACGCATCGAAGCGCTGGAACGCAAGATCAGCGTGCGGCCCGGAAATGAGGATCTGCTCACCATTCAGGAGATCCGCAGCTTGTTGATCACTGTGAGCCGGTATACTACGCCCGTGCGTGAACTTGCCGGGCGCCTGAATACCGTGCAGAACGAATTGATCGAAAAAGGAACGCGCCGGTACATCAACGACCTGCAGGACCACACCGTGTACATCGCGGAGAGCATCAACACCTTCCGTGACATGCTCACCAACCTGGAGAACACCTACCACGCCGCCCAGAACATGCGGATGACGCAGGTGATGAAACTGCTCACCATCATCAGCACCATCTTCATCCCGCTCACCTTCATCGTTGGGATCTTTGGTATGAACTTCGACCATATGCCGGAACTGCGCTGGAAATACGGCTACCCCTTGGTGATGGGATCGATGGCCGTGATCGCCGGGATCATGCTGCTGTGGTTCCGCAGGAAAAGGTGGTTGTAAGACTTGAGGTCGGTCCGGCGCGATCAGGTAGGCGACCGCTTGTACCAGTGGCGGCCCGATACTTCCTGAACTGCCCGGATCCATGATCCTCAACTCGGACCGCACCCTGCCATCATCAGGCGGTGGGGTGAGTCGAAGCGGTGAGGAGTTAACATTGCCTTGATGTTCGGCTTTCTTCCCGCTCACACTTCGGCCCTCTTGATCAGGCTCGCCGCTGTGCTCGGCGTTTTCAGCATACTGCGGTGGGTTTTCTACTTCGCGCACCAGCACGCCTTTCCCGCTGCCGGAGGAATGGAACTGATCAACGTCGGGGTCCAAGGCCTCCGCTTCGATGCCATGACCATCGTTCTGGCCAACGGGCCCTTCATCCTTCTCTCCCTGCTGCCCTTCTCGTGGTGCCGTACGTGTTGGTACCAAAGGCTTCTCGGGACGTTGTTCCTCTTGGTGAACACCGCCCTGCTCTTCCTCTGCTGTTCGGATCTGGCTCTTTATGGCTTCACCGGCAAACGCATGACCCGCGACGTACTCGCCCAAGCGGATGCGGGCTTGCGCGAATTGCCCCTTTCCATGCTGCGCTATTGGTGGGCCACACTCACATTCATTCTGGCGGTTTTCGCACTGGTGGTCGCCTACCGTCGCAGTCCTCCGAAGTTCAACGCTCCGATGCGCCCGGCGCACGCCAGCGGAGGCATCCTGTTGTTGGGAACCCTATTTCTGGCTGGTCGTGGCGGCTGGCAGTACCAAGGCCTTTCCCCCGCGCATGCCACTAACCATGTGGATGTGGCACTGGCACCGTTGGTGACCAATAGCGCCTTCACCTTCGGCTACTCGATGCTCACACCAGCGATACCATCAAGACAGTACATGAGCGAAGCGGAAATGGATCGCCTGGCCCCGCTGGACTATACCCTGCGGCGCGACAGCACGGACCGGCCGCGGAACGTGGTGCTGCTCCTGGTGGAAAGCCTTGGTCGAGAGTACATCTCCGCCATCAGCCGGGAAACCGCCTTCATGCCCTTCCTCGATTCCCTCTGCGCCCGATCGTTCGTGCTCACCAACGCCTACGCCAATGCCGAGGGAAGCAGCAAAGGCACATGCGCCGTGCTCGCGGGCATCCCCTCCTTCACCGATGACGCGTTCATGAACACCGCCTTCGCCGGCAACTCCGTGGAAGGCATCGGCACCAGGCTGAAAGAGATGGGCTACGTTACGGCATACTTCCATGGTGGTATCAACGGCGAATTCAAATTCGACTCCTTCAGCCGGGCGTGCGGTTTTGATACCTACTTCGGAAAAGATGAGTTCGGCGACGACACCTTCTATGATGGGCATTGGGGCATCTACGATGAGGAGTTCCTGCAATTCGCCGCAGCGCGCATGAGCGATATGCGACAGCCCTTCTGCGCCGGCGTCTTCACCCTGAGTTCGCACGACCCCTTCCCGATCCCCGCACGCTACATAGGCCGATTCCCGAAGGGTACCCAGGAGATCCACGAAAGCCTGGGCTATGTGGACCTGGCCCTCCGCCACTTCTTCGAACGTGCGGCCCAGGAGCCGTGGTACAACAATACCGTCTTCGTGATCACCGCTGACCATACCTTCAAATACAACGGACACCCGCCCTGGTTCCTGAACCCGGCGGGCCGCTTCGCCGTGCCCATCATCTTCTTCACACCGGACGGAACACTCATTGGGCGCGATGATCGCGTTGCGCAACAACTCGACATCATGCCGAGCGTGCTGGACCTCGTCGGTTATGAAGGCCGCGTAGGGGCCTTCGGCCAGAGCGTATTCCGCCGCGATCGACCGGACCGCGCCATCCTCCACGTGGCCGGACTCTATAAACTGATCCAAGGCGACCGCATGCTCCTCTTCGACGGCACCCGAAGCAAAGGCCTCTTTGACTATCGCCGCGATACGCTCTTCGCCCATGACCTCAGCGAACTGGAAGCTGCAACAGCCGATTCCCTCGAGCGCGTCTTGAAAGCGCAGATGCAACGCCACTATGAAGCGCTGCGGAACAATTCGCTCACCCGACAATGAGTCCGCTCAATACACTTCGCGGGCACTTCAACGTGAACAGCATGCCCGGACCACGCTCGAATTCTATTTCCTCCATTTGATCTGCGTCCTATCCGTAAACACAGGGTTGATGCCGTTCGGAACTGGTGGGAAAAGGAGGATGTAGGGCGACCAGTTCACCCCAAGAGAATTTTTCCGAATGGGCACATCGCGTTCCCCTGTGCTTTTACTTTGTCCTCATCACCATGGCCCGCAAACGAAGCATCGGCATCTGTGACCAAACTTGGTCCGCCTTGCTCACCGCCATTGGCGGCCCTCACCGCGCCTGCCTTTGCCGCAGGCAGGCTGCTTCCGCCCTTCGCTGATGAGCGCGCGCGTGATCCTTTTGACCCGGCGACCTTTCGCCCTCGCGCTCCGAACCTTCCTGACAACACTGAGCAGGCAGCTTGCAGCAGGCTGTTGGCAACAACTCGCACCCTGTGCGCTGCCCTCTGCCTGCTGCCCACCGCTCGCTGCCTGCTCATATTCATACCTCCGGCACTCCCAAGCATGAAGACCCGCTACATCGACCTCATCGAGCAGACCTTCGACTTCCCCAAGGATGAGTTCCAGTTCGTGAACGAAAAACTCACCTGGAACGACTTGCCGTTGATGGAGATCATCGAGAAGCATGGCACACCGCTGCGGATCACCTACCTCCCCAAGATCGGCGGCAAGATCGACGAGGCACGTGGGTACTTCGCCAAGGCCTTCAAGGAGCACAATTACAACGGCACCTACGAGTATTTCTACTGCACCAAGAGCAACCACTTCAGCTACGTGATCGATCAGGTGACGGAGAAGGGCGTGAGCCTGGAGACCAGCAGCGCCTACGACATCGAGATCATCGAGCTGTTGATGGAGCGCGGCAAACTGAGCCGCAGCGCAACGATCCTCTGCAACGGGTACAAGGACGAACGCTACATCCGCAACATCGGCCGCCTGAAGAACAGCGGCGTGAACGTGATCCCCATCATCGACAACATGAACGAGCTGCACGCGCTCGACGAGGTGATCAACGGGCCGTGCGACATCGGCATCCGCATCGCCGCGGAGGAAGCGCCGAAGTTCGAGTTCTACACCAGCCGCCTCGGCATCGGCTACAAGGACATCATCCCCTTCTACATGCGCCAGGTGAGCAAGCAGCGCAAGTTCAAGCTGAAGGTGATGCACTTCTTCATCAACACCGGCATCAGCGACAGCGCCTACTACTGGAACGAGCTCGGCAAGTGCGTGAACGTGTACTGCGACCTGAAGAAGCTCTGCCCCTCGCTCGATACGCTCGACATCGGCGGCGGCCTGCCGATCAAGAACAGCCTGACGCACACCTTCGACGTGGACTACATGATCACCGAGATCATCGGCCGCATCAAGGACATCTGCGACGAGAACGACGTGGTGGAGCCGAACATCTTCAGTGAGTTCGGAAGCTTCACCGTGAGCGACAGCGGTGCCACCTTCTTCAGCATCCACGGCCAGAAAAAGCAGAACGAGAAGGAACGCTGGAACATGATCGACGGCAGCTTCATGACCACGCTCCCCGATACGTGGGCGATCAACAAGCGCTTCATCATGCTGCCCATCAACAATTGGAGCGACGAGTACGAGCGCGTCTTCCTGGGCGGCATGACCTGCGACAGCGACGACTACTACAACAGCGAGCAGCATGTGAACGCCATCTACCTGCCCAAATACCGGCCGGACCGCAAGCAATACCTCGGCTTCTTCAATACCGGTGCCTACCAGGATTCGCTCGGCGGCTTCGGCGGCATCCAGCACTGCCTGATCCCCAAACCCAAGCATGTGCTGATCGACCGCAACGCCGACGGAAGTCTCACCGACCGCGTTTTCGCGGAAGTGCAGAGCGCGGAACGGATGATGGAGCTGCTGGGGTATCTGCCGCAGGAGGAGCTGGTGAGGAAGTAGAGATTCTTCTTTTGGGCGTGCCGGCTCGAAGACTCGCCGTCGGGCTCTTCGGTCCAAGTCCTCAGCCGGATCCTTCGGCTTCGCTCAGGACCGGCCTCCGGGCTTTCCCGTTCGATCGCTCACGCGAGATCCCGAAAGGCACGCTCCTTCTGTCGTGTCCGCATCTTGTCCATGTCTTGCACATACCAAAGAGGTAAAAGACTCATCTAAGGACCCACGAGTTCGTGGGTTCTCCGTGTTTGAGAGCCTCATACATTGGACCCAACAAAAGCCTAGCCCATGCGACCGAACATCCCCTACATACTCTACCTCCTCTTGATGTTTTTCCTAGTAGCATGTCTTTTGGTCCTTATCTGCAAGATCAACAGCATTACAACATCAAACTCGTTGGACTTTGCGCTTGTCTTGACCGCAATGACAGTAGCGGCGATATCAGCGATTGTAGTTCCACATGTCGCGCTCAAGACCACCGTGACCGAGGAAGTCCGAGCGCAGACTGAGAACATCAAGTCTGCGATCAAAAAAGAGTATGACGAAGAAGGACAGGATCGCTATGGGAATGAAATTTTCAGGGCCGATGCACACCTGAGCAGGATGGTTGCATACTTTCTGATGAAAACGGACGGAAGTAAGGACAAGCCCCTTTGGGCGATGGGTTGGATGTTGAGGTCAGCGCGAAGATATCTGGTGCTGAAGAAAGGCAGAGTGGATATTGAGAGTTACAAAGACCTGATTGAGATGCTCAAGAGCTTCTCGGATGAAGCGACAAAAACGTGGGCTTTGGCGGCGAACACCAAATCTCCCCCTCCAAGTCCTCAGCACAACGCCGACAGTATACAGGCCCACTCCGCCATTGCTTTGGTTTGTGATCACCTTGGCCCGATCAACGCAGCCGACCACGAGGAACGCCGACGCATTATGGTGCGATACCTCAAAGACTACTTTGATTTGGAGGTTGCTCTACAGAGAGTTTTGAGCAACTGTGATTCAATGCAATGCGGAACCGGCACTCGCCGAGATGCGTTGGAAGCAAAAGGAAGCACACAGCTTTTAATGGTTGGAAACGAACTGCTACCATTGCTTGAATTGTTGAACCGGCAGCAGGTATTTGTACTGGCGTGTATGATTGCTCATCTCCAGACCGGCTCACAATATGCCGCATTTGCTCCGGAAATGGCTCACGCCATATCTTCAATATCCTACGCTGGCATTTGGGATTTGTCTGACATGACCAAGTATCAAAAGGGCATCGGAGCACTCTTAAAACTTGATCAATCCAAATTGACTGCTGCGCTTTCTGAGGCCTCCGGTCGAGTCAATAAGATTGACAAAGGCAGTGATAATTGTGGACCGGCTTTTCATCTGCTTTCCACTGGCCGCGTGGTCTACATGGAACTAGTGTCGTCATAAGCGATACCACACCGCTCCCGCCAGGTCACGCCAACCCGCACATCCGGCGCTGAAGCTACCGCAGGGTCATGCCAACCCATACCTTCTGAACTGAGCGGACCCTGCGAAGTAGATCTTTCGAGCATCCACTTCGCAGGGTCCCGTCTCCATCTTGAACCCCATTTCTCGCGCGAGCGTCCTTCGCTCGTGCGTTGAGCACTCTGAACAGCGCCACGGCACGAGCGTGGACGCTCGCGCCATACACTGGGAACGTGCATGTACATTTGGACCAATGGCGACCAAAGAACCCAAGCTCAGCAAGCGGGAGGTGTTGCGCACGTTGAAGTCCATGCCGGACGAATTCGTCGCGGAGGACCTGATCGAGCGCATCGTGCTCATGGAAAAGATCGCGCGCGGACTGGCGGATTCCGCCGCAGGTCGCGTGCTGACGGGCAAGCAGATGGATGAGGAGATCCGGCGATGGTCGAAGTAAGGTGGACCCTTGGTTCGCGCGATGACCTGCGTTCCATCTGGACCTATGTCGCGCAGGACTCAAAGGCGAGAGCCGACCGATTGATCGAGAATCTCCGGGCGCATCCGGAACGTCTCAGGACGCATCCTCTGTCCGGAAAACCAGTTCCTGAAGTGGGGCGTGCATCCGTTAGAGAACTCTTGTTCGGATCCTATCGGATCATCTACTTGGTGGTGAACGCGACAACGGTGGACATTCTGGCCATCCACCACGGAAAGCGGATACTGCCGAGTGCATTGCTCCGAACGCGCATCAAACGGGCGAAAGGTGGCTGACCCGATCGCTCCCGCAGCGTCACGCCAACACGCACCTCCAGCACTGAGCGGACCCTGCGAGCGTGAGAGCCGATGAACTCTCTTTGCATTCCCAGCCCGAGTGACTTGTCCCGCCGCATCCTTCCCTTCTTGGCCCTGTTGTTCTCAAGCGGCGCGCTGGCCCAAGAACCTTATCCGGCCGAGTGGGCGCTCTGCCCGAGCATTGCCAGCCAAGGCCAGATCTATGGAGAGCTCGACATCATGCGCGCACAGGTGATCGAAGGCCACGGCGTGCTCATCCTGTACGGGCCATTCGTTGGTGTAGCAACGAACTTCGGTGCGGGAGAACGCATCATCGTCCCGAAGGCCGGGTACGAATTGGCGATGAGCGTGGTCACTGTCCGGGCGAGTACGGCGTGCTACTTCGAGGAGCACAACAGCGACCTGCGTTTCCTTCCAGAAGTCGGGTTCAGCTTTTTCGGGCTCGCCGATCTCACCTACGGCTGGGCCATCCCGCTCACCGATGACCGCATTCCGGATCTGGCCAAGCACCGGTTCGCGCTCACCGTGAACCTGCATCGCACGGCTTGGGCCATTCTGGGCGTGGAGCTGCCCTTCGGCAAGAAGGACGATTGAAGCATCGCTTCCGCAGGGTCCCGTACCGATCTAAAGCGTACGATCCACTTGCAGTGATCATTCTCCGCAAAAGCCGCACTTGACGCACGCAGCGCAGCACCTGTTGCCTGTGCGCTCCTATATTTCTCATCTAGCAACCGCGCTCAAAGGCTGCCCGTCATTGGTACACACCGACCACCAAAAACCGCACGCCATGATGAAGCACCTGCACGTGTTCGCGCTCTGCGCATTCTTGGGCACCGCGAACGCCCAAGACATGATCGGCCTGTTCGAGCAGAGCCCGGATTGGACGGCGACCGACATCAACGGCAACAGCCACACGCTCTCGAACTACCTCAATGACGGTTACACGGTGATCCTGGACTTCATCGTGCCCTGGTGCGAGCCATGCGTGGAAATGCACGAGAGCCAGGTGCTGCACACACTCTATAACAACTACGGGCCCAACAGCAACAGCGTGGACCACAAGATCATGGTCTTCATGATCAGCTATACGGACGTGCCTTACTTGAATGGAGGCCAATCCATCGATTGGGTGACCGGTACGCCCTACCCGATCATCACGCATACGCCGATCCTTGACGCATACGGTGTGATCGCCTTCCCCCGGGTACTCACCATCTGCCCAAGCGGCATGATCGTCAGCACGCAATCGAGCACATTGCTCGAAAACATGTTGAACGGATGCCTGTCCTGCGAACACCTCACCGCCGACTCGCCGAATGACGCGACACTCCTGCCCGGTGAAGATCCCGGATGCCTGACCGAGACCGACGACCGGTACGTACCGCTGTACAACGTGGGCACCTCGCCGTTGACCTCGGTGGCGATCGAAGCGGTGGACTGCGAAACGAACGAGGTACTCAGCTCGACGGTCTGGACGGGAACGCTGACCTCCTATGCGCAGACCCTGGTAACGGTTCCGGGTTGGAGCGCACCGCCGGGCGACCGTTGCGTGCGGTACCGCATCACCACACCCGACGATGACCCGCAGAACGACCTGTCGCCGGAGATCTATTACCGTTCACCGGTAGGCACCTCGGCCACCACCACGATCACCGTGGAGATCCTGACCGATGACAACGGCGCGGAGTGGACCTGGTTCCTGTCCGGAGAGAACTTTGAGACACCGGCCTGGGTGCAGGAAGGCGAATACGAAGCGAACACGTTCTACACGCACACCGTGGAAGTAACCCCGGACGCCTGCTGGAATTTCAGTATCGCGAACTGGACCTCCCCGGCTTTCGAGGAACCCTCTTACTACCTGGTGAAATGCGGTGACGACGTGCTGATCTCCGAAGCGAACACCACGCAGCTGGGCGGTGGCGCAGTGGTGCATCAAGCTTATTTCATCTCCGGACAGGCCACGGACATCACTGATTCCGAAGTCGCGGAGCCCGTGATCGCATCGATCGGTGGCCAGCGCATCACTGTCACCGGTGCCATAGCGGGGTCCAATTTGCTGGTCACGGATGCCGCCGGCCGGATGGTTCGCGCCGAACGCCTATCAGGTGGGAACGCAACGGTCGATCTCTCGGGCTTGAACAGCGGCGCGTATGTGATCTCGCTCCTTTCGGACAAGGGCCGGTTCTCCCGCACGTTCGTCTTCACGGAGTGATCCGCATGGATCGGTGAGCTTCCTTCGCTACCGCTCTCAAGGCTTTCGCCAACCCGCACTTTCGGCACTGAACGGACCCTGCGAAGTGGATCTTTCGGGCATCCTCTTCACAGGGTCCCGTACCGCTCTTGAGCGCACGATCCACTTGCGGTGACCCTGCGTGAGCGTGTACCCACACCTTCGGCACTGAACGGACACTGCGAAGTGGATCTTTTGGGCAGCCTCTTCGCAGGGTCCCGTATCCATCTTGAGCGCACGATCCACTTGCGGTGACCCTGCGCGAGCGGTGGTGAGAATGGGTGTCCTACACTTGTCTCCCAAGCTCCCCATATGAGATCCTTCTACCAAAGCACCCACTGGTTCTGGGTCATCTCCCGCATCGTCTTCGTGCTCATGTTCATCATCAGCATGGCGCAGATCATGAGTGATGGGCCTTTGCGGCGTGGCGATGAAGTGTTGGTGAACGGTGTGTGCATGATCGGATCGGTGGTACTCGCCATCCTCGCGGTGATCGAGATCGCGCGCGGCAAGAAGCCGGTGTGGTTACGCATCATCGGCGGTGTGTTCATGGTGCTCTTCGGCCTTGGGCTCTGCGTGCTGATGGCATCAGGCATGGTCCGCGGTGGGCTCGTTCTGTTACTCTTTCTTTTCATCGTGTGGTTCCTGCTTGCGGGCGTGCGCGACTTCGTTGTGCGCTGATAGCCAGTGTATCAACCACCAAGTCCGTCAACCATCTCCGCCCCCCCTTTCTCCTTCCTGCCGCGTTGGACCATTTCGGCGTAGCCCGAGCTACGCCGCGCATGTTCCGCCTCGCATGAAGAAGAAATGGTGGCAGATCTTTGGTCGACTTACTCAGTGGTTGATACACTTGCGCCCATGACCACCAAAGCCTTGCGCACCACATTGATCGTGTTGTTGTCAGTGTATTTGTTGACCACACTCTCCTACCTCGTTGTGGCCTTCGACCTGGAACAGTTCGGCTACCGCATCAGCAACCCCGACATCTTCGACATGGCCCACTTGGGCCTGATGCTCGCGCAGTGGGCTGTGGTGATCACCGGCATCATCGGGATGGTCCGGGCCTTCAAAAACGCTTCAGCTCCGCTGCCCAACATCCTTCACTTTCCCCTGATCTGGTACTTCACCAGCGGCATCTTCTCCTTGGGCTTTCAAGCACTCCACAGGCCGGATCCAATGCAGGAAGAACATCCCTTGTATTGGCTCAGCTGGGTCTATCACCTGCTCTTCCTTTCCTATGCGATCACCTGCTTCCTCTACTTCGCACGGCAGAAAAACCCGACACTGCCTGAAGGTCTTCGCTGGGTATCGCCGTGGAGCCGTCTGGGCGCCTACCTCTTGGACATCCTGCTGGTGTTGACGATCTTCATGAATAGCCTGCGTGGGCTGGCCTTCGGGAATTCCGTGCTGGACGACTACCCCTTCTTCAACGACAGCCCCTACCCGCTGATCTCCATTGTGCTGTTCATCTATTACTTCTCCACGGAAGCGGTCTTCGGCCGCACCCTCGGCAAAGCGCTGAACGGTTCATTCGTTGTCTTCGAGCGTGGCCGGATGATCTCCGTGTTGTGGCGCACGTTGTCGCGCTACATCCCCTTGGAGGCCTTCTCCTTCATCGGCCGAAGTGAGGGTTGGCACGATACACTCTCCCGGACAACGGTTCGGCAGGAACGTCCTGTTGAGCCGTCCTCAACAACGGACCAGATCCTGCGCGCCGATCAGCTGGTTTGACCGGTCGTACATGATCGTTCCCGCAGGGTCACGCCAACATGCACCTCCGGAACTGAGCGGACCCTGCGAAGAGGATCTCTCGCGAGCAACCTCTTCGCAGGGTCCCGTACTTCTCATGAACGCACGATCCCCTTTCGGTGACCCTGCGTGAACCGATAATTTTCGATGAACGCACGATCGTCTTGCGGTGACCCTGCGTGAACTGTGTTGCAGTGATCCTGTGACCGGTCAAGAAAAATCACACATCCGATCATCCGCGCACGGATCAACGCGCCTCTATATTCGACCCCGCCTTCGCGCCGTATGAACGGCGCTTTGGCGGGCGAGGCCCGAAGAACGACCATGAGCAACCGACCGATCAGCAGCTTCATCGAGAAGCACTATTTGCACTTCAACGCCGCCGCGCTGGTGGACGCCGCGAAGGGCTACAAGAAGCACAAGGCAGAAGGCAAGAAGATGCTGATCTCCCTCGCTGGCGCGATGAGCACAGCGGAACTCGGCAAGATCCTCGCGGAGATGATCCGCAAAGGACAAGTGGACATCATCAGCTGCACCGGTGCGAACCTGGAGGAGGATGTGATGAACCTGGTGGCGCACGACCACTATGAGCGCGTGCCGAACTACCGCGACCTCACGCCGCAACAAGAGCGTGACCTGCTGGACCGCGGCATGAACCGCGTGACGGACACCTGCATCCCGGAGCACGAAGCGTTCCGCCGTTTGGAAAAGCACGCGGTGGACCTGTGGAAGAAGGACCAGGCCAGTGGAGGCCGTCGCTTCCCGCACCAGTATTTCTATGAGATGATCAACTCCGGTGTGCTGAAGCAGTACTACCAGATCGATCCGAAGGACAGTTGGATGGTGGCGGCCGCCGAGCGCAACCTGCCGATCATCTGCCCCGGTTGGGAAGACAGCACCTTGGGCAACATCTTCGCCGGACACTGCATGGTGGGCGATTGCCAGCCGTCCATCATGAAGAGCGGCATTGAGTACATGATGTTTTTGGCCGATTGGTACACCAACAACGCGGGCACCGAAGGCATCGGCTTCTTCCAGATCGGCGGCGGCATCGCGGGGGATTTCCCCATCTGCGTGGTGCCCATGCTCCAACAGGACCTCGAACGCGAGACGCCTTTCTGGAGCTACTTCTGCCAGATCAGCGACAGCACCACGAGCTATGGCTCGTACAGCGGAGCCGTCCCCAATGAGAAGATCACCTGGGGAAAACTCGACATCGACACACCGAAGTTCATCATCGAAAGCGATGCTACTATTGTCGCACCGTTGATCTTCGCCTACATCCTGGACATGTAAGTCTCCCAACATGCAGCGACTCATACGCTCCTTCAACACGCTTACCGACGACCTGCGCGATATGCTGCAGGAACAGTATCCGGACGGCATCGACAATACCCACATACGTACGCTCAACACCCCGAAAGGCGAGAGCCTCCGTGTGATCGAGCTGCGTACCAGCGATGCCATCTACCTGATCAAGATCAACGCCGAAAGCCGCGAGGAGATCGAGCAGTTCCTGGATCAGGAGGAAGGCGCTGGCGCACTCGCCGAGGATATCGGGGGGGATGATGCCGACGATCTTGAAACACCCGAGGGTGCCGATGGCGCTGAGGAGGAGGACGACGTTGACAAGGATGTGGACGGCGACGATGACGCCGATCCCGAGGAGGTCGGTGGGAAAGATGAGGATGAAGACGAAGATTGAAACTCACCCCGGCCAATTCCAGTGGGAAAGGGGGACCTAAGGTCGAGCGCCGCCGAAAGGTGGCGTTCTTCATTGTGGACATCCCTGTTTGTTGATGGCAGTGGAGAACCGCGAATATGACCCCATCGCGGGTACCTTTCGGCACGGCCACTTATCCAGCTGTGGCGAACACCCATGCTCCAAGGGAAATTCCACATCGCCTTCGCCACCACCGACATCAAGCGGATCAAAGCCTTCTACGGTGGCCTCCTCGGCTGCCCGGAAGGGCGCAGCGCCAAGAACTGGGTGGACTACAACTTCTTCGGGCACCAGCTCACCATTCAGGAAGTGCCCCGCCATGAGCGGGTGCAGCGCGTGTACAACCCGAAGAGCAATGTGCCGAGCGACCACTGGGGCATCGTGCTGGACATGCCCGATTGGAAAGCGTTGCGCGACAAGTGCAACAAGATCGGCGTCACTTTCTTCATCGATCCGAATACCGTAATGGAGGGAGAGGTCGGCGAGCAGATGAGCTTCTTCATCGAGGACCCGGACGGCCATGCCATCGAGTTCAAGGCGATGACGGAGAAAGGGAACCTCTTCAAGAAAAGCTGATGGGACCGGCAGCTATGATCCTGCTCGCCTCCGGTGCGGGACTACTGGTTGTCGGCACACTCATCAAGATGCAGCATTGGCCATTCGCTGGCGTTCTCCTCTGGGCGTCCTATGGCCTGCTCGCAGTCGGTGGGTTTCTCTTCATACTGGCCGTGATCAAGCACAAGCGGTTGACCGGTGCATTGGATCCCGATGCGCGCACCAAGGATCCCGATTGATCCGTTTTCCATGGTACCACTCGACCACGCCGACCTGGTGTGCCACTACATGCACGGCATCGGGGTTGAGATCGGTGCGTTCAAGACCCCGATCCCCGGAATACGACCGATCTACGTTGATCGCTTCACGCACTATGCTGGCGAACCGAGCGGAGCGCAATTCTTCGGGGACGCCTGCGAGTTGCCGATGCGTGATTCCTCTCTGGACTACGTCGCTTCATCGCACCTGATCGAGCATTCGGCCAACCCCATCGCCGCTTTCAAGGAGTGGTGCCGAGTGTTGAAGGACCGAGGCATCATCTACATGGTGGTGCCACATCGGAAGTTCACCTTCGATCACACCCGCCCGTTGACCACCGTGGAGCACATGGTAGAGGACTTCCACCGGAACACCAGCCAAGTGGACGGCACGCACATCGATGACTTCACGCTCGGCATCGATTGGATCCTGTTCTCCCCTGCCACGCCAACGGAACGCATAGCCGAGGAGCGCTTGAAACTCGCTGAGGAGTACAGGAAAAATATCGCCGCCGGACGCGAGATCAACATCCACTTCCACACGTTTGAACCGGAGCAGATGAGAGCGCTAATAGCCGCCGCGAACCGTCTGTCCATCGGCGCTCGCTTTCATGTGCTCCGCCTGGAAGACCTCTTCTCCCGTTCCAGACCAGACGGGTTCCTGGTGATCGCCCAGGTCAGCAAGCCGGGTGCGCCGGTTTCGCGCCGTTGGCGTTGGCCATGGCAACACGCACAAGCAGCCGATGTGCTGCTGTCGGATGCTCGAAAAATGTAGTTGACGACGAAAACGCTCAGTACTCGCGTTGTGCGACGAGTTCGCCGCTGTCACCGTACTGTTCTCCGCGTGCGAGCGAACCTTTCACGTACTGCAAGCGCACTTTCAGGCGGTTCGTAGGATCGCGGAACTCCCAAGTGCCTTGGCGCACACCATTGATGAATTCAGCCTTCGCCAGAACGGCTCCATTCTCGTCGAACTGTTTCCAAACGCCATCACGGCGGCCATTGCGATATGCACCGACCTCCTTCACGCGACCCGTTTCGTAGTAGGTCAGAAACCGTTCCCCGGACCCATCATCAAAACGGGTGCTCTTCAGCCTGCCGTTCGTGTGGAACTCCTGCGCGATGATCTCCTGACCTTGGGAGGTAAGCAATTGTGCCGCCGCGGCGAGCACGAGGAGGGTTCTGATGGTGATCATGGTAGACCTTCTAACGCCCACAAGGTAATGCTTGTTTCATGTGGACCTAACATTGCCTTAACATGAAAGGTTCCACGATCCAAGGTGTATAGCCTTCTACTTTCGCCGACCACCCCTTACGGTCCCGCGCAGAACGGGTTCCCGCGCATTCCGCCCGATGGTCTTCAGTTCGCCGGTCTTCCTCTTCCTGTTCCTCCCCATCACCCTGTTGCTGGCGATGCTGGCGGGCGACCGGAAGCGACAGAATACACTGCTGCTCATCGCCAGCCTGGTGTTCTATGCGTGGGGCGAAGGCGTGTACGTGCTGTTGATGCTCGGCACGGCGCTCTTCAACCACGGGTGCGGCCTGTTGATGGAGCGCACGCGGAAACCCCGATCCGTGCTCGTGTTCGCCGTGGTCGCCAACCTGGCCACCTTGGTCTGGTTCAAGTACGCCAATTTCCTGGCGGACAGCCTGAATGTCGCCTTTGCCCAGTGGGGCGTTCCGCAGATCGCACTGGAATCTGTCCACCTGCCGATCGGTGTGTCCTTCTTCATCTTCCACAGCCTGAGCTACGTGGTGGACGTGTACCGCCGCGACGCCAATGCCCAGCGCAGTCCGGGGATCACTACACTCTACATCGCTCTGTTCCCGCAGCTCGTGGCCGGGCCGATCATCCGCTACCATGACGTGGCCACGCAGTTCACCGGTAGGGTGATCACCGCTGAAGATGTCGCGATCGGCATCCGGCGCTTCATCGTGGGCCTGGCGAAAAAAGTACTGGTCGCCGACCTCTGCGCGCGTATCGCCGACCCCATCTTCGAGCTGGACAGTTCCACATTGACCGCGCCTGTGGCTTGGCTGGGATTGGTCGCGTACGCCGTTCAGATCTACTTCGACTTCAGCGGTTACAGCGACATGGCGATCGGATTGGCGCGGATGTTCGGGTTCCACTTCCTGGAAAATTTCAATCGGCCATACGTGGCCCGAAGCCTGCGCGAGTTCTGGAAGCGCTGGCACATCAGCCTCACCAATTTCTTCCGCGACTACCTCTACATCCCGATCGGCGGAAACCGCAAAGGCCCCGCTCGCACCTACCTGAATCTGCTCATCGTCTTCTTCCTCACCGGCCTGTGGCACGGCGCGAGTTGGACCTTCGTCGTGTGGGGCATGATCCATGGAGCGTTCATGGCCATCGAACGCGCGGGCTTCGGGAAACTGCTGGATCGCGCACCTGCCTTCATCGCGCGCACGTACACTTTGCTTGTTGTGCTCATGGCCTGGGCCTTCTTCCGGATCGAAGACCTGACCGGCGCATGGCGCTTCATCCAAGTGCTTTGGATACCCGGCCACGGTGATCCTTCCATCGTGTATCCCGAATACTACCTCACCAACGATGTGATGATCGCCCTCGGCGTGGGCATCTTCGGTGGACTCGGATTTTACGACCGCGCGCTGGTGACCCTCCGGAATGGTCCATGGAAAACCACCATCCCCGGAGCCATGCTGAGCACCCGCGATCTGGGCCTGCTCGCGCTGTTCCTGCTAACATCGATGGCCGTGGCAACCCGCACCTTCGACCCCTTCATTTATTTCCGGTTCTGATGAGGGCGCACCGCACCTGGAACCTGCTCTTGTCGATGGCCGTGGCCATGCTGGTGGCGATGCTGATGCGCGACAACCTGCACGGTACGGAGCCGGTGCCTGTGCGATCCGTTATCGAACTCACTTCCCCGAAAGGCGGGAACTACGACCTCTTCCTGGATACCGGGGAAGGCTTCCGCGGAGATCGCTCGGTGCGCGCCATGGTGTATCCTTCGCATCAAACGCAACGCATTGAATTCACCTGGCCATTGGACGTCCGCAACGTACGCGCGTTCCGTTTCGATCCTGGTGATACGCTCGGAGATGTGGTCCTCCATTCGTTCGCCACTGAAGGTGCCGGTGGCAACTTCCGGTGGAATGCGACGGAGATCCTGAACCGCTTCGGGCGCGTGCATGGTCTGGAAACGCTACCCCAAGGCGATGATCGGCTTGTCCTGCATGTCCGGCGCGATGATCCGTGGATCGCGACTTCCGGAGACATCTCCTCACTGATCATGGATGTAGCTCGTGGGCCGTCCTCGATCTTCCAATGGGCCATCACTTTGGCCGCCGCCTGTGCAGGGTTCGCGCTCTCCTTCTGGCTGCTGATCCCCTTTGTCCGTTGGTCCGTCCGGAATACGACCACACCCGCCAAGGTCATCGGTGTCATCCTGCTGATCGACGCCTTGCTGTTCATAGCAGTGCTCGGCATCAGCCGACGGATCGGTGTGCGAGCGGTGGGTGTCACCTTCGAAGTGCAAGCGCTCGTTCCCGCCAACGACATCTATCAACTCTTCTTCTCGCGGTATGCCGGGCGCTTCGGACCGGAGCAATGTGTCGCCACGCATGTGAAAGCCGCCGCCGGTCCGCAATGGCTACGTTTCGAGTTGCCGCAGGACACGCTGCCTTCCGCTTTGCGCTTCGATCCCGGATCCCGCGCGGACAGCCTCGTTATCTACTCCGCCGCCTTCGCCCACGGCGATGAACGTGAGCACATCGGACCCAGCGAACTGCTGAACGCCATCGATGGCAGACATGACATCCGTACGGCACAACTGCGCAACGGCGGCTTGACCCTTCGCTTCAACGGGCGCGATCCGTACATCTCGCTCGCTGACCTGTTCCACGAACGCATGGTGGCGGTAACCGAACGCGACAAGCCCTTCTGGTTGCCACTTCTCTTCGCTTCATTGCTAACGCTGTTGGCGCATGCGGGATCGTTGCGCGCGGCCCGATCCCAAGAAGTGATCGGCGCCGCTTCTCCCAGGGATCTGCGACTCGTCAGCGCATTCCTTGTGCTTCTCTTGCTGCCGCTATTCACCGTATTCGCTCCTTCAATGGAGATCCACAAAGAGTCCAGCGAAAAACGCCGATTGGCTGATCTGCCGGTACTGGAACTGCGCAGCTTGGGTGAATTCCCTGCCCAATATGATAAGTGGTACCGCGATCATTTCGGCTTCCGGCAGGAACTGTTCCGCTGGAATTCATGGACGCACATCAAGGTGCTGAAGGCCTCCCCCATGCCGGACCGCGTGGTGATGGGAAAGGACGGTTGGTTCTTCCAGTACAACGCGGACGTGGATGGTGACTATCGTGGGCGAATCCTGTACAACTTCACTGAACTGGAACGGATCCGGCACATCTACGAAGCGCGCCAACAGTGGCTTGCCGCATATGGAATCCGGTACTACGTGCTGGTGCCGCCGTTGAGCGGGAACCTGAATCGCGAACACATGGACGACCGTTTCCACCGCGTGTCCGACTCCACGTGGCTCGACCTGGTGAAAGGACACTTCGAAAAATACTCCACGGTCGAATTGATCGACCCGCGCGAGGAACTCATCGCCGCCAAGAAGGAACGCGAGGTCTACTTCAGGACCGACATCCATTGGAACCCGTATGGTGCCTACTTCGGTTACTGCAAGTTGATCGATCGGATCCAACAGGACATTCCCGCGATCGGGCCCCCGTGTACGCTGAACGACCTCGCCATCCGGGTCGATACGAATGAACAAGGCGATCTGGCCGGCATGCTCGGATTGAATGATGTGCTTCCCCGGGTTGAACCGATCATGGTGCCGCTTCGCCCACGCAAGTCCGTCTTCTCCCACTTCCCGGAACTTCCAGGACAGTATTATTTCCTGGACCGGCCCATGACCTTCATCCAGGCGGACACTACCCTGCCGAAGTTGCTCATGTTCCACGATTCGTTCGGCCTCTACCTGAAGCCGTTGATCAATGAGCACTTCTCCAAGACCACCTACGTGTGGGCAGGGCTTTTCATCCCGGATGTGGTGGTGGCCGAAAAACCGGATGTGGTGATCCAGGAGTTCATGGAGATGTTCGTGGTGAACATGCCCAAGGATTCACTGGCGCTCAGTCCGTGATCCTTCAGCCTAAGCTGAAGTCGTGTACACCGCGCCCCAAGTGCGGATTGTAGCACGGATCATCTTCGACATAAGCCTTCCAACGCTCCTTGAACAGGCCGACCTCGCGCAGGTGGCGCTCGTAGCTCTCGCTCGTCATGTGCGGATGGCCGCGCGTGAGACTTTCGTAATGATAGAGCGATACATTCGGCAGATACACGTTGTTCCAGCCCTTCTCGCGCAGCCGTAAACACAGGTCCACATCATTGTACTCTACGGTGAAGAGCTCCTCCCAGCCATCTATCGCTTCGAGCTTCTTGCGTTCCACCATCATGCACGCGGCGGTAACAGCGCTGTAGTTGTTGATGGTGTTCACATAGTTGAAATAGCCCGGCCCGTCCTTGTGCGTGCCGGTGAAGACATGGCCCGCGACGCCGCCGAGCCCGATCACTACGCCACCATGCTGGATGGTGTCGTTGTGGTACAGCAACTTCACGCCCACCGCACCGATGGAGGAGCGCTGGCTCCAGGCGTGCATCGTATGCATCCAGTCCGCGTGGATGATCTCCGTGTCGTTGTTCAAGAACAGGATATGATCGCCCTTCGCACGACGCGTTCCTTCGTTCATCAGCCCGCTGAAGTTGAACGGCGTGTTGTGCTCGAACCACCGGAACTGATCGCCGTGCGCGGCTTCCATCTCCTTCATCAGATCGAAGAGCGAGCGCTCCGAACTGTTGTTGCTCACCACGATCACCTCGAAGTCGGGATGATCCGTAAGGCTGAACAAAGAGCGCAAACAGGTGGCAAGTATGTCCGCTTTGTCCTTCGTGGGGATGATCACACTCACCTTCCCCTTCAGTGCTGACGTATAGCGGATGTCGTAGCCACGGAAACCGTAGAGAAAGGAAACCTCAGCTGGTTCGCCTCGACGATCCAAGGCTTCCGTGAGCGCACGTTTCGCCGCGTCGTAGGCGTATGGCTTCACGTCCTCGCCGCGCGCTGCGCTGCCTGCATGGATGCGCCAGTGATACAGCACGCGCGGGATGTGAGCGATATGAACCCCTCCCCGGCCCTCCCCGGTGGGGAGGGAGTCGATCCGTTCGGTCAA
>JANOPI010000251.1:0-8598 GCA_031421755.1 Flavobacteriales bacterium | reverse complement strand
CGCTCGCCGTGGTGTCCTCCGGCAGCATGACCACACTGCCTGCCGACGAAGTGCCTTGGTACGGTGAAGGACGCGCCGATCATTTCTCCCACCGCTTATCATACTCCATCCAGATGATCGTGGGCCGCAAGTTCAGCAAGGCCTTCACCTTCCAGTTGATGCCCGGCGTGGTACACCGCAACCTGGTGGCCTCTGTGGATGAGCCGAACGATCTGATCAACATAGGGGCGGCCGGGCGCTACAAGCTCGCGCCGCGGTTGGCCCTCAACGCCGAGTATTTTTATGTGCTTCCCGATCAGGGACCGCGCGAGGGCTATCAGAACTCCCTTTCCATGGGCTTCGATATCGAGACCGGAGGCCACGTTTTCCAACTGCATTTCACCAACAGCACCGGCATGTTCGAGCGCGCCTTCATTACCGAGACCACCGGTGATTTCTTCGACGGGGAGATCCACTACGGATTCAACGTCTCGCGCGTGTTCACACTGCACGATCCCAAGAAGAAGGCACGGGAAAAGCTCAAGGAAAAGGCGCTGTAGGAAGTTCCAGGATCCCTTCAAATGCGAAAGGTCCCAGTACGGGACCTTTCTGTATTCATGGGGTTTTGACCTCAGTGGCCGTGGCTCTCCTTCTTTTCAGAGGCACTGTCCACGAGCCAGTAGCCCAGGAAGACCAGGAATACGAAACTCACGAAAGCGATAAGGCCGGGGATGTTGCTCACCGTTTCACTCTCCAGCAACGAATAGCGTGCAGGAACTGCGAAGGCGAGCAGCCAGCAAAGGAGGCCAATGATCTTTTTCATGCGGGTCGGTGGTTCAGTGGTGGTGCGAAGTAACGGGTTCGTCCGTGATCAAGGGCGGTCCTTCAGGGCCACGTAGTCACGTTTCACAGCTCCTGTGTAGATCTGGCGCGGCCGGCCGATGGGTTCCTTGTTGTCCACCATCTCTCGCCACTGGCTGATCCAGCCCGGCAGGCGGCCCAGGGCGAACATCACCGTGAACATGCGCGTGGGAATGCCGATAGCGCGGTAGATGATGCCGCTGTAGAAGTCCACATTCGGGTACAGCTTCCGCTCGATGAAGTACTCGTCCTTCAACGCCACTTCCTCCAGCTTGCGGGCGATGTCCAGCACGGGGTCGTTCACACCCAGTTTCTTCAGCACCTCATCGCAGCTCTTCTTGATGATGGTGGCGCGCGGGTCGAAGTTCTTGTACACCCGATGGCCGAAGCCGAAGAGGCGGAACGGATCGTTCTTGTCTTTGGCCTTGTCCACCCACTTCTGGATGTCGCCGCCGTCGTTCCGGATGGTCTCGAGCATCTCGATCACCTCCTGGTTCGCGCCGCCGTGCAGTGGCCCCCACAACGCCGCGATGCCCGCGCTTACCGCACTGTACAGATTAGCCTGGCTGCTGCCCACCATGCGCACCGTGCTCGCGCTGCAGTTCTGCTCGTGGTCAGCATGCAGGATCAGCAGTTTGTTCAGCGCGTCAGCCACCACCGGATCACCCACGTAATCCTCCGTTGGCATACCGAACATCATGTACAGGAAGTTCTCGACGTAGCCCAGCTTGTTGTTGGGGTACATGTACGGATGCCCCAAGTTGTTCTTGTAGCTGATGGCCGCCAACGTCGGCATCTTGGCGATCAGGCGGTAGATCGTGCGCTCGATGTCCTGCTTCGGCCGGTTCGGGTCCTGGCTCTTGGGGTAGAACGTGCTCAACGAGTTGATCATCGCCGAGAGGATGCCCATGGGGTGGGCATTGCTCGGGAAGAACTCGAAGAAATGCTTCATGTTCTCGTGTACCAACGAGTGGTACCGGATGTTCCCTTCGAATTCTTCCAGCTGCTTCCTGTTCGGCAGGTTGCCGTTCAACAGCAGGTAGCTCACTTCCAAGAACGTGCTCTTCTCCGCCAGCTGCTCGATGGGGTAGCCCCGGTAGCTCAGGATGCCCAGCTCCCCGTCCAGGAACGTGATGCCACTGGTGGTAGCGCCCGTGTTCTTGTACCCGAAGTCCAGCGTGATGTACCCCGTGGTGTCACGCAGTTTCCCGATGTCGATCGCTTTCTCCCCCTCACTGCCCGTGACGATGGGGAACTCGTACTCCTTACCGTCCAGGATGATCTTTGCCTTGTCGCTCATCGGTCCGTTCGCTGTGATCGTTATGGGATTTTTCGCGCGGCCGAATGTAACGCCGCAGGTGCCGACAAGGTTCCCGCAAGCCCGCAGAGTTTTACAGGATCGTGGGATCCGTGGGCTGGCGAACCTCTGCCACACCACCTGCGTTTCGCCGCACCCATGTTCAACGGCTCTCCCCGTATCGCATGTGCCACCGCCGTGTTCGTCCTGCTCGGTTGCACCACCAAGGCCCAAATTCCCCTAGGCGATGAGCCCGTTTATGCCGTGGCCGACCAAATGCCCGCGTTCCCCGGTGGGCCTTCCGCCTTGCGCGCCTACCTGATCAAGCACTTCGAATTCCCCAACGCCGCCATGGATGCCGTGCTGGACGGGCCGGTGCTCGTGAGCTTCGTAGTGGCCAAGGACGGCGCCCTCCAGAACGCCCATGTGGTGCGCGGCCAGCATCCCGCGTTGGACGAGGAGGCCCTGCGGCTCGTGCGCGCAATGCCTTCTTGGGTGCCCGGCCAACAGCGGAGCGTTCCGGTGAACGTCCTCTATTCGATGCCCATCCGCTTTTCCCGGCCGGTATCTCTGCCGCCGGCCCATGTAGCGCAGGAGAAGCAGGGGCAATAGCCAAGAGGATCCGGCAGAAAAGGAAAAGGCCGCCCGCAGGCGGCCTTTTTCACAGCGGTTGGAGCTTACTCCTGGTGGGCCTTCTTGCCCTCTTTCTTCTCCTTGTTCTCGTCCTTCTTCTTGTCGCGCAGTTCTTCCATCTTGGCATACTGCTCGGCGGAAAGCACTTCCTTCAACTTGGCGTCGCGATTGGACTTCAGGGCGGCTGCACGGCCTTTGCGCGCTTCGTCCTCCTTGATGGCCTTCACTTCACCCATGTAGCGGGCGAAGTTCAGGTTGATGGTGTTCACCTTGGCCACCTGCTCGGCGTCCAGGCCTAGTTCCTTGGTCATCACCTCCGTGCGGTGCTTGGCCCGCTCCTCAGGGGTCTTTTTGTCGTTGTCCATGTCGGCGTCCTGCGCCATCAGACTCATGCTGGCCACCAAGGCCAGGGTGGAAAAAAACGTTCTCATCGGGTTGTGGTTGGGGCTTTATCCCCGGCTGTTCTGGCCGGGATCAGGTTGCTGCTCGGACCCAAATGTCGCGCCAAGCTTCCAACTGGGCAAATGGGCCATCCAAGAACATGACGGGATCCCCTGCGCCGGGGTTCGCCGAAGGGCGATAACCGCCCAGAAAAGGAACGGACCACCAACTGGCCCAATGCCCGATAGCCGCAGGTCCGCCACTTACGTCCCAGGCCCCGCCACTTGCTCACCAACACATGCACCCGCCTACGGGACCGGGCACTTTTGACCCATCGAACAACGCACACCACCCAAGACCACCACCGCCATGAACACTTTCCGCACCCTCGCCGCCGCCGCCAGCCTCTTGCTCGCCTGCGCCTCTTTCGCCGGGGAAAAAGAAGTGACCTTCCATGGCAAAGTGGTGACCCTCGATGGTGGCACCCGCAAGACCACCGTGATCGTCCAGCGCACCGGCCAGGTGGCCGACACCACCGAAGTAGGCTTCGGAGGCCTCTTCTCCCTCACCCTCGCCGAGAACGAGCACGCCATGCTCACCTTCAGCCAGAACGGCTACGTGACCAAGGTGATCGACATCAACACCACCAACTGCATCAGCAAGTTCAGCAAGGAGGACAGCCGCAACGTGCGCTTCGATGTGGAACTGCTCCCCCAGAACGAAGACAAGAATTTGGCTTTCGCCGCCCCAGTAGGCCACGTGACCTTCGCCAAGGGCGGCCTCCTGAAAGTGAGCTACGACCACAACCTGGTGACCCTGCCCGTGCAAGAGAACGTGGTGGCCGCCAAGTGAACGAGACGTTGTCCTGCTGGTCCCGGTTCGGCGACCGGCGGCAGGACTGGTTTGGCGAAGAGGGCGGCCAGCCTTGCCCCGTCCGCGAGCAGCGGACGGGGCGAAAGGCGGGAGGTCGCCTTTCTTCGTTCTCCAGCTCCACAGCACGTAGCGAACCCGTTGCTGTGCCGCAGTTGCCCGGGCAGGAGCAACAAGCACCCAACGGCTCCGAACCGCTCCTCCACTCAACCATGAATGGTTCATAACCGCGCTGAATGTGGACAACCTGTTTTCAACACACCCCCGAAATTACCCTGCACTGGGTATGGCGACCCCGAAACGCGCTGACGTCCTTTACTCCCACACCGGCGTACCTTTCGTTCGCCGGGCTGAAAACCCAACAACCAATGAAGAAGAATTGGACAAGACCAGGGCAGGGGGCACACCCCAGTGCTGCCGAGAAGGCGAGGGGCGTTTTGTGCAGCGCCAGTGCGGGTAAAATGAAATGGGGGGGGTAATGCTGCTCGGTGCGCTTTGCGGTGCGCCTGAGGGGGTTCGGGGGCAAATGACCTGTGACCAACAGGCAGATTACTCCTACTTCGAGACCAACTTCCCGCTCGATGCCAACAATGAGTTCCATGTGTTAGCCGGACAGCTCGTGACCTGGGGCGACCAGGCCGCCGAGCAGAACATGAATGTGCGCGGCAGCATAGTTGTGGATCCCGGCGGTACACTCACCATCACCGGCGCGAACACGGTGATCCATTTCGCGGATAGCCGGAAAATGGGCTACACCTGCAACATTGTAGTAAGCCCCGCGTCACTTGTGAACGGCAGCAACTCCGGCCGCTTGAACATCAACGCCGCCACGGTGACCTCCTTGGCCGAGTGCTCGGAAAGCATGTGGGATGGTATTCGTGTGCTGGGCTGGAACAACAACGACGCGCTCAATAATGTCGGGCGGTTCGAGATCTACAACTACGCCACGGTCCGCAATGCCGTCGTGGGTGCCACGAACTGCCAGGTAGACCCGATGAACCCCTCGACGGCCGCCTACACGGCGCCCGGAGGTGCCATCCGATGTGTGAACGCCTATTTCCTCAACAACATCTTCGATGTGGTGATGCGCTCCTTTACTTACTCCGGTGGCATCGAGGCATCGAGCAATTCGCGCTTCGTCAATGTCTCTTTCCAGACCCTTACCCTGTTGAACTATGTGAACGAGCGCCCACGTAGCCACCTTTGGTTGCAAGGCGTGAAGCGCACGCAGGTGCTCAGCTGCCGTTTCTCCAACGCCGCCACGCTTTTCATGCTGCCCCATGAACGTGGTACAGGCATCAGGTGCCTGAATACCGCCTTGGGCGTGCGGCCGGAAACCGATCCGGGCAACCCCGGGATCTTCAGCTCGCTTACCCGCGGGATCCATGTGGACATGACCTCGTCGCGCTCATGCGTCATCCGGAACAACACGTTCTCCGAATGTTTGGGCAGCATCCGGTTGAACAATACCAGCAACGCGGTGATCACAGACAACTATATCAACGTGCGCGACGTGGATGCCCAACTCACCGACTACCCCTGGGCCTACGGCCTTGGCGTATGGGGCGGCACAGGCTTCACCATCGAGCGGAACGCCATCGTTGGCGGACAAGGTGACCTCAACTTCTTCGACCCGGTCACCATCGGCGCCATCTTCGACAACACCGGCAACAGTACGGACTACACCAACGAGTACGCCAACAACACCTTTGACCAGCTCACCTACGGCACCTTCATCCAACAGGTGAACGACGGGCCTGCCCCGGATGATGGCCTCGACCTGCGGTGCAACGACTACGGCACCAGCTACGCCAATAGCCAGAACTTCCGCGATATCGCCTTCACCGGGACGACACCGCGCGTGGGCGATAAGCAGGGGGCACCGTATGACCCTTTCAATCCTAATCTGCAAACCCTGGCGGGCAATACCTTCACCCTTTGCGAAGACAACTTGACCAATATGGTTGAGGACATTGGTGACGTGAACATGTTCACCTACTGGCACCATGCACCAACTCCCGGGATCAATCTAAACGCTCATTGCCGTGCGGTGGACATTGGGCTTTTTGATGAAGAACTGCCCACATATTCAAAGGAAGTCGCTTGCGCCGACTACGTGCAGATGTTCGCGGGCAGCGGTGGCCAACAGAGCCGAATGCAACAAGCCCAACAGGAGTATGCGCTGCTCCGCGCGGTCTATGACAGCCAACGCGACGGCGGCAATACGTCTACGTTGAAGGAGTATGTATATGATGCGGCGCACAGCAGCAGCCAAGTGCGCAGTGCCCTGATGCTCGCCGCGCCCAAGGTGAGCATCGAGACCTGGACCGAGGTTTTCAAACGCGAAACTCCGCTGAATCCCTGGCACATGGCTCAAGGCCTGCTGGCGAACAGCCCCCTGCAGCCGGAGGTGGTGCGCATGATGGAAGAAAGCGAGCTGACACCCTACTACAAGCAGTTGGTGATGGGCGGCCAAGGCGGCGGCATCAACTCGCAGACCATCTTGGAGAGCGAGATGAGCCATTGGAAAGGGGTGCATGCACGGGCCTTGAAGCAGCTGGTGGCCCAGGCGCTGGAGGCCGAGGAGGCCACCGCCATTGACGCGGCGCTCGCCGTTGAAGCGCAGTACCCGGAGATGGGCGTGCCTTGGACGCGCATCCACTTGCTCATCGCCAAGGGCGACTTGGCGGCGGCGAAAGCCATCGTGGACGGTCTGAACGATGTGCCGCAACCCAATGGTGCCTTGGAGGTCCTGGGCATGAGCCTGGAATTAGAAATGGCCGGCACGCCGCTTTCCGAAGCGACCCCGGCCATGCTTGAACGCTTGCAGACCTTGGCGGACAACGATGGCCCCGGCATGTTCGCCGCCCAAGGTTGGCTGCGCCTATTTGATCCGGAGGCCTATCCGGAGCGCATCCTGTTGCCCATGGAGAACCGCAGCATGTCGGTACAGGCCCCAGAGGACGATCCGATCGCCGTTGCAGGCCCCTTGGCCGTGTACCCGAATCCGGCCAAGGACCAGGACATAGTGTATGTCGTAGCGAAATTGCCAGAGGGCATGGAGAGCGGCACTGTGCAGGTTTTCGACCCGCTCGGTAGGGAAGTCGCAACCCAGCGGATCAACACGGCAACGGCCATCGTGGAGGTGAAGACCGGAGCACTCGCGCCCGGTTTGTACGTGGCCGTGCTCAATAGTGAAGACCTGCTGATCGGTTCGTTCAAATTCGAGCTGGCCCGCTAAGTGATGAATTTGCGCGAACACCTAGCGTGCATTGTGCTGGCGCATGGCTCCCTCTGCGGAGGGGGCCATGCCCTGGCGCAAGGCTTCAACAGGCGCTACGACCTACTGGGCCAATCATTAGCGCAAGGCTCATACTCCATCGAGCGGAACGCGGTGAACTATATGGTGCTGGCTGGTACAGGATTGATTACAGCGGATAGCTCATATTATTCCCCTGTAATCTGCACGGTTCTTTTAGGTTCGGAAGGTGAGATCCTTTCTTCTGACACCTTCTTCTATGAGTTGCATACCACTAATCTCGGAACATGGAATGGCATGACTCCAAGGCGCAATGGTGGTTTCGTGGCGGGGGGAGATACGTATTCCCAGTCAGAAGTGTATCGACCAGCACTTTGGCTCATGGACGAAGGTGGTACGATCCGTCTTCTCGCCGAGTATGGAAGCCCGGACTATTTCAGCACCAGCCGCCAAGCGATCGAATGCAAGAACGGCGATTTCCTGCTGGTGGGCGAAACGGAATCAGCCGGTACACCGGACGCGTCCTTGATCCGCACTGACAGCACGGGGGCTGTGCTCTGGAGCCGCACGTACGGCGGTGAACTGCAGGATCGCGGCTGGACGGTGGACACCACTGCGGACGACGGCTTTTTCATGGGCGGACAGTATGGATATGGCGATTCCGGGTCGTACGGAAAGCAGTGGGTCCTACGGATCGATGCCGACGGCGACACAGTGTGGCAGCGCATCTGGGGTGGAGTGATGACCCACCAAAGTGCGATGCTCACCACCAAGACGAGCGGCAATCCGGTCATTTGCGGCACGACAGCACTTGTTGAGAATACGAATAGGCGATGCTACATGGCCGAGTTGAACGCCATCGATGGTGAATTGATGTGGGAGAAGCACTATGACAATTCTGGCTTTGATATGGTCCTGTTCATTGCAAAGGAGGTGGTGCCTGGTGCGGGACACATTGCCGCAGGGAGGGTCGTGGACAACATCCAAGGCCATGACAGAAGCGTGCTTTTGCGCACTGCGGACAACGGCGATAGCCTTTGGATGCGGACCTTCGTCTATCAGGATACCATCATGTCTATCGGTATGGGCTTCCTCAATGACGTGGTGCCCACAATTGATGGGGGGTTCATCGCTTGCGGCACGGCTTACCGCGAGCCGGGCACACCCTATCCACCCGGTTACTCCCAAGATGTATGCACTTCATCGGGCACCACATCATTGAAGAGCACCCGGCCCACAGTGGTCTCGATCAGCTGGGTCTTGCCGGTCTTGGGGTCGGCCCAACGCACCTTGATCCAGGCGTGCAGATCGATACCTC
>JANOPI010000250.1:0-8049 GCA_031421755.1 Flavobacteriales bacterium | reverse complement strand
GATCATGAACCCGGGCAAGGTGCTGCCCTGAGGGGGTATCTGGTTCAATACCTCCGCCACTCGCCATGCACCGCCCGCGAAAGCTCCCCGTCCTTCAGGTAGGCCTGCCAGATCATACGGCCATTGCTGTTCCATGCGGTCCACAGACCGGTCTCGGCACCGTGTTCGTAACAGCCTTTCACGCGAACACCGCCTTCATGGGCGTACCACTGATCATGCCGTCCGTGCAGAACGCCGTTCATGTAGATGCTGTGCTGGGCGAGCGTGCCATCCGGGAAGAACCGGTAGAAATGGCCATGTGGCATACCCTTGGAAAAGTACTCCGCACGCGTGGGCCTTCCGGCGCTGTCCCAATGGATGCGCGGGCCTTCCTTGGCACCTTCGAGGTAGGGGGTGATGGACCGTGTGCTGCCGTTCGGGTGGAAGCTCTTCCACCATCCGGTGCGGCGGTCATCCACATACTCCCCTTCCAGGCGGATCTTTCCGTCGGGGCGGAACAGGATGACGGTACCATTTTTCGCGCCTGACCTTAGCACCACGCGCGCTGCGGGTCGGCCTTGGTGGTCCTGTATGAGCAGATCTTCGCCCTTGGGCGAACAAGCGGTGAGCAGGAGGAGTGCGAAGAGCGCGCGCTTCATGGGGCCCCGCGCAGTCACGCGCAGGCGGGCCGGTGAAGATACCCGTCAGGGCAGGGTGACCATCAGGTCGCGGAAGCGCGGGATGAGACGCATGCGCGCAGGCACGTCGATGGGCGGCGCGAAGGCGAGGCGCGAACCGGTGAGTATGAACTCAACGCGATCTTCCGGCAGCACGGCGAGCAGGTCGGTGAGGTAGTTGTTCAGGTCGTCGATCTGCGGGAAGGCGGTGAACACGGTGGTGAAGGTGATCGGGCCGGGGAAGTGCGCGGCCACTTGCACGAGGTCGGCCATGGGAACGCTCTGCCCGAGGTACAAGGTGCGTTGTCCAGCGCTCCGGAGGCGATAGTGCAGGTAGAGGAGGCCCAGTTCGTGGATCTCGTATTCAGGGAGGAAGAGCACGTGCAGGCGATCCTCCGCGCGTGTGATCGGCCGGGTGGAATCGATGGCCGCCACCAGCTTTTGCCGAACGAGGTTGCTGGCGAAATGTTCCTGGGCCGGGCAGATGGTGTTGCTCTGCCAGAGCAGCCCGACATGTTCCAACAGGGGCAGGTACAATCGCTCCACGAGCGCCCGGAAACCTTGTTGGGTGCGGAAGTCGTCGGACGTGCGTTCGAAGAGGTCGGTGTCGTAATTCACCATCGCCACTTTCAACGCGTTCAGCGAGCCGTCCGGGTCGCTTTTTTCTTGCGCCACTTCGCGCACGCGATCATCGCGCTCGGAACGGGAAAGTGCGGCGATGTTGGAGATCTTCACACCATGGCGGTTCAGGAACGCCACGTTGAGGATGGTCTTCAGTTCATCCGCGCTGTAAGTGCGGATGTTCGTATCGGTGCGATCGGGATCGAGCAGGCCGTACCTGCGCTCCCAAACGCGGATGGTGTGGGCCTTCACCCCGGAGAAATTCTCCAGGTCGCGGATGCTGAAGCGATTGAGGTAGGGGCCCATGGTGTTTGGCGGCGCTGCTTAATTACGCACGAAACGGAACATGGCCCCCATGTGGAGGCCATGTTCCATTCCTTGATCGATCAACGTACGATGCGCAGTGGCAAGGTGCGGGTTTGATCGGCATTGCGAAGCGTTACCTGATAGCTGCCGTTGGCCAATCCATTCGTGAGGATCGTCGGGCGGCTTCCACCGTTCACGGTGATGTCCGCTTGCTCGAAGACGATACGTCCACTGGCGTCAGAGATCATCACCGATGTGCGACCGGACACCGCACCGAGTTCAAGCGTGAACTGGTCCTGGGCGGGGTTCGGGTAGATCTGTACACCGTTCAGCACCGCATTCTCCTGCACGGATGAAGCGATCGGCAACTCCACCAGGTCACCACCGCCAGCCAGCGCCACCCACAGGCCGAAGCCCGGGCCGTTGCTGTTCTGCAGGGGGTCGAGGAAGCCGCTGGCCAATACCGTTATCGCGGCATCAGCGAGGCCGAGTGATGCCAGTGGGGCCTGGTAGCTCACCACCGGTGTACCGTCAGCGAGCTGCACTTGGAGCACGTAGTCATTGGCAGGTACCTCAAGATATCCGCGGTAGTCACCGTAGGAGATGTCGTCCACCAAGGTGGCGTTCACCACTGCGATCTCGGCCACATCCACCGTGGGAGCGTCCGTGCAACCATGGAACACGAGGATGTCCGTGTTGCCGGCCGTAACGGCGGCTTCGCGGGCGTCGGGCGTCGCATACAGGTCGAATGGCGTTGCCGGTGTGTAGCCGCTGCCGCTAACGATACCGTTGGCGGTGATGATGTAGGTACCGCCCTCATCCAGGTTGAAGTTGAAGGTAGCGATGGACTCGCTGGCGCTGGTGCTGGTCGGCGGTGCGATACCGACGGTGAAGCCGATGGTGGCCGGAGCATCCACGAATGGCGATGCGGTGCGGAAAGCGAAGTCGTTGATGAGCAGTGCATCGTTCAGCCACACGTCCACCGAAGCGGCGGCCGCATCAGCGCTGTTGTGGATCACTTGGACGCGTGCGGTCGGATTCGGCAGCACGGGGAGTTCAACGAGCGCACCACCGGAGGCCAATGCGGCCCAGAGGCCGAAAGCGGGACCGTCGCTGTTGTCGCCAGGGAACAAGAAGCCGCTGGCCAATACCGTGATGGCGGCATCGCCCAGACCGAGCGTCTGCAACGGAGCGGCATACGTGGCCACGATGGCGGTATTGTCCGCCGTGCGCACTTGCACGGTGTAGTCGGCCGTTGGCAGCTCGAGGTAGCCTGCGAAGTCACCGTAGCTGATGTCTTCCACAGCCGTTACTCCCAGAACTCCGCTTTCGAACACGTCAACAGCTGGTGCATCCGTGGCGCCGTGCAAAACCAACAGATCCGTGTTGCCTGCTGCAGCGGCCGCTTCACGCCCCATGTCGTAAGCGAGAAGGCTGAAGGGTTGGAGCGGATCATAACCGGCACCGCTCACAATGCCGCTGGCCACCACTACATAAGTGCCGCCGTCGGCCAGGTTGAAGACCTGGTCATAGATAGCGTCAGCCACGGACGTACTGGTGGAAGGCGCGATGCTCAGGGTGAAGTCGATGGTTGCTGGCGCATCGATGAAGGGTGTGGCGCTGCGGAACACGAAGTCGTCGATCAGCAGAGCGTCGTTCAAGTAGACATCAACAACTGCAGCTGCGAGATCCGCGCAATTGTGGATCGCCTGCACACGCGCAACGGGGTTGCCGAGCAGCGGGAGTTCAACGAGGGCACCACCAGTGGAAAGCGCAGCCCAAAGGCCGAACGCGGGACCACCACTGTTCTCCTCGCCATCCAGGAATCCGCTGGCCACCACGGTAAGTGCAGCGCCGTTAAGACCCAAGGTCTGCAAGGGCGCAGCATACGTGGCTACGATGGCGGACTGGTCGGCGTTGCGCACTTGGAGGGTGTAGTCCGCAACAGGGAGGGACAGGTAACCTTGGAAGCTGCCGTAGCTGATATTGTCTACAGCGGTAACCATCAGTCCGGGCTCGTACACATCCACGATGGGCGCGTCCGTGCAGCCATGATAGACCAGCACGTCGTTGGTTCCGCTCATGTCAGCGGTTTCACGCGCACCGGAGAATGCGGCCAGGCTGAACCCCGGATTCGGGTTGTAACCAGTAGGGCTCACAATGCCGCTGGCCACGATCACATAGGTCTCACCTGCCACCAGGTTGAAGACTTCCGTGTAGATGGATTCACCTTCGCTGGTGCTGTTCGGGGGTGCGACACCGACGGTAAAGTCCACTCCAGCAGGCGCATCTACGAACGGAGAAGCGGTGCGGAAGGAAAAATCGTCCAGCAACAACGTACTGTTGAGCCACACGTCCACCGAAGTAGCGGCGGCGTCAGCGCAGTTGTGGATCACTTGCACACGGGCGGTACCACCGCCTTGGGCGAGCAAGCTGGTTGCCGCGAAGAGCGCGGTGCTCAAGGAGAGTAATTTGTTCAGTTCCATGGTGAGTATGGTTGGGTTTGCGGCAAGAACACCCGGATGAGCGCTTTGTTCACTGGGAATGTGAAAAAAGTTGAACAAAGCTCCAAGGAACACCTTTTCCAGACCCATCCACCGACTCAGGGCCGGGTGAGCCGCGCTGCCATCGTTCGCCCGTCCTGTTCGAGCACCAAGAGGTACACACCGCTGGCAAACTCGCGCAAGCTGACAGTCTCATTCATCGATGGTCCGAAGGTCGAGCGGGCAGATACCTGCCTGCCGAGCGCATCGAGCACGAGCAACCGTGCGGGCTTGCCATTTCCATGGAAGACGACCTGATAGGAGCCTTCGCCATCCAAGGGTCGCACGTCAATGCGATCTTCGGCCGGCAAGGAGCCAGAGGCCACGTGCAAGCTGACACAGAACGGTGTGCTCTCGCTGTACGTGTATTCTCCACCGGAGGCGATCACGCCCAGTTCGGGGTTGGAAACGGTGTAGCCGCCATCGCCGGAGGCGCAACACAGTCCGTCCCCGAAACTGTCGTTGATGGTAAAGGTGTAGCATCCTTCGGCCAGGCAGATATGGTCGGCCACGGACCCACCGGCACCGAGGGAGGTGTAGGGCCCGCTGAGGAACAGATCCTGTCCTTGAACATTGGTGATGGACCAGGACACTTCGGAAGGATACCCATCGAAGGTGATCGCCACGTCGATACGGTTCGGGAGTACGGAAACGGGAACTGTGATAGTGTGGTCGTCCTGTCCAGAAGGATTGCTCACTGTGAGCGTAGCGGAATAGATGCCCGCGATGGGGTAGATCACTTGGGGGCTGGCACTTGTGCTGGTGGCGGGTGATCCACCCGGGAAAGACCAGGACCAGCCCGGCGCGGCATTAAGCGATGCATCGGTGAAGGTGATGGCATCGCCTTCGCAGATGGACGGATCAGAGTACGTGAAGGAGGCGGTGGGCGGCGTGTTATCTGGTACGTAGAGGTCGGTTTCCCAAAGGCCACGGCCAAAGGTTGCCGCCCGAAGTTTGCCGGTGGGGTAGAAGATCTCCAGTTCCATCACCTGCACCTTGGGCATTCCTGTGCTGAAGGGTTGCCAGTTGCTCAATGAATTGTCGGTATAGAAAACGCCGAGGTCGGTACCCACATAGAGTCCGTCATCGGCACCGTTCTGGCGGATGATGGAGTTCACCGGCACATGGGGAAGGTTGCCGCTGATGTTGGTCCAGCTATCTCCCGCGTCCGTGCTTTCAAACACTTTCACACCTTCGGAGAAGCCGCCGACGGAGACCCACACGTGCTGCGCATCTCCCTGATCCACGGCGATAGCGGTCACCATGTTGTCCGGCAGCCCGGCACTGAGGTCGGTCCATTGCGAGCCATTGTTCGTGGTGCGGAAGAAGCTGGCCGGGTTGGCACAATAGATCACGTCGTTGTTCGATGGGGCAATGGCCAGTGCGCGGATCGTGAGATCCGCACCGAAAGAAGAGATGGGCTCCCAATTGTCACCACGATCGAAGGACTTCCAGATGTTCTGATACCCGGCCACCAGGATCTCCGGATCGGAGGGGTCGAGGGCGAAGGGCGTTACCCATGCTCCATCCTCTTCGATCGACCAGGAGATGCTGTTGAAGCTCTGCCCGCCATCGTCGCTGCGTTGGAGGCCTCCGTTCTGTTGCGAGCCGTACATGATCATCGGGTCCGCCGGGTCGATGGCGCCTTCCATGCCGTCCGCGCCGAGCACGTGCGCCCAATCGTTGCCGTTCCTCAGGTTCATGCCGTTGTCCTGGGCCCCCGCGATATGCAGGTCCGCGTCGGTGGGGCTGCAGCCGAGCCGGTAGAATTGGGTGATCTGCAGGCCGGCGCTGAGGTCGGTCCAGTCATCGGCGTCGTTCGTGCTCAGGAAAAGTCCACCATCGCTGCCGCACAGCAGCTTGTTGCCGAAGATGTCCAGGGAATGGATGTCAGCGTGGGTATACGGGTCGAAGCCGGTGTAGTACCACTGGGAGCGTATGTTCCAGGCCGCGCCGCCGTTGGTGCTTTTCCAGACGTTGATGCCGCCCACGTAGATCACGTCGGCATTGTCCGGGTCGGCGGCCAGGGCCATGTCGTACCAGCTCTGGCCGGCATCATCGCTACCGTCATTCTCGTAGCCGAAGAGGTTCGGCGATCCGCTGCGCTCCACGAAGCTGGAGCCGCCATCGGTGCTGCGGTAGAGCCCGAGGAAGGAGGCGTCGTTCTCCTTTCCGGCGAGTACATATACCTTGAATGGGTCATCGGGTGAAACGGCGATGCGCATGCGGTTCACCAGGTCCGCTGCGGGCAATCCGGCCTCTATCGGGTCGAAGGAATCGCCACCATTGAGGCTGCGGAAGAACCGGTCGCCACAGGTGTAAACGATACCGGGATCATCGGGTTTGAATTCCACATCATGGAAGGAACCGGCGGCCACTTGTTCCCAGTTGTTACCCGCATCAGTGGTTCTCCAGAGTCCGTTGTTGGTGGCGCAGAAGAGGGTGGACGGATCGTCAGGTCGGATGCGCAGGGCGCGCGTGGTGCGCGCCGCGGTGGTCTGCCAGTCCAGTCCGGTGGTGTTCCAGGAGGCGCCGCCATCGGAGCTTTTGATCACACCGATGCTGTAGGTATCCGTGCCATCGCCATCTCCCGTAGCGCAATAGATGGTCTGCGGATCCGACGGGTCGATGGCGATCCCGCTCACGCCGAGCGTCGGCAGATCAGTGAACAGCGGGGCCCAGGTCTGTGCGTTGTCCGTGGTCTTCCAAAGGCCGCCGGCGGGTGTGCCCGCATACATGATCGCGGGGTTCACGGGGTCTACGGCCGAGCAGTTCACGCGTCCGTTGCCCGGGTTGTAACCACTGCCCTGGTTGGTCCAGCTCGTAGGTCCCAATGGCTGCCAATCGGCGTTGCTTTTTGCGCCCTGCAGCAATTCCATGCGGCGCACCTCCTTCAGCGCGTTGCGGAAAACGGTGGGCTCAGGGCGCTGCCCGCTCGGTGAAACGCGGGTTTCCATCCACCATTCCCAGCGCTTGAAGACGTTGAACCCTTTACTGCGCTCGTACGGCCGGTCCTGCCAATGCGCATAGAAGGCATCGCGCACCTGGTGGAAGTTGGCATCCGGGTCCATCATTCCTTCGGCCCAGGCCTGCGATCGGCCCTGCGGTGTGAAAAGGAAAAGGGCGAAGAAGAGGGGGATAACGCGCATCCGGCGAATTTAGGCGGCGCGCTCCCGCATGGCACCGTACGAACCACCTGCTGACTTTGAACCCCTGCGCACCGGGGACGGATCGCTCACGCTGCGCAGCGAACTCCTTGGGGAGCAGTACCACAGCATGCATGGGGCGGTGCTGGAAAGTACACATGTCTACATCAAGGCAGGCTTAGAGCGCGTGGGCAAAGAGGAAGTTGACGTATTGGAGGTGGGCCTGGGTACAGGGCTGAACCTGTTGCTCACGTGGATCCGATGTTTGGAAGGCAAGTGCCGCGTACACTACACCGCGCTGGAACCTTTTCCGCTGCGGCGCGAGCAATTGGAGGCCTTGGCCCATTGCGAAGATCTCGCATGGCCCGGCCTTCAGAAGCCCTTCGTCGAGCGCATGACCTCATCTGTTGAAGGGTGGCACGAAGCCCTCGGCGGCCTTGCGTTTCGGAAACTCGGGATTTCCGTTGCGGAGCACGAGGCCGAGGAGGCGTATGACGTCATCTACTTTGATGCGTTCTCCCCCGGCATTCAACCGGAACTCTGGACGGTAGAAATTTTCCGACGTATGCACCGCGCGCTGCGGCCGGGCGGATCGCTCGTTACCTATTGTGCCAAGGGGGAAGTGCGCAGGACCATGATCGCGGCGGGTTTCAGTGCGAGGCGGCACAAAGGGCCGCCGGGGAAGGCGCATATGTTGCGGGCGGTAAGAACAGTGGTACCTTGACCATGGGACATTTCAACGTTCGTGTTTACGGTCTCTTGCTCCGCGATGGTGCT
>JANOPI010000249.1:0-4048 GCA_031421755.1 Flavobacteriales bacterium | reverse complement strand
GTGTGCAGATGAGTCCTCTATCGTCCAAGAGCAACGAGGAACGCATCCCGTCTCCGTGCGCTCACCTCCACCTGTGTTCCGTCGTCGAGCACCACGTATCCTCCTCGGCCGCGTACGTACTGCTTCACCCGGGCCATGTTCACCACATGTGCGTGATGGACACGGAAGAAGCCGTGCGGCGCGAGCATTTCCTCGTATTCGCCGAGGTTGCGGGTAACCACATGCCGCTTTTTGTCCACCAAGTGGAACGTGGTGTAGTGGTCATCAGCCTCGCAACGAATGATGTCGGCGATTTCCACCAATTGGAGGCCCTTCGCCGAAGGCAATGCGATGCGCTTCGCGTTCTCGGCCTGCTTCTGCTCGGAGCGCATCAGCCCCATGCGCTCGCGTTGCGGTGCGTCCAACGTCAGTTTGCGTTCCACCGCGCGCACCAGATCATCCACGTTGATGGGCTTCAGGATGAAGTCGAGCGCGTAGCGTTTGATCGCGTTCAGCGCATACTGTTCATAGGCCGTTACGAAGACAACATCAGCCGGTGGCTCCTTGAAGCGGTCAAGCAGGTCGAAGCCGCTCCCGTTCGGCATCTCGATGTCCAGGAAGAGCAGGTCCGGATCATGCAGGTTGATCGCGGTTTCCGCAAGATCGATGTTGGCCACCGCCGCCAGCACGTTCACCTGCGGGCAGTACTTCCGCAGTAGCCCGCACAGGTTCTCCCGGCTTTCGGGTTCATCATCCACTACCACCGCGTTGATCATGTCGTGTGTTGGTTCGTCGGTTCGAACGGGATCATTACACGAACGGTGGTACCCACACCATCGCTCCTGCTCGCAGTGTGCAATCGGATGTCCATGCCGAACTGCGTGTTGAACAAGGCGATGCGCTCCTTCACTAGGTTCAAACCTTCCGAAGCGTATTCCTTTCGCTGCGATGCTTCGTGCGCGGCCGTGTTCATGCCCACACCATTGTCCTCCACGGTGCATACCAGTCCTTCCGCCTCGCGGCTGAAGCGGATCCACAATGCGCCTTTGCGGTCGGTCAACGGGTTGAGCCCATGTTTGATCGCGTTCTCCACGAAGGTCTGCAAGAGCATGGTGGGTACTTCGGTCTCCAGGGGCACGTCGGGATCCACATCGATCCGCGTGGTGAAGGCCTGTCGCGTGCGCATCATTTCCAGTCCGGTCTGCTCGCGCAGCATCTCGATCTCTTCGCGCAGCGGAATGAAGTTGAGCCGCGCCACGCGCAAGGTGCGGCGGATATAGCTGGCGAATTGCGCGATGTAGCGATGCGCCTTGTCGTTGTCCTCGTTGATCACGAAGCCCTGGATGGAGTTGAGGCAGTTGAAGACGAAGTGTGGATCGATGCGTGCGCGATGCGCCTGCAGCTCCAGTTCGGCGATGGCCTGCGCGTTGCGTTCGCGTTCTCGGCCCGCGCGCAAGAGCCGTGATTGTCGGCGCTGGAAGATCACCCCCGCGATGGCGAGCACGGCCAGCAGCAGCGCAGCGAGCACCCACGGCCGTTGCCACCAAGGTGAAGCCATGCGGATGGTGATGTGCGCGGCGTTCGCCCCCCAGGTGCCACCGGCTGTGCGCGCTTGAACGCTGAACCGATATGTGCCCGGTGTTGCGCGCGGGATCGTGATCGAATTCGCAGTGGTGAATTGCCAAGGTGTGTTCTCGGAAAGCCGATAGCGGTAGGTGATGCGACCATCGCTGCGCATGTGCAACGCGATGAACGAAATGCTGATGTCATTGAGGTCGTGCGGAACGCTGTACTGCTCGGTGATCGACGTGTCGTTCCCGTTGAAGCGAACTCCCGTGATACGCATCGGGAAGTCATCTGTCTCCGTTCTACCCGCGCCCATCAGTAGGGCGAGTCCTTTGTGGGTCGCTATCCACAAGCTATCACCACGCACCAGTACATCGCGCACTTCGTTGTCCGGCAAGCCATCGGCCATGGTGAAGTTGCGGACTTGCCAGCTATTGCCATCGGCGACCAGTCGATCCAAACCGTCCGTGGTGCATGCCCAAATGCGACCACTGTCATCTTGATGCAACCGACCGATGATGTTGCTCGAGAGACCGTCTTTTTCCATGGTCGCCCATGTCAACGCGCCATCGCCCCGCCGGAAGAGAGCCCCATTACCATGAGTGCCTACGACAAGCGTTCCATCGTGGCAGAACAGCAGGTCCGTTACGCGCGAGCCGGTCAGCGCGTTCAGGATGCCGCCATATCCTGTGGAGTCTCCACCCACCACCCTCAAACCGTTCAAGCCGCCCACCAGAAGCCTTCCGCTCCGATCCTGCAGCAGTGCCGTACAGCGCCCGTCCAACAGTGTGTCCAGCACTTGGCCGTTGACCGACGAGACCCGATAGAGACCTGCAGAAGTCGCGACGAGCAGTTCGCCGTTGGTATCGACCACGAGTGACTTGGTGGCACCAAGCACAGGCCAGTGCGTCAGTGTTCCATCGGCAGCCACCTTGATCGACCCCGCATCGGAAATGAAGAAGCGGTCGCTGTCCTTCTGCACAGCGCGTAGCACACGAACGCCCGGACGCGGTTCCCAACCCCGGATGTGCCTAGTGCCACTCGGTGCTGCGCGATCGATAGACAGGGTACCCGTGCCCACGAGCACAGCACCCTTGTCAGTACCGATCACGCAATGCAGATCGTTGGAGGAAATTCCATCGCTCACATCGAACAGACGATCTTGCGTACTCAAGAGTTTGAACACCCCATCGGTATGCGAAGTGAACCAGAGGATGCCCTCGCCGTCCGTGATGCACTGCGAAACCGAGGTGCTCGGCGTGAACTGCTCCGGAACATCTTCCGCGATATTGTTCCGTACGAAACGGAACGCCCCATGCTCCGCCGTGGAAACCCACAGCGCCCCGGATCGATCGATGCTGGCGCGGTTCAAACCGTGTGGAAAGGCTGCTCGTTGCGTAACGTGCGCTCCATCAACTGCGAAGGCGATACGCACCAGTTCCTGGCCCGTGTTGATGAGCACGTCGGCCCCAAGGTCCAAGGCACTGCGGATCGCTGGTATTTCCACGGAGCCATTTCGGAGCACGAGCTTCCAGATCATGTCTGGCGCCCGCTTGTACAGGCCCGTCTCGTTCAAGAACCAGAGGACCCCACCGATGGTGCGTAGCCAGTGCGTGGTGGTGGTGCCTTGGGGGATCCCCACCGAGCCGAACCCACTACCCGTGTAGCTGTGCACACCTTCGGAGCTCGTCACCTTCACATCGCCCGCATCCGTATCGGGAAGGACGCCGAACGTTGAAAGCGTGGAAGGCAGGTCGATCAGTGTGGGGTCGTTCGCGGGAGTATGGAAGATGCCGTCACTGAGGAAGCAGGGCGGTCCCTCGAAGCATTGGATCCATAACCGGCCGAACTGGTCCAGTACCAAGCCGAGCACTTCATTGTTGGGCAGCCCATCCGCTGTTCCGAAGTTGCGGAAGGAGGTCCCGTCGAACTGCGATAGTCCTGTCGCTGTACCGAACCATAAGTAGCCTGAAGTGTCCTGCTGCACGCAGTACACCGTAGAACCAGCAAGACCATGTTCCACATCGTAGTGGCGATAGGGGCGGTGCTGTGCGAGGATACACTGCGCAATGAACACGAGCGTGGCCGCCACACATGAACGCATCCAAAGCCGCCGGTCAGACATATGGACCGAAGGTGGCACACGCGGAGCGATCTGTCGGCACACTTGCGCAAAGGTTCGACACGGTTGCGGGTCGGTCCAGCCAGGGAGGATGCAAAAAGCCCCGACCATCACTGGCCGGGGCTTCCTTTTCAGTTCTTGAAGCGTGATGATCACATCATTCCGCCCATGTCGCCCATGCCACCACCGTGGCTATGGCCGCCACCTGCTTTCTCTTCCTTCTCCTCGCTGATCACGCATTCGGTGGTAAGCAGCATGCTGGCGATGGACGCGGCGTTCTCCAGGGCGACACGCGTCACCTTGGTAGGATCGATCACGCCGGCGGCGAGCAGGTTCTCGTACACTTCAGTGCGGGCGTTGAAGCCATAGTCGGCTTTGCCT
>JANOPI010000248.1:0-8323 GCA_031421755.1 Flavobacteriales bacterium | reverse complement strand
TTGCGCGGGTTGTTGGTCATGAGCTTCATCCGGCGCACGCCGAGGTCGAAAAGGATCTGTGCGCCAACGCCATAATCTCGCACGTCACTGTCGAAGCCGAGCAGCCGGTTGGCTTCCACGGTGTCGGCGCCTTCCTGCTGCAGCTTGTAAGCCTTCAGCTTGTTGATCAGCCCGATTCCACGGCCCTCTTGGTGCATGTAAAGAACGACGCCCTTTCCGGCGCGGTCCACCATGTCCATTGCCGCGTGCAATTGAGGTCCGCAATCGCAGCGCTGGCTCCCGAAGATGTCGCCCGTAACGCAACTGCTGTGTACACGCACCAGAACGGGCTCCTCCATTGTCCAGCTGCCTTTCACCAGGGCGAGGTGCTCTTCGCCATTGTCGAGCTGTTTGTAGGCGATGAGCTTGAAATCGCCGTGTTCCGTTGGCAGGTCCACATCCACGATGCGCTCCACGAGCCGTTCGTGCCGCATGCGGTAGGCCACCAATGCTTCGATGGTGATCAGCTTCAGACCGAAACGCTGCGCGATGATGCGCAGTTCGGGAAGTCGCGCCATGGAACCGTCCTCGTTGAGGATCTCCACGATCACACCTGCGGGTTCCAGACCGGCCAAGCGCGATAGGTCCACGGCCGCTTCGGTGTGGCCGGTGCGGCGCAGCACGCCACCGTCTTTCGCGCGCAGCGGGAAGATGTGGCCGGGCCGGGCGAGGTCACCGGCCTTTGTGGAGGGATCGATCAGCGCGGCGATGGTCTTGGCGCGGTCGCTCGCACTGATGCCGGTTGTGGTGCCACGGCCTTTCACGTCCACGCTTACAGTGAAGGGGGTGGCGTGTAGCGCGGTGTTGTCGCGCACCATCAGGTCCAGGCCCAACTCGGCACAGCGTTGTTCCGTGAGGGAGGTGCAGATGAGCCCGCGACCGTGCGTGGCCATGAAGTTCACCACTTCAGGCGTCGCATTGCGCGCGGCGGTGAGGAAGTCGCCCTCGTTCTCGCGGTCCTCGTCGTCCACCACGATCACCACCTTCCCTTGGCGGATGTCCTCGATCGCGCTCTCGATGCTGTCGAATTCCCCTGAATGTGCCATTGGGGGCGAAGTTAGACGGTCGCCACCGGCGTGGCCTTTACGTGGGCCGAGGCGATCAGTGCGTTGAGCGCTTCGGCGTTGCGGCCCCAGTCGAAGGTTGTGCGAACGAAGCGGTACCCGTTGGCAGCGATGCGGTCGCGCTCCTGTTCATCCCCGAGCAAGCGCAGGATGTGCGCGGCGTAGTCCGCGGGTTCATTGCCGATCAGGATGCTCTTGTTGGGTTCAGCGCCCACGGCGTTGTTGGCCAAGGCGCTGGTGACGCAGGGCATGCGCATGGCCATGGCCTCGAGCAGTTTGTTCTGCAGGCCGGTGCCGATCTGCATCGGCGCGGCGAATACCGTGGCTGCGGCATACGAATCCCGGATGTCCGGTACGCGGCCGCTCACGGAGATCAGCGGATCGGTCTTGGCCAGGTCGCGCACTCGGGCCGTGGGGTCCACCCCGCTGATGAGCAGTGTTGTGTGCGGCCGCTCCTTCCGCACCAGCGGAAGCACCTTGTGTACAAGGTAGAGCACGCTGTCGATGTTCGGCGGATAGTTCATGTTCCCGGTGAAGACCAGGTCGTGCGTCTTCGGCGCGGGGCGAGGACTGAAAAATTCCGTGTCCACGCCATTGGGTATCACTTTCACATGATCGCGCTGCGGGTGGTAAAGGAGGTCGCGATCCTGTGCGCTGATGATCACGTGCCGGTCGAACAGGTCGAGCATCAGGTTCTCATACGCGATCAGCCGACGCGTTTCAGCCTTCAGCAAGGGGCGGATCCAGAAGTTGGCGTTCTCCGTCCGCCGCTCCATCCCCTTGCTCAGCGTGTCCATATAGTCCAACGTCTTGGGCAGCTGGTAGTAGTGGCGCACATATTCCGTGGTGCGCACTAGCTGGCAGAGCACATGGTCCGGCTTGAACGTGGCGATGGCCCGGTCGATCGCGCGCTGGGCGATGCGGTGATGGAAGTAGGCGACCTGGAAAGGCAGGCGGGAGAACACGGCGGTGCTCAAGCGGGCGAGGATGCGCCAGCGCGGCAGGTGTACTACTTCGATGTGCGCGCAGTGGCTCCGCAACGGATCCAAGTGTTCCGGGGCGATCCGCTGGTCAGTGAGGCAGAAGAGGTAGATGCGGTGCTGCTTGGCCAGCCGCGTTACCAGGTGGTAGGCCCGGAGCTTGTCGCCCTTCTCCAACGGATAGGGTACGCGAGAGAGGACCACCAGCAGGTTCATGCTTTGCGCATCTCGATAAAAAATGCGATCAGGTCGCCCACGATGCGCTCGTTCGCGTAGTGGTGGCGCACAAGAGCGCGCGCTGCGGTGCCGATGTTGCTGGCCAGCTCGGGCGAATCGATGATGGAACTGATGTGCTCGACCATTTCTGTCGCGTTGCGCGCGAGCAGCACGTCCGTGCCATCGGTACAGCGGATGCCCTCAGCACCGATCGGCGTGCTGATCACGCATTTGCCCATGGCCATGCCTTCAATTATCTTCACCCGCATGCCCCCGGCGCTGAACAAAGGAACGACCATCACGTGGCGTTCGCTCATGTAAAGATCGGCGTCCGGTACGCGCCCATTCACCGTGAGGCCCGGTAGTTCAATGGCCAGTATGTCCTTCGGCATCTTGTTGCCCGCCAAGTGGAGTTTCGCCTTGGGATGCGCCTCGATCACCTTGGGCCACACCTCGGCCAGCAGCCACCGGATGCCCTCTACGTTCGGCACCCAGTCCATACTGCCCAAGTGGAAAAATACCGGTGGGCCAGCAGGCTCGATGGCCGCATATGCGTCCGGATCCACGCCGAAAGGAATGGTGATGATCGGTGTCCGGGTGCCATGGCCAGCCATGTGTTCGGCATCCATGGGAGTGATCGCCGCTACGCCGTCAACCCGGTCCAGTACCGCTAGTTCGTACCGCTTCAGTTGCTTGGCCAGGAAGCGGCGGTAGGGTTTCTTGAAGAGGTTCGTCTCACTGTTGGCCATCCGTTCCTGGATCACATGTTCCAGGTTGTGGGAGCGCAGCACGATGCTGGCGCGGCTGTAGCGGCGGATCGTGGGCAAGTAGGGCGTGGCGAACAGGCTTTCCAGCAGCACCACGTCGTACCGTTCCGCGCTCAGCAAACGGATAAGCCGGATGTCCATGTCCGGCGAAAAGAAGCGGCTGATGTTGTAGTTGTCCGCCGTTACCAGATCAGCGAAGGCGTCCACGATATTCAGGCTGGTGTCCGTGAAAATGCCCTCGATGCCCGTGGCGTCACGGTATTCCTTCGGCAAGTTGGCCATCTCCAACGGATGCTTCGGTGTGCAGATGCAGAGCACCTTCACTTCGTGGCCCGCATTCAGCAAGCCCTGCGTGATGCCGTGCATGGCCTTGGTGCCGCCGTCGATGGGCGGGTATGGCGGTTTATGGCAGAGTTGGAGTACGCGCACGGCGGCTGAAGAAGGCACGCAATTTATCCCACGCTCTCCCATAGGCCTCCGCATCCATCAACGGGCTGTCCGTTGCGGCCTGCCATGTAAGGTACGCACCGATGGGCAACAGCACCAAGGTGCTGATCCACATGCCCGGCCAGGCCTCCATTTCGCCGGATTTCACCAGCTGCTCGGTGGAGTAGGAGATAATGTGGAAGACCAGGAAGAAGACGATGGCCCACACCGCAGGAAGCCCCATTCCTCCTTTGCGAACGATGGCCCCGAGCGGTGCTCCGATGAAGAAGAAGACGATGCACGCGAAGGACAGCATCAGCTTCCGATGCCATTCGATGCCGTACCGGACCATCTTGCTGCGCTTCTGGTCGCGGTCTTCCAAGGTGCGGTCGATGAAGGAGATGTTGTTTCGCACCATGTTCAGGGCCACCTCGTACAGGCTGCGCCGCTGCATGGGGTCGAGCCCGCGCAGGCCGGTCGCACCATCCCGCACCTCTCCCTTCGCGGCTTTGGTCGCACTGTCCCGCGTAATGCTGAGGCCGTTGAGCAGGTAAGCTTCCTGTTCCGCCTCGCGCTCCTGTGCCCGCGTTTCCAAGCTGTCCTGCACCATGGTAAGTTGGCCCATGGTGAGCATGCGGTAGTTGTCCTTGAAGAGGTCCTCGTCCGTGCGTTTCAGATCCAAACTGCTCAAGTCCAAGCGCACCTCATCGCGGAGAAATCGGCCGCGCAACAAGGGTCGGTCTTCTTCCTTCGCACCTCGCACGCCGTTCTGCTCGTCGTACAGGCGGCCGTTCTCCAATTCGAGCACCAGGTAGTTGCCGTCAACGCTGCGTTTCATGCGGCCATGTTCGGCCCGCACCACCCTGCGGTCGCTCTGGAACGCACTGCGGTGATCATAGATCAGGACATCGTTCAATAGCCCCGTATCCTCATCCTTGCCCATGGCCCGGATCGTGAATCCGTCGATTCCACTGTAGAACACGCCAGGTCGCAGGTTCAGCGCGGGCTTCTTGTGTGTCACGTCCCACAGCAGACTGCGGAATTTCAGCTCGGCGAGCGGTAGCAGGTTGTTGCTGAAGTAGAAGGACAGGCCCGCCACGCACAAAGCCGTCATCATCAACGGTGCCATGATGCGGAACAAGCCCAGCCCGGCGCTGCGCATGGGCGTCAGTTCACTGCGCTCGCCCAAACCGCCCATGGTCATAATGGACGATAGAAGCACAGCCAGCGGGATCGCCAACGGCACAGCGCTCGCCGCCGCGTAGAATAGCAGTTGGGCCACCGTGATAAGTGGCAGCCCTTTGCCCATCAGGTCATCCACGTACTTCCACAGGAATTGCATGTTCAAGATGAACAGCACGATCACGAACGTGACCACCAGCGGACCCAAGTAGGTCCTGATCATCATCACGTGGAGCTTCTTCATGCGGGTAGCACAGGCTGCTCAGGGGTGCAAATATGGAAGGGTGGTAAGGTGCGGGCATCGTCCATGCCGCGCTGTTCAACTTTCCCCCACGTCCTCTTTTCTCCGAAAAACCATCGAGCGGACTTCACGCCCCGGTCTTAGGCGCCAAGCACTCGCTGCAGGGTATGGATCTGTGAGTCCCACAGTGCTTTGGCCTCCTCCATGTCCTTGGGCCATTCGTGGTCCGTAACGATCAGGCAGGTCTCGTTCGTCATCGGATCGATCCGGATGCGCAGCTCGAAGTACGCGCCGGGATCCTCATCGTCCTCCCATTGGAAGCGGATCAGTTCAGGATACTTCCGGCTCAGGCATAGCGCGCTGCGCTCGTCCGTGCCCCAGCGGAACACGAAGAGGTCGCCATGCACGTTCACGTCGTCGCAGAACCATTCGCTAAGGCCGCTGGGTGTGCTCAATCGGTCGTAGAGCGATCCGGGTGTGGCGTTCAGGTAGAATTCCACATTGTACCGTTCCTTCTTTGCCCGCTGGAGCATACGCGCCGGAGCGCCTAGGGGGTCCAGACCGGTCATAACCGCAATGATCGGGGCTTTGGCCTTTTCCTCCTTCGCGGGAGCGGGCTTTTTTCCCGATGCTTTTGGCGGAGCAGCCACCTTCTCCGCAGGTTTTACCGCGAGCGGGGAAGGGAGCGCTGGTTTCACAGTCATTTTTTCCGGTTTGGCGGAAGCCATGTTGGAGGGTTTGGCCACCGGGGCACCAACTTTTGCCGAGGGTTTTTCACCCTTGGGGGTTCTGGATGCTGACAGTTGCGCCTGTTTTGGCGTGGGCTTCACGGCCGCTTCCTTTAGCCGGTTCTCGGAAGTTTTCTTTTCGGGAGAAGCCTTCTTTGGTGCAGGCCGTTTCGCGCCCGCTTTCTTCGCCGGTACTGAAGCCGCTTTGCCTTTGCCCGCAGGAGCTTTGGCTTTCCCGGCTTTGGCCGTCGACTTCTTCGGGGCAGAAGGCTTGGCCTTTGCGGTTTTCTTCTGCGTCTTCGCTTTCGCCTTGGCCATCGTGTCCGCGGACTGGTGAGGGGGTGGGGGGAAAGGTAAGCGGATCCCTCACCCGTGCAAGTCCATGCTCCAGACCCGCATTCATGGCGCGGCTGTTCACGATCACAGAATGGAGCTCCGTACATACCCGTCACCGAAGTCATCTTTACCCCCGGCCAGACCTTGAAACGGCCAACTGACCATGCGCACGATCATCGCGGGAAACTGGAAAATGAACAAGGACCAGAGCGGCACCATCGCCTTGCTGGGCGAATTAGTGGATGAACTCCACAGCCTCCTGAACGGCCCGGAGGTGGTGATCGCGCCGCCCTTTCCCTTCCTGGCCGACGCTGTGAAGCGCCTACGGGGGGGCCAGGTCAGGGTGGCCGCACAGAATTGTCACCAATCCGCAAATGGTGCGTTCACCGGTGAGGTGAGCGCCTCGATGCTCGCAAGTATCGGGGTTACCCACTGCATCGTCGGGCACAGCGAACGGCGGCAATTCTTCGGGGAAACGGATACGGCCGTGGGCGAGAAGATCGCCGCATTGCTCGATGAGGGCCTCATACCCATTTTTTGCTGCGGTGAGAAGAAGGACGAGCGCGAGAGCGGCCGCCATTTCGATGTGGTGACCGAACAGATGAAGGGCGCCCTCGGAAAGCTCGACAATGACCGGTTGGCCAAGGTGGTGATCGCATACGAACCCGTTTGGGCTATCGGGACCGGCCTTACCGCCACGGCCGCACAGGCGCAGGACATGCACGCTCACATCCGCATGCTGCTGCATACCCACGGCCCCATCGTGGCCGAGTCCGTGCCCGTGCTCTATGGTGGGTCCTGCACCCCGAAAAACGCCGAAGAACTCTTTACCGGCGCTGATGTGAACGGCGGCCTCATCGGTGGTGCCTCTTTGGTTGCCGACCAGTTCGCGCAGATCGTACGCATCGCACAGCGCGTGAAGTCAGCGAGTTTCAACTGATGAACATTCCCCAGATGCGCTATACGGAGGTTACTTTCTTGGTTGAACCGCTGGATCCCTGGCGGGACATACTTATCGCCGAATTGGGCGATCAGACCTTCGATAGCTTCGAAGAAACGGCGCACGGTTTGAAGGCCTATGTACCCTCTGAACGATTCGATAGGGCCGGCCTACATAAGGTTCATGTCCTGAAGGATCCTCATGCGCATATCTCCTTCACTGTCCGGGAGGTTGAGCCGCGTAATTGGAACGAAGAATGGGAGCGGAGTTTCCAGCCTGTTGAGGTTGCAGGGCAGGTGCGCATCCGGGCGGAATTCCATCCGTTCGTTAGTGGCTTCGTACATGACATCGTGGTTACACCGCGCATGGCTTTTGGCACCGGCCACCACGCTACCACGCGCATGATGGTGGAAGCGATGTTGGGACTCGATCTGGTGGATCGATCGGTTTGCGACCTCGGCTGTGGAACCGCAGTGCTGGCCATCTTGGCCGAGCGAATGGGCGCGCGAAGCGTGAATGCCATCGATATCGACCAACAAGCCGTGATCAATGCCCGGGAGAACTGTGCGCAGAACACCTGTGGACGGATCGTTGTGGAGAAAGGAGACGTCGCCCTCCTGACCAGGGAAAGCTGCGCCGTTATTTTGGCCAACATCGAACGCAATACGCTCTTGCGCGACATGAACGCCATGCACGATGCCCTGCTTCCCGGTGGCGTCCTGCTGCTCAGCGGGTTCGTGAATGATGATCGCGACCGCATGCTCGAGGGCATCCGGGATGCGGGAATGCGGCCTCAGGAAATGCTCAGCCACGGTGAATGGTCCTTGATCGGATGCAGAAAATGAACGCAATTACCGCTTGTCGGTTGTCGGTTGTCCGTTGTCCTTCTGCCCACGCTGTGCATGAAGCTGGCTCCGCCCGGCGGGACAATCAACATCCGAGAACCTCCCGCACTTCCTGGTTCGGGGCGATCGTACTCGCCCTGTTTCTCTGCGCTTCCAATGGGGTCCTCGCCCAGACCAAGGCCTTCACCAATGACCAAGTGCTCTTTCTTCAGGAGCTGACCACCTTCTTGGTAGATGCGGACAAAAAAGAAGGCAAGCCGTTCATGGAGCAGGAATTCACCCCGGCCTGGAACGGTACCTTCTTCAGTACAGCACAGCGCACGCGTATCGTAGAGTTGAGCAACGTGATGCTCAAGAAGCGTTTTGAGGCCTTCCCCTCCTTCCGCGACTATCTGGCCTCCCTTGTGGCATTCGCGGCTGGCGGACGCAGCGGGGAGGAATTCGATACCTACATGACCTGCCTGGAGAGTGCCGCGAAAAGCTCTCGCAAGCAGAACTTGGCGGACCTCATCGCCATGAGCGCCAGCCTGTTCAAGGACAATACCTTCTACCAGGGAGC
>JANOPI010000247.1:0-21771 GCA_031421755.1 Flavobacteriales bacterium | reverse complement strand
CGGCGAACTGTATAGCTCCGCTCAGTTCGGTGTTTCCACCAATGACGATCTTGCCGTCGGGCTGTACCAGGACATCACGCGCGGTTTCGAATATGCCGGTGGCAAATGAAAAAGTGACCGCGCCATCATTGGAGAAATCCGGGTCAGGGGCGCCGCTCTCAAGGAACCTTGCGAGAAGCAGGTTTGAAGCGTTCGCATCACCGTCATATCCCGCGCAAAGGACCTTGCCGTCTATTTGGAGGGCGGCCGCATAGAAACCGGCACCGGTCGCTCCGCTAACCGCGAATTCCGTGACTCCGTTCGTTCCGAAGTCGGTATCAAGCCCGCCATCGGCGTTGACCCGGACCACGCATCCGTTGGTGCCTTTGATACCGGCCATGATGATCTTGCCGTCTGGCCGGATGGTCATATTCCAACCATCAGTAGTCGGTCCTTCAGTAGCCTCGATCTGGTATTTGCCATCACCGGTAAAGCTGGGGTCCAAGGTGCCATCGGGCATCAAACGCATGAGTGAGTAACGGCGCTCCACCCCGGAACTGTTCACCAGGCTTGTGCCGGCCACCAGGATCTTTCCATCGGGTTGTATCTCCACATCATGTGCGAAGTCGTTGTACCCATTGAAGTCGACAGCGACTTTCCCGTCGAAGCTGAAAGAGTTGTCCAGGGTACCGTCCGTGAGGTAACGTGCCACGGCGAAGTCAAGTTGACCGTTCGCGGTGGTATACCCGGCCACCACGATGCGGTCGTCCGATTGTATGGCAACGCCCCAGGCCTTGTCGTCGATGCCACTTGTGAATCCGGTGGAAACCGAGCCGTTCGTGCCGAAACCGGTGACGGGGTTGCCCAAGTTGTTGAATCTGGCCGTTCCGAAATTGGTGGTACCCGACGACGTTTCTGAATCATACCCTACCACATAGAGGTCCCCGGATCCGCCACCCGGGTATGCCATACCCAATCCTCTGGCGTAGTCCTGTCCGAATGTGCCCAGCACTTTACCGTCACCATCGAATCCGGTGTCCAGCCCGCCGTCCGGATTGAGGCGCGCAATGGCGATGTTTTCCGCGTCTGCCAGATTCTGGAATCCAGCGATGTAGATATCCCCGTCTTGACGAATGGACAATGCGTATCCGGAGACATCGCCGGAAGTGAACTCTATGTTCGCCACCCCGTCCGAGCTGAAATTGTCGTCCAAGGTCCCTGCCGTCTGCGCGTTGCCGGCCAATGCGAGCGCGAGCACGGCCGCGGTGCTGAGTCCGAAACCCAGAAGGATCCGGTGATGGGTGTGGAATGATCGGGTAGATGTGTTCATGGTAATAGGGAGGTTTGTTCTGTGTTCGTGATGATGCGAAGGGACATCCGGACGGGGCTTCCTACAATACCGGTAAACCCTGAGTTTTCGGTGGATCAGCCACATGCCCCGGGTTTGCAGGCCCGTAGTACCCTGAAATGGGTATGGCAGTGGCGCGGTTCTACCCGGAGAACAGCATGCGGACACCACTTGGCCGTTGCGATCAGGGGGCGTTCCCATGCGCCCATTTCGAATGGGTCCGGCCTGCCGGTGCGGAGACCTGATCAAAAGGAAAGCCCCGATCCCTGGCATCAGGATCGGGGTTCTCGCATATATCTCGCCGCTATTGGATCAGCGAGCCGAGCTTGTCGGCAGCGCCGTTGTGTTCTCGTCTACGGTAGTTGCTCCAACCGCACATTATTCGGCGTGGTACTCCCAACATTCACAAGGATCGGATCGCGGTCGTTGCTGGCCCCGGTGTATTTCACTGCGCCGTCCATGTTCACGTCCGTGCGCAGGTAGCCGTTCACGGTAGCGTTCGGCGTGGTGCTGCCAACGCCAAGCAGGATCGGGTCGCGGTCATTGCTGCTGCCGGTATATTTCAAGCTTGCATCGCCGTTCGTATTTCCAGCCCACAGCAGTCGGACGATACCGCTCATTTTGCGTGCATCTGTTCCATAGGTGGCAAGAGCAGCGGAGGTGAAGTCCACCGCAGTGGCCGTAGAGGTAAGGGCGATCCCTTGTGAGGTCATGCACCCGAGATGATTGCGGTGGCGGACAACGACGCGGTAACTGCCTGCCGAAGAACAGAATCCGAGGGAATTTATGCCATCTAATGCGACCACATCGCCATCCCGTTGTACCAACGCGGCCCGGCGTTCCAACACTGTGGCACCGGTGGCTGCGTCGCGGAGTTCTACCAGTACCCAATCGACGAGGGCGTTGTTCCCTGTTGTTGCCAGAATGGCGCTGTTGATGGTGTTTGGCCCATTGATCGGTAATCCCAGAGCCGTGTACGGTTCTGTGAGCGGAAACAACCCCGAACTGCGCAGTTGATCAGACATGAGCCCTGTACCTGAAACGAACGGACCTTCCAAGAAGACTTTGGCAGCAACACGCACGGTGGGTGTTGTTTCGCAAGGAGATAGCCGCATGACGTCGGCTGTGCGCCCTTCCATATGGCTTCGCGAATAGCGCCAAGGTCCCAGTTGTTGTCCCGTGATGGCCGAAGCCACGTCGTAACGCAGCCGAGCACGTGTTTTGATCACGGTAGTCCCACTGGGGCTGGTGGGTTTGACAACGGCGTTCTTCAGTTCAGTTCCAGTTAGAGCGGTAAGCGTGCTGAGGGACTGTTGCCCGGAGTTGGCCGTACTGGTGGTAATGCCACCTCCAGCGCTCGAGAATGGCTGGCCTTGGATACGCGTTTCCCAAAGCAGGCGGGTGCGCTGCCGACCCAGGAAGGGCCTTGCGAAAAGTCCGGCACCGAACTGCGCGTTGCTGAAATTCGAAGCACTGATGGGTGAAGTCAAGTTTGTGTTGTAATGCCGCATGTTATTGCGTCGGCCGCCGCCGCCATTGCCATGGAACCAGGTGACTCTGCCCTCATTGGCTTGGCCACTGGCGTAATAGGGAGCGCCGACGATCACATCGCTATAGCCATCACCGTTCATGTCCCCGACGGTGGAAACGCTCCATCCGAACCTGCAATTCGTTTGATCGATCTCCCCGACCCACTCGGGGATATTGACGATCCCGCTGGGGGAACCATGATAGACGACGGCGCGACCTTCATCGGTTTGACCGTTGGCGTCGTATGGTGCCCCGACGATCACATCGCTGTATCCATCTCCGTCCACATCTCCGGCCGACCGCACGCTGAAACCAGCTTGAGCTCCGGAATTCTCACCTTGGTAAGACCATTGGCTCGAGGCGGCAAGTCCTTGTGGACTCCCAACGTAGACCGCGGCGACACCTTCATCGTTGGTTCCCCAGAGTCCGGCACCTATGATCACGTCGGAATACGAGTCGCCATTCACATCGCCAGCGCTCGCTACGCCCTTCCCGAACTGACTGTTCACTTGGTTCCCGTCTTTGATCCATCCCGGAGCAAGTGCGAGCCCCGCTGCGGAACCGAGGAATACGGATGCGCGACCTTCATCCGTTTGTCCATCGTCAAACTTGGGTGCACCGATGATCACGTCGCCGTAGCCGTCGCCGTTGACATCACCGGCAGTTGCCACGCTCCATCCGAACGCCGCGCCCGCTTGATCGCTGTCTGCGGACCAGCTTGAGTTGGCCGGGAGGCCTGCGGCACTGCCATGGAATACGAATACGCGACCTTCATCGGTCTCGCCGTTGTCGAAACCGTCCGCACCGACGATCACATCGCCGTACCCGTCGCCATTCACATCACCTGCGCTCGAGACACTGCCGCCGAACCACGCGTCCGCCTGGTCGCTTTCCTTGATCCAACTGGCCGTGGTACTCAGCCCGGACGAACTGCCGTGGTAAACGAATACGCGGCCCTCATCGGTCTGGCCGTTGTCGAAGTAATAAGCACCTATGATCACATCGTCATACCCATCCCCATTCACATCGCCAGCGCCGCATACGCTCGATCCGAAGAGAGATGTCGCTTGGTTGCTTTCTGCCGACCAGTCGGTGAGATATGTGCCTGATGTTCTGCCATGGGAAACAAGCACTCGCCCCTCGTCCGTTTGGCCATTGTCATACCTCGGGGCACCTATTATCGCATCGCTGTATCCATCACCGTTCACATCACCGGCACAGGCGATACTCCAGCCCAAGTTGGCCGTGGCCAAGTTGCCTTCGAAGGTCCAGTTGGAAGCTTGTGAGAGGCCATCGGCCGCCCCATGAAAAACCAATGCACTCCCTTGTTGGTTAGGGCCGACCATGAAGAGTGGCGCACCAACAATAACATCGCTGAAGCCATCCCCATTCACATCTCCAGCGCTGGACACGGAACGTCCATAGTTCGCTCCGACCTGACCTCCTTCGGTGCTCCACGAAGAGGTCGTCAAGCCCGAAGCTGAGCCGATGTAGAGGAGTGCCCTCCCTTCTCCCGATTGGCTGTTGGGGAATCCGGGGTCGCCAACAAGGACATCGCTGAAACCGTCTCCATTCACATCCCCAGCGCAGGAAACACACGTTATCAGATTGGCTGATGTAACTATAGTCCAAGTGGCCGTAGCACTCACCCCGCTACTACCTCCCATGAATACTGCCGCTCCACCCTGCCCACCTATAAGTGCGTCCGCGTATCCATCACCGTTGACATCCCCAGCGGTTGAAACACTACCCCCAAGTGATGTAATCTGCTCATCACCGGAAATTTCCCAGTGTGTTAGGTCATCGATCCCATCGATCGAGCCATAAAGTATCTGGACATGACCATCTAAGAACGTGAAAGGGCTGGTTTGGTATGCTGGAGCGCCAATGATCACATCCGCGTACCCGTCGCCGTTCAGGTCGCCTGCACCGGAAACACTATATCCGTACGAACAACCGCGTTGCGGACCCGCCCTCCCGAATGCAGCACTACTGTTGAGTCCTGCAAGTGATCCATGATAAACACGTACGGATCCGTGCTCTTCCTCTTCGGAAACCCAATTGAATGCGTTTGGAATTCCGACAATAACATCCGAAAATCCGTCACCATTGACATCGCCCGCGCTCGAAACGCTGGTACCGAATTCGAATCTATCGTCACCCAATTCGGCTGTCCATGAAGCTGAAGTCGTCAGACCAGTGCTGGATCCCTGATATACGAAAGCGCGCCCATGAACAACATTGTCGTGCGGGGCACCGATGATGATGTCGCTGTAGCCATCGCCGTTCACATCGCCTGCGGTTGAGACGCTCAAACCGAAGTGGCTGTACGTCCAGTCCCCTTCGGCATTCCAAGCGGCGGTGGAACTCAATCCCGTTGACGAGCCATGGAAAACAAAGGCGCGGCCTTCATCTGTCTGTCCATTGTCGAAATTCGGTGCTCCCACGATCACATCCCCATAACCGTCGCCGTTCACATCCCCGGCGCTTGATACACAGCTACCGAACTCGGCGTTGATCTGTGTGCCGGCTAGGGTCCAGTCCGCAGTCGTGCTCAACGGGTCAACGACGATCGGGTATTCCGCCCGTTCGTCATGCACCTCCAGAACGATCTCGCCCTCACGCAAGCTGGCTGTTGCCTCCAGCGCGTCACCATTTGCGTCCCACACGCGCAGGTCTTTGTACCATACTATAGGTGTTTGGCTGCCGAGGCCTGAACCAGGCTCGCAGAATGCGATCGCGCTTCCCCCCTTGTCTGTTGCGAGCAAACGGCTCTTATACTTCAGTCGGACTTCGAGGGGGCCGTCACCCTGGGGCTTTTCAAACAAGGTGAAATTCTGTCGCATGCCTACCTCACTGTTGTGATAGTCGATCGCGAAACGCCCGTGGTCGGCGATGAATCTTGAGCCTTCGACGCTCAATGCAGCGCCCGCACTTGGGTGTTGCCAAGCATTCTCCCTTCCGATGCGGTCCAGCTTGAACGAGATGGCCCATGCGCTGTCATTGACACGGGGTTTGAGGTCGAAGCCATCGGCGTGGTACGTGATGCGCAGGTCGTGCCTGCGATTAGGGCTTTGGAATGCCCCTGCGTGGTCCTGCCAACGGATGTGGTACTCGCTTGCGTCGATATCCTGGGTGATCTTGGCGTACCAGTCCGCTGGGATCTGTTGCTCTTCTTGTTTGTCAGGTAATGCGAAGGTGGTGGGCATCAGGTATGGGTCGAGTTCTCCAGCGGAACTGCAGACCACGACAGGAGAGGGCAGCACCGCGCGCGTGGTTGGAACCGCCGATGGGGTGAATGGTACGTTTACTGTCTGCGAGGTCCCGTCCGGCTGCCGTGGCACGAATACCAGGATCAGCGTCAGCGCTGCACCGGAGAGGAGGCTGTATGAAGCGGATCGGGTGAGTGGAATTTTCATTGGTTACCGAGTTGGAGCTATGTGAGGATTGATGTTATTCGATCAAGAGGTCGTCAGACTTCTGTTCCGGAGCTGTTGAGGTGCAGGTCGCGACGGAGGTGGCGGAAGCGATCAGGGTAAGGAACAGGAGGTGGCGGTTCGTGTCTTTGCGAAGGGAAGCCTTGTGTCGTTCACCCGCAATACCGGAAAACCCTGAGTTTTGCCCCTCCCGACAAGCTGCTACCGACAGGTGGGAATGCAAAGGGGCCACCGAGCGGCGGCCCCTTTGCACAAGTGCGTTCCCTTCAGTGCTGCTGCTTGGTCGGCAGTGGTTGCTCGACCGGCTGGGTGGTCACCCCTTCGTCGCAATGCTTCCGCCACCACCAGTAGTTGTTGCCGGGCACATGATCGGGCATGCCGCTGTAAGCGAACACGGCGAAGGCAGGCTGGCAGTCAGATTCATACGTTGATCGATGTACATACACGGCGATGGTCGCAGCGGGTCCGATGCGGGCACTATCCGGGTCCAATTGGTCGAGTTCAATGTCGATGTAGCCTTGGCATTGGGTCCATCGCGCGGCCGTTCCATCCGGGTTCGTGGCGATTACCGTATCGACCATGCAATCGGCCGGCAGCATGATCAAGGCGTGCGTATCGCCTGACTTGGTGCTGTTGTTCCCATTGTCCACTGCGATGGCGGTTTCCAAGAGCCATCTGTTGTCCTTCAAGGAGTCCACGCGTGTTTGCTCCACTACAACGGCGATATCGGAAACGGAGATCGTCGTGGTGGTCGGCCCACCAGGTTGATTGCCTCCCGTGAAACCAACGATGAGCGGGGCATTGTCGCAACAGCCGTGCGATGGCGGTTCCGGCGGACATGGCTCCTTGCACTTGAAGAGCTTGCAGCATCCGGAGATGGAAAGTGCGAGAACGAAATAGGGGATCGCTTTCATGGTTCGCATGGTGAAGGTGTTTTGTGCCAGCGAAAGGAGGCCGGTTCGGGTCTTGGTACAATACCGGGAAACCCGGGATCGAAGAACTGGCTGCTGCTGAACGAAACTGCTCCTTACTCCACAACCGCGCACTCCACACTCACAGTGGTGCCTTTGTCGGCCGAACTGTCCACTTGCACCTTGCCGCCCAAACTGGCTGCGCGGGAACGCACATTGTCCAGCCCCATGCCCTCTGCCACGTTGGCCGTATCGAAGCCTAGCCCATTGTCAGAAACGATCACGCTCAGGCGGCCGGGGCTACGCGTCACATCGATGCTCAACTCTCGGGCGTTGGCGTGTTTGAGCACGTTGCTCACCAGCTCCTGAACGATGCGGTACACAGCGATCTCCACGGCGCGCTCCAGTCGTTGGTCCAGTCCGAAAACGCTCAGTTCCACGGAAAGTCGGCCGCTGATATGGATCGTATCGCGCAGGTCCTTCAACGCTTTCTCCAGCCCGAACCGGCTGAGGGTGCTGGCGGCCATGTCATGGCTGATCTGCCGCAACTCGCCGACGGTCTCGTCCAACAAGCGGTGAACCTTCTGGAATTGCGCGTCGTGTTGCACCTGTTCGACGCGGTCTTCCAGCGCACCGAGTTGCGCTTTGATACCACCGAGCATGCTGCCCAACCGATCGTGCAGGTCTTTGGCCACACGGTCGCGCTCTTTCTCCTGGCCTTCTAGCATGGCGTTGATGCTTTTGATCTCCTGTTGGCTCAATAGCTGGTCTACTTGTTCGCCGTGGAGTTCCTTTTCCTTTTCTGCGAGGCGCTTGCGGGTGCGTGTAGTGCGATACAGAAGCGCGGCGATGATGCTCAGCAGGATGGCAAGCCCACCGAGCACCAGGGCGCGGTTGCGGTTCCGATCGGCGCGCTGGCGTTCTTGGGAACGTTCATTTTCCGAACGGGCCAGTGCTTCGGCGGCTTCCGTGCTGTCGGCATGGGCCTCCGTGCGCATCCGATGGCGCAGCACCTCCAAGCGCCCGTCCATGCGATCGATCGTATCCTTTAGTTCGGACCAGTAGGTGGTCATCCGGACCGCTTCTTCCGCTCTCCCGTCGGTGAGGTAGATATCGCGCAGCAGGGCTGCGGCTTCCACCATGGATCCCTCGTCGCCGGTTTCCCGGGCCAGTCCATGATAGCCGTAAGTCCTGGCCGTGTCCAATGCGCTGCGAAGGGAGACTTCGGCGGCATTACGTCTGCCCAGTGCGAGTTGGGCTTTTCCTGCGAGGATCATACCGGTACACCAAGCGGCTTCATCACCCACGCGCGCCGCTACGGACGCACATTCCAAGGCCGCTTCAAGCGCTCCTTGGTGATCACCACGTGCCGCGCGAAGCCTGACCAATGGTGTGAGCGCACCGATGCGCCCCCACTCATTGGGCGCAGTATCTACGAGCTTGGAAGCGCGCAGATATCCCGCTTCGGCACCGACGGTGTCACCGGCTTGGGCGGCCATGCGTGCTTTCAGGATCACCACAGGGATACGGATGTGCGGTGTGGTCGTGTCGCATAGTGCGAGTAGGGAGTCGGCCAGATCCGGTCGCCGCTCGTCAACCTGGAGCGAAGCGATGTGCAAGCGGACAGAATGGCTGCACAAGGGGTCTTGATCGCGGATGCGCTCAGCCATGGCAAGCGCTATCTCAAAGGTGCCCATAGCCATGGCGTATTCGCCCACGGACGCGTAGAGCACGCCGATCGCTTCAACAACACCGGCCGCATGGTCTGGATCCCCGAGCTCCGCGTACAGGTCCACGGCGGTTTCATAGTGGCGCAACGCGTCGGGCACATCCCGCCTGAGCTTGGCCTGGTAACCCATCATCGTATGGTAGAACCCGCGGTCCACCAAAGCGGATCGTCGTATGCCAGGGTCCGTGCTGCGCATGTGGATGCGCGTGAGGGTATCCAAGTGCGAGAGGTAAGGCCGTGCCTTGGCCGAAAGCATCCATGAACCGGCCAGCAAGCGACAAGTGCTCAGTTGCTCAAAGGACAAGTTGCCTGGCCGATAGCCCGTCAGTAGTGAATCGCGATCGAGATCCGACCACTGCGCACGGCAGGGCATGGCCAAGGCGCTGAACACCCACACGAAGTAGAGGGACCGAAGGCGAAGGGACGCGCGCATGGAAAGAGGAGCGAAGCGCAAGATCGGTCAGCGCCGGGCTGCCTGTATCATGGTCGTCCCATAGGTGCGGTAGCCATGTGTCACTCAACCACCGGGCACTCCATACTTACCGTGGTGCCTTTCCCTGTCGAACTGTCCACCTGCACGTTACCGCCCAACGCGGCCGCCCGCGAGCGCACATTCCCCAGCCCCATGCCCTCTGCCGGTTTCGCGGTATCGAAGCCGAGCCCATTGTCGGAAACGATCACGCTCAGCCGGCCAGGGCTGCGGGTCACACCGATGCTCAGTTCACTGGCCTTGGCGTGTTTCAGCACGTTGCTCACCAGCTCTTGGATGATGCGGTATACGGCGATCTCCACCGATCGCTCCAAGCGCTGCTCGAGTCCAAAGGCCTTCATCTCCACGGAAAGTCGGCCGCTGATGTGGATCGTATCGCGCAGATCGTTCAGCGCTTTCTCCAGGCCGAAGCGGCTGAGGGTGCTGGCGGCCATGTCATGGCTGATCTGACGCAGCTCGCCCACGGTCTCATCGAGCAGCCGGTGTACTTTCTTGAACTGAGCGTCGTGCTGCACTTGCTCCACGCGATCCTCCAGTGCGCCGAGCTGCGCCTTGATACCACCGAGCATGCTGCCCAAACGATCGTGCAGGTCCTTGCCCACGCGGTCGCGTTCTTTCTCCTGGCCTTCCAGCATGGCGTTGATGGATTTGATCTCTTGCTGGCTCAGCAATTGGTCTACTTGTTCGCCGTGGAGTTCTTTTTCTTTTTGCGCAAGGCGTTTGCGGGTGCGCATGCTGCGATAGAGCAGTGCGGCGATGAGCAGGAGCAGGGCCGCGACGCCGATGGAGACGTTACGTTGGAAGGACTTCTTCCGGTCCTGGACCTCGGCCAGTAGCAGGGCTTGTTTCTGTTCTTTGATGGTGTGCTCTTTGCGTTCGGTTTCGAAGAGGACTTCGGAGCGGGCGAGCTGGTCTCGGAATCGGGAGTTTTCGATCGAATCTGACAGATCGGAGTAGGATATCAGGGAGCGAAGCGCGGTGCCTTCATCGCCAAGCTCTTGGTTCCATACATAAAGATCCCAATGGATATCCCTGACCCGTTCAGTCCACCTCAACTCCTTGACGAGCGTGAGCGCTTCTTGCAGCAAATCAAGTGCATGTGAATGCCTGCCTTGATACCACCAGGCATATGCAAGGTCCTGCAGCGCATCTGCTTTGGCGCGGTGGTCACCGATAGAATCAGCGAGTGCGATCGCCGTGGTACACATCCGGACGGCCTGGGCATGGTCGCCGATCTCATTGTACACATAACCCTTCTGCCCTATGAGGCGTGCACGGAACTCAGGACTGCGCCTCCCGAGAATGTCCAATAGGCTATCGTAGAGGACCAGGGCGCGTTCGTACTCGCCGGTCATTGCAGCGACACCGGCCATGTTCCCGAGCGCACTTTGAGCCACCTTGCTGAAGGAGTGTGCAGATGCCAACTCGAAGGTTGTAGCATAGTCCAACATCGCCTCGTCGTATCGCTTTTGCCTGTACCGGATGTTGCCTACCCCGATGCGTACCAGACACTCACCTCGGATGAAATGAGCCGCTTCCGATTCACGTTGGGCGACCAGGTATTGTTCCAAGGCTCCTTCAAGGTCATTTAATTCAACCAAGGCTTCAGCTCGGACAACCATCAGCGGAACGCGTTCCTCCACTGCATCCGAGCCGTTCAGCAGCGCCAACCCTGATTCTGCGAAGGTCTTCCCCAATTCTGGATTTCCGACCAAAGTCATGAGCATAGACCTTATCCTCAGACCGACGGACCTCAGGAGGGCATCCCCCACCGGAACGTAGCGCTCCAAGCTGTCTAGCGCGCTATCGCAGCCATTCCAGTCATCCTGCCTGAAAAGGGCACCTGCGGTCGCGAGCATGCCCAAGCATCGATTCCTTTGATCAGTCGCGTGCGCCAGATCACTGGCAAGGAGCAGCAGCGAATCAGGCTCGTTCCTCGCGAAGGTGGCCTTGAACCGATCGTACGCGGGCCAAGTCGGTTGCGTTGAATACCCGACCTCGACAACAATGCAGCACGAACCAAGAATGAGAAGCTTGTACAGCCGCTGTCGAGCCATGTTCACTCACCCATGAGGTCTTGCTCGAGCGCCTTGACTTTCAACGTTCCATGCAGCAGCAGCTTGCGTATCGACCTGCTCTTCCGGTCGAAAGAGGAGACGTTCTTATCTATCCATACTTTCCTTTGCTCGGAACTCATTCCACATAGGTCAACCTTGTGCCCACACATTCCGATCCTTTCCAGACCTTCGAAAAAGGAAAGGGCAAGAAGCGAATTCTTTAATTCTCTTTGAATATCTACCGCGAATGGGATAACGTTGTTCATCGAAGGTTCCGGTGGTGGTTCAGGACAGCAATCTCCAATACTCAGCGTTCGAGGTCGTGGGCCGCAGTGCAGATCCTGTTGAGCGTTAGCCCAACATTCACTTATGTCCACATAGGATTCGACACGCTCACCATTTTCGTCCAACCAATCCGGACCGGCGATGCCGCGCATGCGGCACTCCAGCGAAGGGTATTGGTCAACATGATCAATCGTGCAGGTCGACTTGGAGAAGGTCTCATCCGTGTATACAGCCATGCAGTATGCCCTGAACGCCTCGGCGATCGGTAGTCGCAGCTCGGCTGCACGCTCTTCCCCGTAGTACCCGGGGAGTCCGACATTCATTGCCCACCAATCGGCGTTCAGTTCGGTTTCGGGCAACTGTACGGCATGCCCCATCTCATGCAACAGCATGAAAACAAGGAGATCATCACTCATTTCGCTCACCCATAGGACCTCCCTGGGAATGTCGACAACCCACCAATCGAACTGTTCGCCCATGATGTTGCTCGAGCGATGGTGGATATCCATGAATGGTTCGTTACCGCCTTCGCCAGGCAGAGCAAGTTGGAATGCGAATGAGTCCGTGACCTGTCTGCCGATGGTCTGAAGATTCGCTACCCGCGTAAGGATGTGGAATAGGCGCAGTTCCTGGTAACATTCAGCGTCGGCCTCCAAGAACACGTCTTCGCCAGGACTTAAGGGCATCCCGCCAGGCGAGAAACCGGACTCTATGATCCTCAGGTATTTTTTTGCGCCTGGCAGTTCCTGTACTGCTCGTTGGCGTTGTAGATTCATTGAATAGACCGAGTCCCGTACAGCTAAGAGGTCGTGGTAGCGCGAGAGCGGGATTTCAAGGAGGTCTGTACAAGGGTACTTCACCATCAAGCCTCCGTCCTGCCGAATCCTTGTGTGCCCATCTAAAGGCAAAGTCTCGGCGCAGCGTGAACCAAGATACAGGTCCAAGGGCTTGCTGGTAACAATGGGTGCTTGACCATGACATGGTGCGAGGGTCGCGCATGAGGCCAACCAGAAGAAGTTGGCTAAAATCCGTTGCGTTTCCATCGCTTGATCTGATGAAAGAGCGGGCCAAAAATCGGTATCCGGATGCCGAACACGTTGTTGTATTTGACGGATACCAGCCGATCCTTGTCGAGTTTGGCCCTTACTTTCCAGTCGTTACCACCATCATCACCACCACCACCGGAAGTGGCCATCGTAACGGGCTTCCTCCGGCGCGCATCCGCGGTTCTCGGATCGGCCGGATCGAGGTCGGCGAAAAGCTCATGGGGCTCTGAATCTCCCCTCACTTCGATACTGGTGTACCAGGTGTCGGTATCGGCATCGGCGTTCGTGTCTATTTTGTAGTAAAGGGTGACCACCTTGTTGGCGAAGGTCGCGGCTTGCCCCGCAGGAGCGAAGCCCGCTGGCACGTCGACGACGATCGTCCACTGGTTTATCCCCCCATACATCTCCTCTTTCGGATCGTGGAAGTTCCAGGACATTGAAATTCGGGTTTAGTATTGGTTGTTTCTACTCCCCCCACCCCCTCTCCATGGCATACTTCACCAGGCCGGCGGTGTTGCGGCAGTCTAGTTTATGCAAAATATTCCTGCGGTGGGTCTCCACGGTGTCGGGGCTCACGAAAAGTGCGGCGGCGATCTCCAGGGTGGTGTGCTCCCGGAGGATGAGTTTCACCACCTGTACTTCGCGTTTGGTAAGTGCCCCGTAGATGGCTTCACCCTCGCGGTCCTTGTGGCGATCACCGTTGGCGATGAGGGCGCGCAGTTCGCGGGCGAGGTATTTTTTTCCAGCGGCCACGGTGGCGAGGGCTTCGATCAATTCGTCCTTGCCGGTGGTCTTCAGCAGGTATCCGCTCACGCCGCTGTCCATCAGTTCAAGTACGAACTCTTTATGACCATACATGCTGAGTACGAGTATCCGGGTATCCGGATTGGCTTTGAGGATGCGTTTGCTGGCCTCGATGCCGTCCATGCCGGGCATGTTGATGTCCATGAGCACCAGGGAGGGCTTCAGCTCGCGGACGAGCGCTACGGCATCGGCCCCGTTGTTCGCCTTGCCCACGATCACCACTTCCGGGATGCGGCCCAAGAGGCTCTCCATGCCGTCCATGAAGATCGACTGGTCATCAACGAGGAGGAGGGTATGCGTGCTGGACATCGTCATCGGGACAAAGGTGCCCGGGGGTGAAGCAAGCTACAATACCGGAAAACCCTGAACTGCGTTCCAAGCAGGCTCACGCCCAAACGCGCCTCCGGCGCTGAACGGACCCTGCGTTATGCAAAAGGCCCCGACCACATGGCCGGGGCTCTTTTCATTGTCTGGATTGGGCTCAGGCTCCTGCCAGGGCTTCATCGAACTTCACGCCCACGCGCAATTCGTTGCGGACCACCAAGCGTCCATTGATCGGGCGCAGGAAGTAGAGGGCGTCCACTTCGCTCACGGGTTCTGGCGCTGCGGTAATGGCCATGAAGCCGAGGTCCTTCGCCATGCTGAGCACAGCTTTGCGGTTGATGGCGTCCAGCGAGTGGACCTCATCCAGGAAGAACGGCACACGGCTCAGCGGGGCGCGGGTCTTTGGATCTTCCTTCAGCATACTGCGCAGCACGAGCAGATTGAAAAGTACCTTGATGGTGATCGCGGTACCATGGCTTTCCACCTGCAGGTTATCGTAGCTGTGTACGCGCCCGCCGCGTGTCGCCACGGTGAAGCGAAGGGTGAAGAGATCGCCGTAATTGAGGGTGAGGCGCTCGCTGAGCTTGTTGCGGAAGCTCTGGTAGGCGGCGTCGAGTTTTCCGCTGCTGTCGAAGAGGCCGGTGTGGTCGGTCTCGGCCAATTCCTTCAGTGCGACGACCAGTTCGTTCTGGTCCATCACTTCCATGCGCAGGCTCTCGAGGTTCGAGACGCTCACGTTGGAGAAGCGGCGATTCAGTTGCTCTGCGGCGTTCTTGATGTCGTTCAGGCCGTTGAGCACGTTCTGGAAATTCGCGCGCAGCAGGTGCAGGTAATTATCCCAGTCTTTGCGGAGTGTTTCCTCGAAAGTTGGCAATCCGTCGATCTGCTCGCGCATCAGGCGCACCGTGTCTTGCTCGTTGGGGCCGATGATGTCGCTCTTGAGCACAGCTTCGATCTTGCTTCGGAGCTGGTCCATCTCGCGGCTCATGGCATTGTGCTCCTGCATGAGCTTGCCATAGAGCGCGATGGCGTCCTCCGCTTCAGCGGGCGCTGAGACTGGCTCTTTGCCTTTGGCTTCGGGATCGGGCGGCGGCACGCACTGCTCCATCAGTTGCAGCAGGCGGTTGAAGCGTTCGTCCTCCTTGTTGAGCGCGGTGCGTTGCTCGTAGAGCTTCACACCGATCTCCTCGAGTTTGTCGCGCACTTCCTTGCGCTGGCGGTCGCCTTCGGTCTTCTCTTTGGTGAGTTCAGCGAGGCGCTTCTGCAGGCGCGGCTCTTCCACACGTTCGCGCTGCAGCGATTCCCAGCGGTTGAGGTTCTGCACGTGCCCATCGCACTCGGCTTGGGCGGCGGCGCGGTCTTTGGCCAAGGTCTCACGGTTCTCGATGGCGTCCATCAGCTTGCGCAGGCGGTCCTGTTCGGCCTTCAGGTCGCTCAGCGCCTTTTTCAGCGCCTTCACATCGAGGAGCTCCTTCCACGCCGTGCTGTTGTCGGGCAGGGGCAGGCTCAACAATGCGTCGCTGTACGTGTCGTTGGTGATGTTTTCCGCGATGCCCTTGATCAGTGCGTCGAGCTGTTTGCGCTTTTTCAGTTCGACACCACCCTTTTCAACGGGCTGCTTCAGGATCTCCAGGTTGAAGAGCTTGCTGAGTCCGTGGAGGGCGTCATCGTCCATTGTTTCGCGGAGCTCGGTAATGAGCGCCTTGTCGAAGTTGGCGATGGCGCGCTCGGTGCTGGCCACGCGGCCGGTCACCTCGGCGAGTGCGCGTGCGGTGCGCTGGCGGTCGGCTTCTTCGGCGTTGCCGAGTTGGCGGTTGAGAAGGTGCAGGCGCTCTTTGGCGTTGTGCAGCGCTTCGCGTTCCAGATTTTCCACGAACTGCTCCAGGCCTTTGCCCAGGTCGGCGATGCGCGACAGGTCACCTTCCACACGGCCTTTGAAGCCAGCGAGTTCGACGATCTTCTCGTCGTAGTCCTTCAGGATCTCCGCGGTGCTGATCTTCTCTTTCTCCAACGCGTCCTGCTTGGCCACGATGGCTTCCTTCACATGCTTGTTGTGGTCGTGGGCCTTGCGGCGCTTCTCCATCAGGTCCGCGTACACGAAAGCGAGGCGGGACTCCAGGGTGAACCGCACATCGCTCATGTCGATGTACTTCTCCAAGCGCTCGCGCTCGCTCTTCAGTGTGTTCAGTTTCAAGCGGCGGTCGCGGATGCGCTCGAAGTCCTCCGTCATCAGGCGGTTCGCCTCCAGTGCGGGCTTGTTCGGCGGGATGCTCGCGAGCATGAGCAAGCTGCGCTTCATCTCATGCTGGTCGATGCTGCGCAGGCTGAGCAGGTTCTTCAGCACCTCCTTGAAGTGCGCGTAGCGCTCGGTCTCGGTAAGGTGTACCACGCCGAGCCCGTTGCTTTCGCCCTTCGTAGCGATCAGGATGGCTTCGCGGTGCGCTGCGGCATCGCGCAACACACGGAAATTGCGGTCACTCAACCGCGCATCGATGAGCTTCTGATCCTGCACACGGCCGTCGTCCGTGAGGAAGTCGTTCACGTCGTAAACGCCGTCGTAGGTGAAACGGAGGGGATCGCCGCCTTGCGCCTTGCTCTGCCCGCGCCACCCGAGCACATAGGAGCCCTTCGGTCCTTGCAGTTCGAAGAGCAGATAGCTGAACTGGTCAGGGAAATAATACTGTCTCGTGGCCTCGGGATCATGGTCCCCGAAGTTCATCTGGTTGCGATTGTCCAGGTAGAGGAACTGCAGGGTGTTGATCAGCGTGGTTTTCCCCGCGTTGTTGGGGCCTACGAGCTGGATCGACGTGGCGAGATCCACCTCGGCATAGTCGTAACTGCCGCTGCGGATGGCAATGAGCTTGGTGGGGCCTAGTCCTTGTTGCATGTGTGCTTGGTTAACCACAGAGGGCACAGAGAACACGCAGAATGCGGGCGCGGTCGGTCTCCTTCGTGAGCTTGGCCATGTTGGTCAGGTCGTTCCAGTATTTCTCTGTGTTCTCTGCGCCCTCTGTGGTTCAAAACGGTGAGCGTAGCGAACCGCTCTTAGTTCAGTTCAGGATCGATCTTCGGTTCCAACCCTGGCAGCACTTCGCGGCTCTCCTGTTCGGCGGCGAGGCTGATCTCCTGGCACTTGTCGAAAAGGCGGTGGAAGGGTCGGAGGAAGCGGAACGTGTCGTCGTTGTTGTACTCGGCCCAGCCCTTGGTGGCCATGCTCTTGAGGAGTTTGCGCAGGCCGGCCTCATCGTCCACTTCCACGGCGCGCATGTGCGCCTTGTAGCGGTCGCTCTTCAGGTGCGGCATGCCGGCCAAGGTGAAGCGGTCCGTCAAAAGGTACTCCTCCACCGGTCGTCCTTCATTCGCTGCGGATTCGATGAGGATGAAGCAGAATACGGCGATCGGCGCGAGCGATGCGGCGGGGGGCGTGCCCTCGGCGGCTTCGGTGTGGAAGTAGAAGAAGTCGCGCGGGTGGCGCACCAGATTCAGGCCGAGCGGCTCGAAGTACGATCTGTAGTCCTCGTAGTTCTCGGCGAGCGCTGCATGAAGCGTTCCCTGCTCGTGCGTTATGTACGCGCCCTGACGAAGCTTGTCGAAGATGTCCTTCAGCTGCGGTAGCGGGGTGGTCGTTTCCATGGGTCGTTAGGCTTTCGCGGCAGGCGCTGCCTTGTTGATGGCGAAGGTGCATGCTTCGAGCACGCCGTCGCGCGTGCGGTACTGCTTCATCTTGCCGCCCTTGAACTCGACATCCAGTTTCGGGTCGAAGAGCAATTTGCTCAGGCCGAGGAGCGCGTCGGACGTCCCTTTCTCAGGGAAGTTCCCGGTGAGCCACCCGGTGAGGTCTTTCACGGGAAGCTCCTCGTTGAGCAGGTTGGGCAGTTCATTCAGCCAGAGCAGGCGCACATAGTCCGGCGGCGTGTCGGCGTTCTCGGTGGTGTTCAGCAGCGGAGGAGGGATCGGCGGATGATTCACCACCTCATCGATGATGCGGCGCAGCACCTCGTCCGTCGGCGGCACTTCGATCCGTGCGTTCGTTGTGGGCGAAACGTACATGCCGACCCAGTCTTCCAATTTCATCTGGCGCAAGCGGCCCAAGGCGAGCGTGGCCCCATGCGCGATGGCGCTGGAACGGCGCAACACATCATACAGTGGCTGCAGTTCCTTCCGGCTTTCGTTCAGCGTGTGGATGGCCCTGCGGCGCATCACGCGGATCTGCCGTTCGTTGCGCTCCACCATACCGAGTTCCACGTACACGCCTTGTTCGCGTGCGGCCCGGAGCACGATATCGGTCTCAGCGAGCGTGCTTTCCAGCAGGCCATCCACGCGGATGATCTCCACCAACGGATGCACGTACTGGTCCATCAGCAGGAGAATGCGCAGGTAGCGTTCGCGCACGCTCACACTGGTACGATCGGCCTTGTAGCGCGCCACCTCCGCGAGCACGGCGCGGTGCGTGGCGTCCAGATCGTCCTGCATGCGGCGCAGCGTGTGGTCCACTTCGTTCGTGGCCATGGCCACGCTGAGCGAATCGCCGGCTTCCACACCGAGGGCGATGCGTTTCCGGGCGCTCTCCAGCGCCGCGATGTAGCCCTGGATGATCTCCGGGCTGGTGGGCACCGCGTCGTTGTAGAGGAAGTTGAGCAAGTGCAGCAAGGGCTGGCTCATCACGTAGTGCGATGAGCCTTCCTCCACCGGTACGATCACCTGGAGCTCGGTAAGCCGCTCCCACGTGGTCTGCGGCAGCTCGGCGGTGATGTCGCTGAAGGTGCGGATCATCTGCCGCACCTGGGCCTCACTGATGTCGCCGGGCTTTTGGCTGATGGCGTGCAGCAGCGGCACATGGCCGGAGCAGAAGTCGAAGAAGCGTTTCGGGGTGAGCTGCATCGTTCTCGGCAAAGCATGTTGCCCGCTGTACAGGGGACTTCAAGCATGCGAGATTACACCGGCTGGTGCGGGGGAGGAGAGGGGAGTTTTCGACAGGTGTTAGTAACACCGGAGGTGATCAACGATCCTCCGAGGTGCGGTGGACCAATATCGCCGGTACCACCGCATTCCCCGGTCCAACTTCTACCAGAACCAAGTGTAGTCCTTCAGCGGCTTCTTCTGGTACACGGCCATGATCGTATCGCCATATTGGGTGCCAGAAACGAGGAGTTCGTTCCCGTTCAGTTTGTATATCCCATCAAAGCGGGATAGCGGATCCACCTCCGGAGATTCCACGCTGCGGTCGCGCTGCAGGAAGGTGATCACCGAGTCGGAACCCGATTTCCAGTCCACGGTGAGATACGCGTTGCTCGCATTGTCGCGATCGAAGGATGCGGAGTTCCAGCGCATCTGGGGTTCCAGGAAGATGCTTTTGTAGTAGTGCGTGCTGTCGGTTGAAGGATCGATAACGTCCCCATTCACGCGCAGCGAAGCCAATTCGAAGCCGCCAAGGAACCTGTTGCTACTGTGGTTGCTGGATCCGAAGAAGGCGAAGTAGAGCGATGTGAAGAACGGGATCGCGGCCGCCAAGACCACAGTGTACTTCACCCCGGTGCGCAACAGGCCCCAACGCTTGGATAGAACCGGGCGCGGCGGCACGAGTTGAAGCGCCATATTGACCAGTTGGCGCACATGCGGTGCGAGAATGAACAGCAGTCCGAAGAAGGCGAACGGGGCCACCCAGAACGTAAGGCCACTGATCTTGTTGAACACGTTGGTGAAGAGCACATTGCCCGCTACCGGCAACATCAAAAGCGCACCGAGCAAGCGTGTGCGGCGGAAGAAGAGCATCAGTGCGGGCACCAGCTCCATGAGGCCGATCAGCAGTTCCTGTGCGTTGGAACGGCCGAAGAAGTACCACGCCAGATCGAAGCTCGGCACGAGCGACACGTTGGTATCCTGCGTGAGGTAGGTGATGTCGAAGAACTTGCGGATGATCTTGGCATGGCCATAGTAGAACATGAGGAAGGCGATCACAGCAGCCACCCAGGACGCATTGATCGCATCGAGCACGGGCAGTGCGCCGCGGCGCTTGAAGACCACGAACAGCGCGAAAGGCATCACGAACAGCACCAGGATCGTGAATGCCCACGTGATGGGACTTTGGACGATCGCGAGCAGCCCTTCATCCCCGACAAAAAATACCACGAAGCTCGTGTAGAGCAGGAAGAGCAAGAGTCCGAGCCCGGCGAGGAAGGAGCCGCCGATGGCGCGGAGCGGGGAAGTGGGTCCGGGACCTGGCATGGGTTTCATCCTCTTTGGCGGTCTCGATCCGTTCTCCATTCCGTAGCGGGCATCACCCGTTTCATGAACGCATCGAAGAGCGGCACGGTGAAGGCGGTATCGCCGTAGTTGGGGCTGTAGATCATGCCTTTGTTGATGAGGGTAGCGCGGCGTGGGCCGAGGGCTGTAATGCTCACCTTCAACACCTGGGCGATATCACCGGAGCGATGAGGTCCTGGTCCCAGTTCGGCCATGGCGCGCAGGTAGTTTTTCTCAGCCGGTGTGAGCCTGTCGAAGCGCACACGGAAGAAGCTGGAATCCAAGGCGGCAACTGCGGTGATGGTGGCTTCGCGCACGTCCTCCTCCCGGATAGGCGATCGTGGGGCGACGTCCCACGCGTGCTTGCCCCATTCCTGCACGAAGTAGGGATAGCCTTGTGTCTCGCGGTGGATAAGCTCCAAAGCGGCGGCTTCCACTTCGGCAGCCTGCTCTTTTACGGGGATCTCGATCGCGGCCATCGTGTCTGCTTTGCCCAACGCTCCGATCTCCGGGAACTCGAACAAGCGCTCGGCGTAGGACTTCGCATCGCCCATGCGCCCGCGCAACTGCGGCAGGCCCGCGCCTACCAGCAATACGGGTTGCTTGCGTTGCGCGCAGCGGTGCAAGGCAACGATCAATGCGGCCAGTTCTGCTTCGGGCACGTACTGCATTTCATCGATGAAGATGGCCAGCACGGTGCCTCCTTTCGCCGCCGCTTGACCCGCTGCTTCCAACAGGTCCTGCAGGTCGTTCTCCAGATCACCGTTGTCGGCCAGGCCGGCCTCGGGCTCATGATCGAAGCCCACTTCGATGTCGCCGTACTTCACCTTCAGGGCCTTGGCGAAACCGGCCAATCCGCGCAATGCACGTTGAGCCAGATCTTTGGCCTTCTCGTTGCGCGATAGGCGCAACAGGGCTTGCCGGAGCTGTGGTGCGAGGATGGCGGGCAGAGACTTTTTCTCCGAAGCCTCAATGCGGAGGGTTTGAGCCCCGGCGTTCTCGGCGTTCTCGCGCATGTGGTCTAACAGGACTGTTTTACCCACACCCCGCAGGCCGATCAACAACTGGCTTTTGGCCTGAAGCCCCTTACGTACCCGCTCAATGGCAACTCCCACGGAACCAATGAGTTGCTTGCGGCCCACCAGAGCGGGTGGCTGGTATCCGGCACCCGGCGCGAAGGGGTTGATGTCGTGATCCACAGCGCGATTATACAAACATTATGCAAGTTTATGCGTTCGGAATAAGGTTCCTAAACTCCCTATAACCCCCTTCAACGAACAAGCCCCGACTCTCGCCGGGGCTTATTCTCTATTTCGCTGTCCCATCAGGGTCACCCGCAGGGGACCCTGATGTCCTTGATCACATCATTCCGCCCATGTCGCCCATGCCACCACCGTGGCTATGGCCGCCACCTGCTTTCTCTTCCTTCTCCTCGCTGATCACGCACTCGGTGGTAAGCAGCATGCTGGCGATGGACGCGGCGTTCTCCAGGGCGACACGCGTCACCTTGGTAGGATCGATCACGCCGGCGGCGAGCAGGTTCTCGTACACTTCAGTGCGGGCGTTGAAGCCATAGTCGGCTTTGCCT
>JANOPI010000246.1:0-2075 GCA_031421755.1 Flavobacteriales bacterium | reverse complement strand
CCTGGCGATCGCCTCGGGCAAGGGGCGCCGGCCGCTCGCGGGCGTCCAGCTGCTCGCGCCGATCGTGCCCTCCACCATCCTGTGCAGCGGCTCGAACTACACCGACCACAACAAGGAAAAGGCCAACACCCCGATCTCGGGCAAGGAGCCCGAGTTCTTCGTCAAGACCGCCGATTGCGTGATCGGGCCCGACGACGCGATCGAGCACGACGAGCGCCTCGCCAAAAAGCTCGACAGCGAGACCGAGCTCGCCATCGTGATCGGCAAGGCGGGGCGCTTCATCCCGCAGGAGCAGGCGCTCGAGCACGTGTTCGGCTACACCATCGTCAACGACGTCACCGCGCGCGACCGGCAGGTACGCCGCACGCCGCAGGGGGTGACCTGGTACGAGCTGGGGCGCGGCAAGGCCTTCGACTGCTCGGCACCGCTGGGGCCCTGCATCACCACCGCCGACGAGATTCCCGACCCGCAGGCGCTGCGGTTGCGCACGCGCATCAACGGCGAGCTGCGCCAGTCGGCCTCGACTGCGAACATGATCTGGAACTGCGCGCAGCTGGTGCACTTTTTCTCGGTCAACTTCACGCTCAAGCCCGGCATGGTGATCATCACCGGCACGCCGGGCGGCACCGCGTGGTCGGTGGACCCGGAGCTCGGCGGCAAATGGGTCGGCGGCGACGGCGGCGAAAAACTCACGCCGGCCAAGGGCTACCTGCAGCCCGGCGACGTGATCGAATGCGAGCTGGAAAAAATCGGCGTGCTGCGGAACACCGTGCGCGCGGCAGCATAGAATCGGGCCCATGAAAACCAAACCCCTCGGCCGCACTGGCGTCAGCGTCTCGGAACTCTGTTTCGGCACCATGTCCTTCGGCGGCGATGCCGACGAAGCCACTTCGGCGGCCATGTACAAGGCCACACGCGACGCAGGCATCAATTTCTACGACTGCGCCGACCAGTACAACAAGGGCAAGTCCGAGGAAATTCTCGGCGCACTGATGCGCGGGCACCGCGACGAGCTGGTGGTCACCACCAAGTGCTTCAACCCGATCGGCGAGGACACGAACGCGCGCGGCACATCGCGGCGCCACGTCATCCGTGCAGTGGACGCGAGCCTGAAGCGACTGCAGACCGACCGCGTCGAGGTGCTGTTCCTGCACCACTACGACAAGCGCACGCCGCTCGAGGAATCGGTGCGCGCGCTGGAAGACCTGGTGCGCTCGGGCAAGGTGCTCTACCCGGCGGTCAGCAACTGGCCCGCCTGGCAGACGCAGCGCGCCGTGGACCTGCAGGAACGCAACAACTGGGCGCGGCTGCAGGTGATCCAGCCGATGTACAGCCTGGTCAAGCGCCAGGCCGAAGTGGAACTGCTGCCGATGGCCGAGGCCAACGGCATCGGCGTCATCCCCTACAGCCCCGCGGCCGCGGGCATCCTGTCGGGGAAGTATTCCGGCAACGCCACCGGCCGCTTCAAGACCAACAAGATGTACGAAACCCGTTACAGCGAGCCGTGGATGCGCGGGGTAGCGGAAAAGTTCGTCGCCTTCTGCAAGGAAAAGGGCCTGCACCCGGTCAGCACCGCCGTGGCGTGGGTCGGCGCCCACCCGGCCATCACCGCGCCCATCGTCGGCGCGCGCAACCTCGAGCAACTGCAGGATTCGCTCAATGCGGTGCGCATCGAGATGACTCCCGCGCTGCGCGCCGAAATCGCCGCGCTCTCCCCCACGCCGGCGCCAGCCACCGACCGGCTGGACGAAATCAAGCCGCCGAAAGCCTGAGGCGGGCAAACAATAAAAACCCCGCCGAAGCGGGGTTTGTGTGATGGTCGGAAGACCAGGCTAGGCGGTTGCGGCGGCTAGCTTCCTGCGTCGTCCATAGACTGCCAAGAGCCCGAGACCGGCAAGCATCATGGCGTAGGTCTCGGGTTCAGGGATCGGGGCCGCCACCTGCAGGCCATCGAAGAAGACGACGTATGTCTGCCCTCCGGTGAGCCCGTCCTTGACGAAGTCGAGGGCCATCCGTCCGTGCATACCCGGCGGCGCGCCCGGCAAGGCCGATGTATTGAACAGATCGGGTACTGT
>JANOPI010000245.1:0-9031 GCA_031421755.1 Flavobacteriales bacterium | reverse complement strand
AAGGCCCCGATGCGGGGCCTTCCGCATTTGAGCACCCTCGGCCTCCATCTTGGACGCGTCTTATATTCAGCCAACAGCCCAGAAATGAAAAAGACGCCCACCAAAGATCATTCGATGATCGGGTTCACCACATTGCTCGCGTTGTTGCTGCTTAGTACCGCCACGCCTGCACATGGGCAGCAGTTCAACATCACCGGTGGCACGGCCACCAGTTGTTCCGGCGTGATCGAAGATTCTGGAGGGCCGACCGGGCCGTATTCGGACAATGAGAACCACACCTTCACGATCTGTCCGGACGTCCCGGGATCTTCGATCGTTCTGACCTGGATCGTTTTCGACCTGAGCACCGCAGGAGCAGGTATCGATAATATGACCATCTTCGACGGGGATGATGTGACCGCTCCCACCCTTGGGACCTACACTGGCACACAACTCGCGAACCTGACCACGGCAGCTACCGTCATCAATGGTTCCGGATGCCTCACCCTGGTCTTTCTTTCGAACAGCACCGGAACCGGGCAGTTCGCCTGCGGGATAAGCTGTGCGCAGAATTGCGACCCACCTACCGCCATGGCCACGATGAGCCTCCCATCACCAGCCTACATTTGTTCGGGTTCCACGGTACAATTCGATGCGTCCGGCTCCACACCCGGCCCCGGCCAAGTGATCTCCGCCTACCATTGGCAGTTCGGTCAGACAGGCTTCATAGAAGGAACAGAGCCGACCTTGACCTACACCTTCGATGATCCGGGCATATTCCCCGTGATACTCACGGTGATCGACACCAATGGCTGTGCGAGCACGAACGCTGTGGACCTGGAGGTGGTGGTGAGCACGACCCCGGTTCTATCAATATCCGATCTTGATAGCGTCTATTGCGTGGGTGACGCTATAAGCCTGGCCGCATCCATCGATCCAGTGCCATGGTCCGCCAACAGCGTGGATTATGGCGGTGGGATCTACCTCCCTGATGATGTGGGGCTACCATTCACATCACAGCTCGACCTCACCGGATTCCCGCCCGGAAGTGTGGTCGGTTCTACCGGGGATATTTCATCGATCTGCGTGGATATTGAGCACACCTACATGGGGGATCTTGTACTCCAAGTGATCTGCCCGAACGGCTCCACCATCACGCTGCATGAGCAAGGAGGGGGCGGCACCTACCTGGGCGCGCCGGATGATTTTGACAACAACAGCGATCCGGTCATTGGCGAATGCTGGCACTACTGCTGGAGCTCAACAGCCACAAACGGCACATGGGCAGACAACTCGGTTGGTGGATCGAACAACACAACCCTCGCCGGCAACCCACCGAACAACTCTCTGAACGCGGACACCTATGAGGCCGTAGGCACTTGGTCCTCCTTGATCGGCTGTCCGCTCAACGGAACATGGACCTTCCAGAGCACTGACCTGTGGGGGGCGGACAATGGCTTCCTCTGCGGGTGGGAGGTTCATTTCGATACATCACTCGGTGGGGACACCAACGCGTTCGTACCGGCTTACGGTGCCGGTTGCGACTCGTCCTTCTGGAGCGGGAACGGGATCAACTGGGCTGACGCTGGTTGTGATTCCATCGTTGTTTCTCCGCTGGTGGCCGGTCTGTTCGACCTGACCTATACAGCCATCAATGACTTCGGCTGCGTCTTCGACACGACCGTGATCATGACCGTTCTTTCTGCCGATGATGCCTATTGCCTGACGCTGGGAGTCCCGGAAGGCGTCCAGAACACCATCCAGCTCTTCCCGATGCCAGCGAACGACCGTTTGGAGGTTCGCGGGCTACCACCTGGAAGTTTCCTTGCCCTCTACGACATTCGGGGTTCTCAGATCTTGTCTGGCGGTCCTGTTGCCGCCTCTGGCACCGAAGGCGTCCAGTTACACGGTCTGGCGCCCGGCGTCTATGTCCTGAGCGTACAAGAAGTGGGTCGTAACGTGCGGTTCCGGGTAGTGAAGCGCTGAGCGCGAAGCGGTGTTGTCGGTCGGTCAGGAACTTCATTCCCGCTCCAGCGAACCCATTGCCCGCTTCTTCCGTCATCCTGTCGAAGAAGTTCGGATACCCGCCGGACCTGACTACTTTCGCTGCACCTTCCCCCCTGACCCCCAGCATGATGAACGCTGACCCCGGCCGCAGGATCCAGTCCTTGGCATCCCGTTTTGTTCCGCTGTTCGTTTGGGCCTTGGCCGCCGCCCCGGTGGTAGGTCAAGACCTTTTCTCCATGACCGATGGGTCTGAAACGAGTTGCCAAGGGGTGCTCTTCGATTCCGGTGGCCAAGGAGCCGCAGGTTACCAGAACGGCGAAGACTATCAGTTCACGCTCTGTCCGGATGTTCCTGGCAACGTGATCTACTTCACCTTTTCGAACTTCGACCTGGACCAGTCCGGCCCCCAGAATTCATGGGACAACCTGTCGATCTACGATGGGGATAACACGGGAGCCACCTACTTGGGGTCATACACGGGGGACGCCCTGCAGAATTTGATCGTGAGCGGTTCGGTGTTGAACATTACGGGATGCCTAACGCTCGTCTTCCAATCCAACTCGGTTGGAACAGGTGTATGGGCGGCGAGTTTTTCCTGCACGATCCCTTGCCAGAACCCGAACGCTTCGGCCTTTATGAGCGAGGCGGTGCCCGCCCTGGTGTGCGTGGACGAACCGGTGACCTTCAACGGCACAGACTCGGAACCAGTAGGGAACAACACCATCGTGCAATACCTATGGAATTTCGATGATGGTACCGTGGACAGCACCAGCGGACCGATCGTGAACCACGCCTTTACCGAGGATGGCGAGCATGTGGTGCAGTTGTATGTGACCGACGACAACGGGTGCAAGAACCTGAACCTTGTGGATCTGCAGGTATTGGTGAGCACAACACCCAACTTCGGTCTCACCTCCGAAAGCACGGAAACCTGCTTCGGCGCGACTGTTTCCCTCTATGGCGAAGGGCTCCCGGTGACATGGACAGGTATACCCGACGCCAACTTCGGTGAAGGGATCTTTTTGCCGGACGATGTGGGACTTCCCTTTACATCCACGCTGAATTTCGAGCAATTCAACCCTGGGCAAACACTTACGGACATCAACGACATCGAGTCCATTTGTGTGGAAATGGAACACACCTACATGGGTGACCTGGTGCTTCAGGTGATCTGCCCGAACGGGAGCACGGTGATCCTTCATCAACAGGGTGGCGGCGGCACATACTTGGGTGAACCCAACGACTATGACAGCAACGCCGACCCCATTTTCGGTGCATGTTGGGAGTATTGCTGGTCGCCGACCGCGAGCAACGGCACCTGGATCGAGAACCTGACCAATACCACCACAGCAGGTACCCCACCGAACAATTCCTTGAATCCGGGCACGTATGAAAGCGTGCAGATGCTCTCCTTGTTGGAGGGCTGCCCCCTGAACGGAGAGTGGACCTACCAGAGCACGGACCTGTGGGGAGCGGACAATGGCTTCATCTGCTCGTGGTCGATCAACTTCAACCCGGCGATCATCCCGGACGTTACCACGTTCACTCCGACTTTCGGCTCCGGTTCTGACTCTTCCCTTTGGTCCGGCGGCACTGTGCCTGACTATCTCTCCGCGAATGGGGACACCGCCATATTCACCGCGGATGCTCCCGGCGATTATGATTTCCAATACCAGGTAACCGACAACTTCGGGTGTACCTATGACACCACGATCACGGTGAACGTGGCTGAGCCCTTCACGATCGATGCGGGCCCTGACCAGGTGATCTGCAACGACCCTGTGCCGATGGCGGTGAGCATGGCCAACAGTCCTGGATTTTCCATCGAGTGGAGCTGGTCTCCGGACGATGGTGTGTCAAACCCTACGATCCCGAACCCGACCATCCTGGTCACCAGCCCTACCACCTACACGGTAACGGCGAACGTGGTCGGGGAACCTGCTTGCTTCGCGACCGATGAGGTCATGGTAACGCTGGATCCCGGACTGGACCCCGGGCTCGATTCCTTGATCGTGGTCTGCATGACACCGCCATCGTTCGACATGATCACCATGTTGGCGGGCACCCCGAATCCGGGAGGGATCTGGACCGACGCGAACGGCAACGTGGTCGGCGGGAACTTCAACCCGATGATCGACCCTGCCGGGGTTTACACGTACACGGTTACGAGCAACTTGGGCTGCGTGGGCACTGCTGAATTGGAGATCCAATTGCTCGACGCCTCCGATCCGACCTGTTGCGGCATCGTTGATGCGGGTCCGGATGCGACCATCTGCACGCTCGAATATGACCTGAGCGCATCGGTCGGCAACACGGGAATGGGATCGTGGATCGGGCCTGCGGGCTATACGATCGATGAACCATGGAACGCGCAGACGGAAGTGACAGCGCCGAACAGCGGTCCTGCGGAATTCTTCTGGATCGAGGATGATGGTATCCTCTGCTACCTCATCGATAGTGTGACGATCACCTTCACACAACCGCTGCAAGCCACCGTAACGCGTACGGACGCCATCTGCTTCGAGGCATGTGACGGTACGGCATCAGTAGCCGTTACGGGCGGCATCGGTGCATTCTCGTACGAATGGACGGACAACCTCGCCGGGGATTCCCCCGAAGCGACCTCCATTTGCACGGGTCTTTACAGCGTTACGGTGACCGATGAGAACGGGTGCTCCACGAGCGACGACTTCAGCATCATGCAACCACCGTTACTGGAGATCGATGCCACCAGCTACGTTGAACCCTGGTGCAATGCGGACTGCAACGGCTCGATCACACTCACGGACGCTGAAGCGGTCGAGTACAGCTTCAATGGTGGCGTTATTTACCAGGCTTCAGCAACGAAAGAAGGCCTGTGCGCCGGCCCATACGCTGTAGCCATCAAGAACGCTGACGGTTGCATCGGAACCGGACTTGTGATGGTAACGGAACCCCCGGAAGTGGTGGCAGAGTTCGACCACATCCCGGTTCCTGCCAACACCGATCACCCGGTGATCACGTTCTACAACCAGAGCGAAAATGATGTCGCGTGGCTGTGGGACATGGCCGGGCTGGGGACCTTCATGGACGAGAACCCGCAATTCCGCTTCTCGGATAAATATCCGGGCACCTATGAGGTGTGCCTGATCTCCTTCGACAACCACGGCTGCTCCGATACGGTTTGCCACGATGTGGTGATCGACGACGTGCTCCAGACCTACGCGCCGAATTCATTCACCCCGGATGGCGATGGTGTGAACGATAGTTGGTGGATGGTGAGCAACATTCCCGACATAACGACCTTTGAAATGCGCGTATTCGACCGGTGGGGACGTGTCGTGTTCGAATCGACCGACCCTACGCAGGCGTGGGACGGCACACACATGAACGCTGGTGGAGAGGTCATCAAGCAGGATGTCTATGCGTTCCGTTGCACATTCCAGATCATCAGTACGGGCGGGCTGCGCGAATACATGGGCCACGTATCCGTGATGAAGTGACCGAATGCATAGTGGGCCGCCCCGCAGCGTGATCCTTCCGCCGCGGTTCAACCGGAACGTGACCGACCTTCGCGTCGTGATGTCCCCAGCAGCAACGACCACTATGTCGCGGAGGTTCCCGGATACAGAACAGGGGCTGTACAACCGCTGCGCCTTACATGTGCTGCGGGCGTTGGCTCTTCTCTTGCTATCAGGAACGATGGGACTCCATGCCCAATCATTGCTTCCTGGCTCATCGGGCTACGATGAATGGAAGGCGGGGTTGCTCACCGGAAACAGTACACTGGTTGATCTGGAGAGCGGAAGCATCCTGGAAACACGCGGGGGATCTGTGCTTTGTGAATGTTGGATCGAACCGGACCCTTCCTACACACTGATCAACAACGGGAGCCAATGGAGCGCGAGCGGAACGAACAACAACGATGATGGCAGCTATGGCCCCATAGCACTTCCGTTCCAATTCTACCTGTACGGCCAGTATTGGAACACCGCATACATCAACATCAACGGCAACGTCAGTTTCGGCGACTTCTACGGAACATTCAGTTCAACCGGATTCCCTTTCGCAGACTACACGATGGTCGCTCCGTTCTGGGCCGATGTGGACCTGGGTGGCACCTGCGCCGGTTGCAACCAGGTGCGATTCAAAGTAACGCCGACCGCTCTCTTCGTGAACTGGACCGAGGTCGGGTACTATCCGGAGATGACCAACCTCCGGAACACCTTTCAGCTGATCATAACGGACGGCACCGATCCTGTGGTACCGAATGGTGCGAACGTGTCCTTCTGCTACAAGGACATGCAATGGACAACAGGCGGTGCATCGGGCGGCCAAGGTGGATTCGGCGGCACACCCGCAAGCGTGGGAGCGAACAAGGGCGACGGAGTGAACTACCTGCAATTCGGAAGGTTTGACCATGCCGGAACCGACTACGATGGGCCCTTCGGCGCATTTGACGGCATCAGTTTCCTGGACGAGCAGAGCTTCAGCTTCACCACCGACATCTCAACGGGCAATATCCCGCCGAACGTCAGCGGGCAGTCGGTGTGCGACTCCCTGGTGCTGTGCGCCGGAGAACCTGGAACCCTGGACTTCATCTTCCTTTCCCCTGAACCGGACCAGATCACCACACCGACCGCATTCGCGCCAACGCTTCAAGGATTCCAGATCGTCTCCTCCTCGCCTGGCCAGAATGCGCCCATCTCACTTTTGATCGTGCCCACCCTGGCCGATACCGGATTCCACTATGTGACCGTGGAAGGAACGGACAATGGCACCCCGGGACTTACCACGCAAGTGAACATCGTGGTGCAAGTACTACCATCACCTTATGCGAGCACCTCGGAGATCTTCTTGTGCGCAGCCGGTGCACCGGTGGACCTGATGACCGCCTTCAACGGCGCCTTACCGACAGGTGGTGATTGGTATGACCCCTTCTATGACGCATACGACGGTGTTTACGATCCGAACAGTGATGATCCCGGCATCTACCTGTACGCTGTGGACACCGGTATCGGCTGCCCGTTGATAGCGCCGGTGGATCTCGTTTTTTACGACATGCAGAACGATAGCCTGGTAAGCATGCCGGCATGCAATGGAGATACCACCGGTATGATCGAAGTGCTGAGTACCGGTCTCGGTGGTCCATGGGACTACACCTGGTCGAATGCTGACGGCGAGGTGGTACAGGAAACGGTTGCTGCGATAGGAGATGGATATACCGGACCTGCGGGAACCTATCATGTGATCATCGCGCAAGGTGCTGGCGGCAATGGTTGCGTTGATTCACTTGTTGCGACCATTGTCGAACCGCCACCAGTGACGATGATCGGCTTGAGCGACGATACGGTCATCTGCCGCACGGGCAGCGCTACGCTGATCACAGCGGCGACCGGCGGCACAGGCATGCTGACCGCGCAATGGAGTGATGGTGTGTCCGGTTGGAGCAACACGGTCTCACCGTTGATGACCACAGCGTGGTCGGTGTGGGCCACGGACAGTGCAGGGTGCCCGAGCGATACGCTCACGGTTGACGTGCTCGTGAACCCTACGCTGCAATTGACCGTTCCTGACACTGTTGTCACCTGCCCAGGTGTGGACACCCCGTTGATGCCTGATACGGCCTTCGGGGGGAACGGCGACTACCAATTCGCGTGGGCTTCCCAACCATTCCAGACAGGACCGGACCACGTCGTGAACCTGCAGGACACCATGACCATCTGCGTTACCCTGACGGATGGATGCGAGACGCCGGATGTGACGCGTTGCATCATCGTGGCTGTAAAGCCCATCCCGGATCTGGTACTCAGCGCTGACACGGTACTGGGTTGTGATCCCTTCGCGGTGATCTTCAGCGTACAGGACACCACGGGTACCGCATTGGTTGATTGGGAATTCGGCGACGGGACGTCTGTACCCGGACCTTCGGGGAACGTTGGACATACCTACACTGATCCGGGGATATTCGATGTCGGCGTAACCGTTCATTGGCCTAATGGCTGTGATGCGGACAGTACGATCGAGGACATGATCACGGTGGTCGCCGTACCTGATGCGCAGTTCACGTGGGGGCCTTCTCCTGCGAGTACGCTCGACCCGACCGTCCAGTTCGTCGAACAGGCTGGCCCATTCGCTGTCAATTGGCACTGGGACTTCGCCGACGTGGACACGGCGCATGGGCCGGAAGTGGAATACACCTTTCCCGATATTTTCGGGGGAGTTTATCCCGTTCAACTTGTTGCGGAGAACTACCTGGGCTGCAGAGACACTGTGGTCAGGAACGTTGAAGTGATGGACGAGTTCCTTGTCTTCATTCCGAACACGTTCACGCCCAACGGCGATGGCATCAACGACGAGTTCCTTGTGCTCGGTGATGACATTGACCCCCGGGATCTCCTTCTGATGGTCTTCGATCGCTGGGGAGAGAAGGTCTTCGAGACCACGGACCGGAGCGAAGGGTGGGACGGCACATATGGGGGCGAGCTGGTCCAGGATGGTATCTATTCCTGGCTTCTGGAAGCGCGTTCGTTCTACACTGGTCGTCCACACAAGCTGATGGGCCACGTTGGCGTGACCCGCTGAGCATTCTGTCCGGAAGCGGATCCGGAACTGGTCGGGAAATCCCGTCGACAGTGTTGATGGTTTCGTCCAAAATAGTTGAACGGGGAAAAGCCATCCACTACTTTTCCCATGCACGCAGACCAACCACCGTGCCCGGGAAGTGAATGGTGCAACTCTCCACCGTTCGGTACTTCGATACTTCGGTTCTCCATCATCCCTTTCGGTCATGGGGATGAGGGTATTGACCACCGCAGTGATCGCCTGCTTGCTCACGCTGGGAGGCGGACGTCTGTTGGCCCAGCCGTGCAATAACGGGTACACGTTCACCGCCTCACCGCCCCCGGTGGGTGGTGAATATCAATCTGGCCAAGCCGTCACCTTCTGCTATACGGTTACGAATTGGACGATCGTCAACGTGAATTGGTTCCACGGGATCAGTATCGATCCAGGGCCTGGGTGGGACATGTCCACCTTGATACCGGGACCACCGCCACCGACTGGC
>JANOPI010000244.1:0-3658 GCA_031421755.1 Flavobacteriales bacterium | reverse complement strand
GCACAAAGGCCAAAATGAGGGATGCAACCGAGCAACACATGAACCGCATCGTTCAGGACAAGGAACTGGTCATGTCCTTCTTCGAAGACCCAGCCGTCAGCTACGCCGCATAGAAATGGAATCGTGCCGACTCAATAAATACCAATCCAACACATGCGCAAGAACCGAGGGCTTTGTGATCCAGCGCTGAAATGCGGTATCACATTCATTGGCTGCGTCTTAGCCCTGAGCAGTCAAGGCCAACAACTGAAATGGGTAAAGCACTATGCCTCGCCCACAACCCCCGTTACTGGTTTCCGCCTCACCACGGATGCCTCCGGCAACATATAAGGCACAGGCACATTGTCCGGGTCAATGGTCGATTTTGATGGCAACACCAGTCCTGTGCTTGGGAGTGGTGATATCGTCGTGGCCAAGTGGGACAGCTTGGGTATGAACCAGTGGGTGCGCACCGTGGGGGGCACTCCCATACAGAACGATCGGGATGATGGTGAACTTATCCACTACGAGCCGGTGACCGGTCGTATCATTGTTTCAGGCACCTACAACAGCCAAGCAGATTTCGGATGTGCTCAATTCACCGAGCCGAATGACCAAACTTCCATATTCATGGCCGCCTATGAGCCGAATGGAACGTGTGCTTGGGTGCGGACCGTGCGCGGGCCTGCCGTCTATACACATTGTCTGCTAAGTGACCTGAACGGGGACTTGTACTGGTTCGGCCAGTCGATACTTGCGTCTCCGCAATTCGTAGGCAATCCCGATGTTTCTATCCCGTATGGTGGATTCATCGCCAGATATGACCAGAACGGAGTTTTCAAGTCTGCGAAACGGTCGGTGAAATTCGCGAGTGTGCATTCTGCTGCGTGGGTCGATTCAACGCATTGGCTGCTGAGCTTGGTGGGGCTTGAGGGCGACGAGCTATTCGGAACCGATCTCGGCATTTCCGATGGCGCAAGCGGGGTACTCGCTTTGGTAGACACCACGGGTTCAATATCCTGGTTTCGACGCCGCCAGGGCTCCTCCGTCGATGGAAATGGAAGCGCGGGCTGTGCCGTTGTGGGTCGGCATGTCATCGTTTCTGGAGGCTTCGGAGGTGATTTCGTATTTAATGGCGAAACCCTCGTTGGACAGGCACCCTGGTCAAACAAGTACCTCGCGTCTTACAGCTTGGAGGGTGATCCCGAATGGATCCGTCCGTTCTGGACTTCAGGCTCTTGTGAAGCCAGTCCCATTTGGGTGGATGCAAGTTCAACAGTCTACATCATGGGGGATTTCACCGACACCACCGCTATCGGACCCATCCAAGCCATTCCTGCCGGCGAGGCGAGTTCCTATGTCGCACGCTTCGACACTCTGGGCAATTGTCTCTCAGCGTTCTACTTCGGGCCCAGTAGCGGCTCTTTCGGCTCTTTGGCCATTGCTGGGGACGACATCGTGCTTTCCGCGCCATACTCCGGTACCGTAGCATTCGGTCCCGCTGTGCTTCCCTCCACCAACTCCGTCCTGCTCGCCAAACTCGACACCCTCACCGGCTACACGGGTATTGGCCCCACGGGCATGCTCTTACAAGAGGACCTCCTCATCTACGCCAACCCCAACAACGGGCTTTGTACCGTGCAGCTGCCCACGCATCTGCGCTTCACCAACGGCCTGTTGCTTTCCATCTTCGACCAAACCGGTCAACTGGTACAACGTGTGCCGGTTACCGTGGGCAACGCTGGTGTAGAGGTGGATATTCAAGCCCAGGCCAAGGGGCTTTACCATGTGGAGTTAGGCGATGGGCAGCAGCGGTACACGGGGAGGATCGTGTTCGAGTAGCTTCGGGCATGCGCTCGGACCATCGTGGCTCAGGGTCACCGAGGCAGTTACCATGCGCAAGGCTGAGGTCAACGCCCTATACCTTCATCCAGGATGTACCGAGTGATCCCCAGCGACCGCATGTGCGAAAAACCGGTGCTGTCCATTCCGTAGACCAACTTGTTGCGGAGCAGCGCGTGCTCCTTCAGCCAAGCAACATGCTCCTCATCCACCTCATCCGCGAAGCTGCTCACGAAGTCCGGCCGGAAGTTCTTCGGGAAGAGCCACCAGGTCCATTCCTCGCCTTTGTCAAAGCCTTCGAGCACCGTGTTCAGTTCGGGGTGCTTGTACTCCAATGCGGTGATGAACGGGATGCTCGATGACGCGATGAGCACGTTCTCCTTCGATGCGAAGCGTTCCACGAGCTCGGCGATGGCTTCAGCATTGTCGCGACCGGTCACCTTGATGTCCAGGTAGAACAGGAGGCTGTCGCCATACCGGGCCAGCACGCTGTCCAGCCGTGCGATGCGCAGTTCCGTGGGAACGGTATGATTCCGCAGTGGCCGGTCCTTCAGGTCGGCGAACGTGTGCTGGTCCACCGTGCCATCGATCCCGAGCATACGCTGGCAGGAGTCATCGTGGAACAGGACGAACACGTTGTCGCTCGTTTCATGGATGTCGATCTCCACACCCTGGTAGCCGCGGGCGATGCTTCGCGCTACGCCTTCCGCTGAATTTTCAGGAAGAACAGCATCCCCCGCCCGATGCGCGAAATGGGCCACCGCAAGCGGGTTGAGCCGGGAACTGTTGGTCTTCGCTCCGGGTCCACCACCCATAAAAAAGTATGCGGCGAGCAACATCCCGATCAGCAAGAACAGAACGCGCAGCCACTTCTTCATCGCCGTGAGGATCTCAATGGGGATTCAGCGTTCCCGGGCACTATCTGCGTCATCTGCGGATAAACTACGGAAGCTTTTCCTGCGGATCCCCACCGTCGAGCAGGTCGCGATCCACCAGCCATTGGGTAGTCTGCATCATGCTGAACGCGTGGTCGCGCAGGGCCTTCATTTTCCCCGGTTGTTCGGTGGAAAGGTCGTGTGTGCTGAGGTTATTGTAGTTGAAGAGCGTTTCATGCCCATCAGCCCGGTGGATGAAGTAATGATCTCCATCGATGCACCCGATGCGATCGTCCGCGCAGAAGTACATGCAGGGGCGCACGCGCTGGCGGATGTCGATGCCCATGGTCGTATTCGTCCACGGCAAGTTCAGCATACCGAGCACGGTGGGGGCCACATCGATCTGACCGCACGGTGCGGTGATCTTCCCCGGCGACACCTGCCCTCCGGGCACATGGAACAGCATCGGGGTGTGGTGGAAGCTGAGCGGCATGTCGTAGGTGTGGCCCATGTTCACGCCGTGGTCGCCGAGGATCACGAAGACCGTTTTCTTGTACCAGGTTTCCTTGCTGGCGAGTTCGAAAAAGCGCGCCACGGACCGGTCCGCGTATTCCACGATGCGGTCCTCCAGCTTTTCGCTCTTCGGCTCGAACCACAGACTGTCCGGCAGGATGTAGGGTTTGTGATCGCTGGTGGTCATGAACACAGAAAGGAAGGGGCCCTTTTGCGCGAGCGAATTCAGGTGCGGCACGGCGAACTCGAACATGCGGTGGTCGGGCACACCATTGGTACTGGCGATCCATGCATCGGGGTAGTCATCCTCGGAGATCACGCGATCGAAACCATGTGAGGTGAGAAAGCCGCGCATGTTATCGAACTCCGGATCATGGGTGGTGCAGAAGAGCGTACCCCAGCCTTTGTCGCGCAGTACCCCCGCAAGACCTTGGTGCTTCCGGTCGAGC
>JANOPI010000243.1:0-10698 GCA_031421755.1 Flavobacteriales bacterium | reverse complement strand
TCTACAACACCGATCGGCCGCACTCCAGCATCAGCAATTGCACTCCCGATGAAGTCCATCACAACAGCATCCAGGTCAAGAGGCTTTGGAAGAACTACTACCCGAAACGTTCACCTGTCAACCCACTTCAGGACGACCGTTTACCTGTAAACCTATCTTCGGACATCAACACAAACCTGTAAACCTTTTTCAGGACGGGTCACGGCGTGAGCCACCCTTCACCCCCCCCCCCAGAGAGGGATACACAACGCCACGCTGAGCGCGGCTTTCAGTAGAATTCGTTTGTCCATGACGGTAGTTGGTTTTACCGGAACGGTCGTGTTCCGTGGACGCGCAAAGGTTCGGGATGGATCGATCAACGCAATACCCGATGGAGGGTAATTTCGGGTGTTGTTCCTTCAGGTTGTTCACGATCGGCACGGTTGTAAACCGGTTTTCTGTGGATAACCCTTCCGCGTTGTGCCGAGAACCTGCTAGCGCCGGGGAGTTCTTCTCCTCGTGGCCCAGGTGATGCATGTGGCGCGAATCCGCCCTTCTGGCCCGGCGGCTTGGTCCCGCAGGCAATGGTGAATAGCAGGCATAGAGCAGGTAGGCGCTGCTTGCTGCCTGCTCCATTCCCGAACTGCCGCCACTTACGCACCCGTTCCCGCCACTTGCTCATCCCGGCTTCACCGCGTGCTGTGATCGCGGTTTGTTCGCATCGTCAAACGAACGACGCCTGAACAATGAAGCCCCTCGCCACCCTCCGCCTCCTGAGCCTCCTGGTCCTTTTCGCCCTGGCAGCCAACAGCGCCAGCGCCGTTGATGGTGCGAAAAAGTGCCGGAAAGCCGCCTGCAAAGCCGCCAAGGAGCAGACCGTCACGCCTCGGCGCAAGATGGTGGCCGCATTTGTAGACCCCACCTCTCCCTTGGCCGAACTGGTGGAACGCGAGCGGACCGCACGCAACAAACGCAACTAACCTTCCGGCTTGACCGGTCAACATACCTATCCAATACCGCCATACCCAACTAATTCTGATCCCCATATCCCTATGTCCGGACCTGCGACCGATCGTCGCGGGTCCGGCATGCGTGTTCACCCCGACCAGCACCGACATACCCCGAGCGAACCCCATGTGGAAAACCCTGAGATCGCGGCTTGAGCGCTGGGGATGGCTGGATCCGGCCTACGACCGCGTTACCCTGAGCGGGTCCGTACACACACCCAATATCGATGCGGAAGACGGGGATGGCTACCGCGACATCCTGCTGTCCGTGAAGATCGCTGGTGCTTCCGGTGGTCTTTATCGCCTCGACGCGAACAACCGCTTCCGTCTGGAGCTGCCGCTGGATCATACGATCACCCTCACCATCGTTCGACAGGGCCATTTGCCGCGCATGGTGGAGGTGCGGCCGCTCCGCTCCTCGCTCCGCTTCGCCCGCGCGCCCGTTCACGCCACGTGCGAACTGGAGGTCGTGCTCACGCCCCGCTTCAGCCCGGAAGGACATTCCGCAAGGCCGCTGCTGGAGCGCATCACCATGCCCAAGGAGCGCCAACCGCTGATCGTGGAATGGGACCATGTGCTGCGCGCGGAACAACGGGAGGCCTTCGTTCCGCTCTTCCTGCGCACCGCCTGAAGGCTCAGGTTGACGGATCCGGATATTCAAGGATGAAAGCTGAAGGTTGAAAGTTGAAAGCTGAAAGTTGAAAGTTGAAGGATGAAATATAACTAGGGCCATGGCGGTCCAGGCCGTCCTTTCAAACTTCGGGGTCCCAGTTCTTCCCCCAGTTGCACAGCAGTTGCCGCCACTTGCTCACGGGGGCTTCACCTCTTCGGGGGATGGTTGTTTGTTCGCATCGTTAACCAACGAGAACACCCGCCCGATGAAAGCGCTCAACACACTCCGCAACCTGATCTTCCTGCTCTTCTTCGCTGCCGCTGCTGCCAGCGTGAGCGCTGCGGATGGGGATACGAGGCCTGGGAAGCCGACCCGCAAGAGCGCGGTAGAGCATAGCTCGAAGGCACAGCGCAACATGGTGGCCCCGTTCGTGGACCCGACCTTGCCACTTACTGAATTCGTTGAGCGCATCCGCACCGATCGCGCACGTTGATCACCAAGTACATACATCTTTTAAATCCCCACCCCCATGCGCCTTTTCACCCACCAACTGCACAACCCCGCTTCCACCCGCAGCATGGTTCCGCCCCCGAGCATGTGGCGCGAACTGCGTGAACGGCTGGATCGCCTTTCCAATACCGCACCCAAGGAGCGACGCCTCCGGATCCACGGCGTGGTGGATGTGCCCGAAAGTGATGTGAGCTGCTCGCTGTGCGTAGTGGTGAATGGCGAACTGCAACGTGTGCGCGACATCCGTTCCAACGGCCGCTTCCGCCTGGATCTGTCAGCCACCGAGAACGTGCGGCTCGTCTTCATCCAATTCGGATACCTGCCACGCGTACTGGAGATCCGGCCGGTGACCGCTATCCAGGAAGGCATCCGTCCGAAAGCATCCGAGCGATTGGACCTGCGCGTTACGCTCACACGGAGCGCGAACATCGGCGGTGCGCGATTGCTACCACTTCAGGAACGGATCACCCTGGCCCATGGCCGTGGACCCGTCCTGGTGGAGTACGACCGCGAACCCCGCGCCGCACAGCACACTGAGTTCTGGCCCTTGCTGAAGCGTGCGAGCTGAGACCTGCGGCTGATCGCGGGACGCGGTTACTTTGGTGAGCCGTTCGGAAGTACGGTACACCCCGTACGCGGTATCGAACCCATGCGATCGACCCTCCTCTCCCTCTGTTTGCTCGCCACGTCCACCCTCGTGCGCGCGTCCGACGACCATACACTCGATTCGCTCTGGAACGTATACCGTGATCCGGGGACAGGCATCGATACGCGCCTGCGCACCTTGCATGAGATCGTAGAAACGGTCCGCTACAACGATGCGGATTCGGCCCATGCCCTCGCTGACGATCTCCTGCGCCAGGCACTTGCTTCCGGCATCACCGACCTGATCGCGCTCGCGCACCGTGACCTGGGCAACGTGCTGGAGACCGAACGCGACAATGACGGCGCGCTGCGCGAATTCCGCACCGCCCTTGCGGTCTGGAGAACGGCGAGTGACAGCGCCTCGACGCGTGGTATAGCGGCCACGCTCAATTCCATCGGGATCATCCATAAGAATGCCGGGCGGCTCGACTCGGCCCTGGCGCACTACCGCCAGAGCATGGCCATGCATATGCTGCTGCACGATACCTCCGGCCTGGTCTTCTCGCATGCCAGCATCGCGCGCATCCACGAGATCCAAGGCCATGAGGACAGCGCGTACTTCCACTATGCCCGCAGCGGCGAACTGGCCGAAGTGGTGGGCAATGAGCGCATGATCGCCGCGAGCGCTGGCAACCGCGCGAACGTGCTGGAGCGCATGGGGCGTATCGGGCCAGCGATCGATCTGGCTTACGAGTGCCTGCGCATCATGGAGAAACTCGGCAACGATCGCGGAGTGGCCACCACGCTCACCACACTCAGCAGTTTGGCCGATATGCAAGGCGACCGGGACGGGGCGCTCGCCATCATGCGCCGCGCCAACGCCCTCTACACCAAGGTCGGCTACCGGCAGGGAATGATGACATCGGGACGCGCCATCGGCAGCATGCTGTTGACCAAGGGTAAAGCGGACAGCTCCGTGATCATCCTCGAGCATGTGCTCGCCCTGGAACGTGAACTCGACGCGAAGGACATCATGGGCAGCACCCTGAACCGGTTGGGCGAAGCGTATCTCAAGCTCGGACAATACCCGAACGCGCGTACGGCCTTGGACGAGAGCCGTGCCATCTGTGCGAACATGGACGACGAACTCACCGCATCCGAAGCGTGGGCGTTGACCGGTCTGACCGACCTGGAGACCGGGCGCTACCGAGAAGCCGTGATCGCCTGCGGAAAAGGGCTCGCCATCGCACAGAAACTCGGTGCGCTCAGCGAACGCGGCATGAACTGCAAGTGCCTCTACCGGGCGCACAAGGTGCTGGGGAACGGGATGGAGGCGGTGCGCTACCTGGAGGAGCACCATGCCATGGAAGACAGCCTCGTGAGCGAGCGCAACGCGCAGGAGGTCACTCGCCGCGATCTGCTCTACACGTTCAACAAGCAGCAGATGACGGACAGTATCCGGCACACGGAGGCCTTGGTGCGCACCGCGCTCGAAGGAGATGTCCGCCTGGCGAAGACAAGGATGTGGTACCTCTTCACTGGAGGACTGTTCTTGTTCGTGGTCTTCACCGTGGCCACTTACTTCGTAGTCGACCGCAAACGCCGCCAGGCCCGCTTCGAGAAGGACGCCGCACAGCTCGAAACCCAGGCCCTCCGATCACAGATGAACCCGCACTTCATCTTCAACGCGCTCAATTCCATCAACGCTTTCGTGCAGAAGAATGACAGCGACAGCGCTTCCGCCTACCTCAGCAAATTCGCGCGCCTCATGCGACTGGTCCTGGAGAATTCACGCCAGTCCGAAGTACCGCTGAGAGACGACCTCGAAGCGCTTGAACTCTACCTCAGCCTGGAGCGCGCACGCTCACGCGATGCCAACGGTACCGAGAAGTTCGACTACACCATCACCGTGGATCCGGGGATCGACCAGGAAGACACCTTCGTGCCGCCGCTCGTGGTACAACCCTTTGTGGAGAACGCCATTTGGCACGGCATGGCCGGCAAGGAGGAGAAAGGACACATCACCCTCAGCGTGTCACAGCGCGACGGCGAATTGATCATGGCGATCGAGGATGACGGCGTAGGCCGAGGGCCGAAGAAACCCGAGCAGCCGCATGACGGCCCCTTGAAAAAAACCTCCCTCGCTACCACGATAACCAAGGCGCGGCTGGATCTGGTGCAGAAGCAGAAAGGACGGCCCGCAGGGTTCCGCATCATCGACCTGGCGCAGGGAACACGCGTGGAGGTGAGCTTGCCGGTGGGGGAAGCGGCGTAGCATCTCGCTGCACTTGTGGGCGCGGCACCCGGAATGCGATCGGACCGGAACCGACGGCCGCTCCATCTCCAGAATGCACCGCCCCGCCAGCGCGTACCGCCAGCGGCTCATCACCAACAGCCACTTGCTCATCGCCGTATACGGCTCCCTGCTCCTTGGGATTGTTTCGCATCGTCAACGAGACAACGCACCACAAAAAAAAACCACCAACCATACCCTTAGTGCCATGAAAAACCTGAAGCACATCGCCCTGATCGCCGCCGTTTCCATTTTCGCATCCTGTTCCAAGAATGAACTGGTGGAACCTGCCCTGCCCGCTGACGCACCCGAGGCCGCTCAAGGGGATCAGAGTTCACAGACCACGCCTCTGCTCGATTCTGATGCGCAGGTTCCCGTGGATCCCGCACCAGGCCTGTATACCGCCCCTGCGATCGGCTCCGGCGCTACCGTGGGATCGAACGCCACTTCCGGTGGGCAATCCGATCCAGTGCCGGATGCCTATACCCCGCTCCAAGCCGTCTCCATTCTCGCTGGCGGCGCTTCCGAGCTGGACGAGGCACCCGTGAATGGCAAAGCTTCCTTCACCCACAATCTGGAGGTCCAGTGATCAACCTTCGGCCGCACATACCTGGAAGCCGACCATGATGGTCGGCTTCTTCCGTTTCAACCGATCCTTTACCAACGCACCGGGAGCGACCGGAAACCCAGGGCCAGTACATTTCCAGACATCCCACATTCGAGGGATGGCCAGGCCCGATCAGGACCCCTGTAAGCGGGTGAAGCCCGTGCTATCCGCTGGCCGTGCGGCAGCCTGGGGAGCCAGCACGTTCAGACCATAGTGCAGGGCCACGCTCCGGCCGATCGTTGCGGATCGTATCTTGCCCTTCCGAAAGGAGCACCCCGAACCCACCAACTCTTCCACCGGCCTCTCGACCGGATGATCGAACCATGAAGACCTCAGCAGTTATCGTAGACGACGAGGAGCACTGTCGCACCGCCCTCAGTGGCATCCTGGAGCGGCGCCATCCGGACATCGACCTTTTGGGCATGGCCGTGAATGTGCCCGAAGGGATCAAATTGGTGAACGAGAAAAAGCCCAAGATCCTCTTCCTCGATATCGAGATGGGCAAGCAGACCGGCTTCGACCTGCTGCAAGCGCTCGGACCCGACCAACCCCACGTGATCTTCACCACGGCCCATGAGGGTTATGCCGTGAAGGCCATCCGCTTCAGCGCGTTGGACTACCTGCTGAAACCCGTGGACCCTGATGAGCTGAGCATCGCCATCGGCAAGGCCACCGAAGCCATGCGCACTCCGCAGAGCCCGGACCAGTTCATGGCCCTGCTGAAGAACCTGACACAGCCCAGTGGACCGGACAAGCGCATCGCCCTGCCGGTTTCTGACGGCTTGGAGATGGTGAACGTGGACGAGATCCTCTACTGCGAAAGCGATAGCAATTACACGGTGGTCCACCAGAAGGAGAAAAAAAGACTGGTGATCAGCCGCACCCTGAAGGAGTTCGAGGACATGCTCGATCCCGCGCAGTTCATCCGCGTTCACCACTCACACCTGATCAACGTGAAGCACGTGAAAAAGTACATCCGTGGCGAAGGCGGTGAAGTGATCATGGCCGACGGCACCAATGTGGCCGTAAGCCGCCGCAAGAAGCAGGAGCTCATGGACAGCTTGGCGAAACTCTGAACTTCTTATGTTTCCCCGATGAACGGCCCCTGCGGGGGCCGTTCGTCTTTTCAGACCGTTCCGCCACTTGCTCATGCGGCCCGGCCTGCGGCTCAATGGCGCGCTTCTGGCCAAGTGTGCTCGCGTTGTTTCGGGGCATCAAACCAGCGAAGCCATGTCCCGCCCTTCCGTTCTCCATCTTATCGCACTGCTTTTCCTGAACACCTCTCTGGCCTCCTGCCAGAAAGAGGATGACAGCGCACCGGCCACCGATCTCACGCTACGGCAAGAACTGACCTTCACCATCCCTCCGGGGCAACAAGGCACGGTGGACCTCACCGTGGCTTTTGATGCGCGCGATGCCGTGAACGGCCTGCTCGCCCAGCACGGGTTCTCGCCCGAGCAGCTACGCGATGTGCGCATCGCGGATGCGCGCGCGGTGATGATCGAACCGTTGGATTCCCGCTTCACGAATGTGGCCAGCGTTCACCTCGGATACCGCACGCCGGACGGCCAACTGGCCGCTTTCGCGCATATCGCTCCGGTGCCTGCGGATCAGGGGATCCTGGAATTGGGTGTGGATCACACGGACCTGACGGCGGACTTCGCCGGCGCACCGCAGGATGTGCATGCTGTGCTCGCGATGAGCGGAAGGACAGGCGATCAGGTCATGCGCGTCCGTTTCGCGTTGGAGTTCCGCGTGAAGGCGAGCGAGTGATGATCAGTCTACCTGGAACCGGAATCCCACCCCGTGCACGTTGTTGATGTGGATGCGCGCATCGTGCCGCAGGTACTTGCGCAGGCGGCTGATGAACACGTCGAGGCTCCGTCCCAAAAAGTAGGTATCGTCCCCCCACACCATGTTCAGCACCAGCTCGCGTGGCAACACCTGATCGCGGTGCATGCACAGCAGGCGCAGCACGTCCGCTTCCTTCTTGGTGAGCTTGCGTGACTCGTCCGGGTGCTTCAATTCCAAGTTGCGGAAGTCGAAGGTGTAGGTCGAGATCTCGAAAATGTCCTTCGCGCGCGGGTTCTCGTCCTTGCCTTGCGTACGCCGCAGGATGGCTTCGATGCGTAGGATGAGTTCCTCGTGGCTGAACGGTTTGGTGAGGTAGTCATCGCCCCCGGCCTTGAAGCCCGCGATGCGATCCTCCGTCTGGCTCTTCGCCGTGAGAAAGACGATCGGCACCTTCTGATCCGTCAGCCGGATATCCTCAGCCAAGCTGAAGCCGTCCTTGTGCGGCAGCATCACATCCAGCACGCAGATGTCGTACGCGTGCTCATTGAAGTACCGCAATCCCTCCTTCCCGTCTCGGCACAGGTGAACGGCGTAGCCTTTGCGCTTCAGCGCGTCCTGCACCACATAGCCCAAGTTCTGGTCATCTTCTACCAGCAGTATGTTTCCTTTGGTGTCGCTCATATCGATCCGCAGATTTCGTCGATCGCCCTGATGGGTTGTCCTCGTGGTCGCTTTTGGTCGTCAGTCCTGTTCAAACAGGCAGTTCAATGGTGAAGGCACTCCCCTTCCCTGGCTCACTTTCAACGGTGATCCGGCCGCCGTGCGCGCGCACGATCTGGTCCACATAGTGCAGCCCAAGACCGAAGCCCTTCACGTTGTGGACGTTTCCGGTATGCACCCGATAAAAGCGCTCGAAGATGTGCTTGATGTCTTCGCGCTTGATGCCTATGCCGGTATCCTTCACCGCGATCCGCAGCGAGCGACCATCTATCGTTGTAACGACGTGGATCAACGGCTTCTCAGGGGAGTATTTCACGGCATTATCCACCAGGTTGAACACCGCGTTGGTCAAGTGTACCGGATCGCCGGTAACTACGGCCTTCTCCGCACGGGGGTCCACGTGCAGCTCGCCTTCCCGTTCGCCCAACTGTACGCTGAAGGAAGAGGCCACCTCCCGAAGCACCTTGTGCATGTCCACCGGCTCGCGCTTGAGGTGCAACTCCCCCTTGTCCAAGGTGCTCAGTTGCAATACCCGCTCCACCTGCGTGCGCAGACGCTCATTCTCCGTGCGGATGATGTTGGCGTAGCTCCGCAACCGCTCCGGCTCCTTCACGATGTCAGGATCGGTAAGCACCTCGCTGCTCAGGGCGATCGTGCTGATCGGCGTCTTCAACTCGTGCGTCATGTTGCCGATGAAATCGTTCTTCATCTGCCCTAACCGTTTCTGCCGCATGATCACCCACACGCTGTAGGCGAAGAACATGAAGACGATCACCGTAACGATGGCCGGGTAGATCCACGTGATGGTCCCGCTCTGCTGGGGAACCCAGATGCTGGTGGTGCGCCGCGGGAAGTTCACCCCGAAATAGTGCCCGTCCTTGTCCAGCTTCAGCAGGTCGCTGTGCCGCGCCGTGTCCGCGATCGCGCTATCCTGCACGCTAACGTAGTTGCCGTAAACGATACTGTCCGTGAAGCAATCGTAGATGCCGTATTCGAATTCGTCATTGATGCCGCGACGAACGAACTCATGCTTCAACAAGGACTCCAGCAAATACGGGTGGATCGTGTCATTGATGGTGACGGCGAAGTAGTTCGGACTCACCTGTTTCACCGCGTCGAACAGGTCGCTCGGATCCTTGGTGATCGACAGGATCCGCTCGGTGACGTCCGTGAGGGCGATCACTACGCGGTCGTTGAACTGCTTGTCCAACTGCGCGGCCTGCTGCTTCTGGAGCTCGACCTGCTCGTGCTGGAATTGCTGGGCACGCCGCAACCAGATGTACTGCGTGAGCACGACGCCCATCATGCTCAGCAGGGCAAGCAGTACAAGGGTTCCCAAGGTGCGGCGGCGCATGCCGCAATGATAGCCGCATCAATAGGCCGGTTTTCACTCAGTTAACGATCCTTCCGGTTCACCTTCCCCGGGCATCTGTACCCCGTCCGAAGAAAATCTTCGGGGGTGCGAACCATTCCACCCGGGATCTGTTCATCGTTTGTTCCAATTCTTTGGACAAAACAGGCCAACCCCTTTCTACTCCCTAAAACCCAACATCCATGAAGACCGGACAACTCTCTTGGCAAACACCCTCCCGCTGGGCACGGCGGCTCTGGGGAACCGCCGCCGCGGCGATCTTGATCTCCGCTGGCGCGCAGGCCCAAGCCTACTGTGAAAGCGACGGCGGCAGCGGCAACACGTTCAACATCGATGGCGTCGCCTTCGCTGGAGTCGATAACTCATCGGGCGACAACAATGGCTACGGCGATTTCACCGCCCTGAATGCCGACGTGCAGGTCAGTAACAATTATGGTATCACGCTCGACCCGAACGGACCCTTCTTCCTGCGTTACCGTTGGCGCGTTTGGATCGATTGGAACCAGGACGGTACCTTTTCCTTGGACGAACGTATGGTGCAACAGACCGGCTTCGGTTCGGAGAGCGCCAACATCACCGTCCCTGCTGGTGCGCTCGCCGGAACTACCCGCATGCGCGTGAACATGAGCGCCTTCTCCTATCAAGGCGCTTGTGAAACGTGGTCGGTCGGCGAAGTGGAAGACTACACGGTGAACGTAAGTTCGCTATGCGCAGCGGATGCGGGCAAACTGGCCATCGCCAAGCCGCTGATATGCTTTGACGGTACTTCCGCCAACCTGCTCGCCAACGTGGACGAAGCTCCGGTGGTACCGAGCGGATACGAAGTGCTCTATGTGCTCACCTCCGGCAGCGGCCTTGTGATCGAACAAGTGAGCGCTGCACCCAGCTTCTTTGTGACCAGCCCAGGTCTCTACACGATCCACACGCTTGTGTACGACCCGAATACGCTCGACCTGTCTATCGTCGTGCTGGGTGAGACCACCGGCTTCGACGTGAACGCCCTGCTCCTTCAAGGTGGTGGTTCCGTCTGCGCTTCACTTGATGTGGTCGGCGGTGTGACCAATGTGATCAGTCCAGACGCGGGTACACTCAGCGGCGGTTCCGATGTCTGCAATACCACGGGTGAAGTAACCCTGACCGCCACGCCGAACGGCGACAGCAACACGCCTGATGGCTACAGCCTCGCGTACGTGCTGACTTCCGGCACGGACCTGGTGA
>JANOPI010000242.1:0-7756 GCA_031421755.1 Flavobacteriales bacterium | reverse complement strand
GCGAACAAGACGGCCCCAGGCATCTGCGGCTGCGGTGTGAGCGATGCGGACAGCGACAGCGAAGGAACGGCAGAATGCAACGACGGCTGCCCGAACGATGCCAACAAGACCGCTCCCGGCATCTGCGGTTGCGGCGTGAGCGATGCGGACAGCGACGGCGACGGAACGGCCAACTGCAACGACGGCTGCCCGAACGATGCGAACAAGACCGCGCCGGGCATCTGTGGTTGCGGAGCAAGCGACACGGACAGTGACAGCGATGGCACGGCGAATTGTAACGACGGTTGCCCGAACGATCCGAACAAGACCGCACCGGGTATCTGTGGCTGCGGTGTGGCCGAAGGCACCTGCACGGACTGCGCAGGTGTGCAGTTCGGTACGGCGGCGATCGACCTGTGCGGTATCTGTGCCGGTGGTACAACGGGCATCACGCCCAATACGAGCTGTGTTGACTGTGCTGGCGTTCCGAACGGAGGCGCGGCTGTGGATCAGTGCGGTGTGTGCGCTGGCGGCACAACGGGCATCACGCCCAATACATCCTGTACGGATTGCCTGGGCATAACGAATGGCAGTGATCTGCCTGGAACGCCTTGTGATGATGGGAACGCCAACACGACCGGTGACACGTGGTCATCTTCCTGCTCGTGCGAAGCCCTGTTGATCGACTGCACCGGCAACCCGGGCGGCAACGCATTGCCGGGAACCGGCTGCGATGACGGCGATGGCGGCACGGAGAACGATACCTATGGTTCGGACTGCATTTGTGCCGGTACGACGATCCCTGTTGATTGCAACGGCGACGCGAATGGTACCGCCACAATAGATGCCTGCGGTGTATGCGCTGGCGGCAACACGGGTATCACCCCGAACGCTTCCTGCCTCGATTGCAGTGGTGTTCCGAACGGTACCGCATTCACGGACGATTGCAACACTTGCGTCGGTGGCAATACCGGCCTTTCGGCCTGCGTGCAAGACTGCTCCGGTGAATGGGGCGGTACCGCGGCGATGGACCAGTGCGGTGTGTGCGCCGGTGGGAACACGGGCAACATCCCGAATACGACCTGCCTCGATTGTAACGGTGTTCCGAATGGAACAGCACTGCCCGGGGCTTCCTGCGATGACGGTAATCCCAACACCATCGACGACCTCATCGGCTCGGACTGTGTGTGCGCAGGCACGCCGGTAGTTTTCGACTGTTTGGGGGTTCCCAATGGCAGCGCATTGCCAGGCTCCAACTGTGACGACAACAACGCCAATACGGGCAACGATACCTGGACCTTCGGATGCACCTGCGAAGGCACGCTGATCGACTGCGAAGGCGTGATCGGTGGCGCGGCGCTTCCCGGCACGGCCTGCGACGATGGTAGCAACACAACAGCGAACGATACCTGGGCCAACGGATGCATCTGCACGGGTGAACTCATCGACTGCGCCGGGGTCCCGGGCGGTGATGCCCTCCCAGGCAGTGCGTGCGACGATGATGACAGCACCACCGGCAACGACACCTGGAATTCCGATTGTTCGTGCGTTGGTCAAACCATCGACTGTGAAGGCGTGATCGGTGGGGAGGCCCTGCCGGGTGCTGACTGCAACGATGGCAACGCCAACACCGGCAATGACCACTGGACAGCCAACTGCTTCTGCATCGGCGACCTCATCGATTGCGAAGGGGTTCCGGGTGGCGATGCCATCGCGGGAACCGGCTGTGACGACGGTGATCCGGACACGGAGAACGACCTCTATGGCAGTGATTGCCTCTGCGAAGGCACACCGATCGAGTACGACTGTCTCGGTGTGGCGAACGGACCCGCACAGCCTGGTACCAGCTGCGACGACGGCGACTTCGGTACCGGTAACGACGTATGGACGAGCACCTGTCTGTGCGTCGGCCAGTTCATCGATTGCCTGGGCGTGATCGGCGGTGGCGCCTTGCCTGGAACCTCCTGCAACGACGGTAACCCGAACACCGGAAACGACACCTGGAACGGCAACTGCGGATGCGCGGGCCAAATGATCGACTGTGAAGGTGTAACCGGCGGCAATGCGCTGCCCGGAATGCCATGCGACGACGGCATCAACGGCAACGGCACCGATCTCTGGACCATCGACTGCAACTGCGTGGGCAACTCCAATACGGTGGATTGCCAAGGCACGCTGAACGGTCCTGCGATGCCCGGCACGCCATGCGATGATAGCAACGTTGGAACGGGCAATGACACGTGGAACCTCTCTTGCGCCTGCGTCGGAGTGCCCATTGACTGTGCGGGCGTGATCGGCGGAACGGCGGCCATCGATGGCTGCGGCGAGTGCGCCGGTGGTACTACGGGCGTACAGCCCGATCCCGATGCCGACGCGGACGGTGCGTTGGATTGTGAGGACAACTGCCCTTCGCTCGCCAACGGCGAACAGATGGACTTCGACGGCGACAACGTGGGTGACCTCTGCGACAATTGCGCTTGGGTGGCCAACCCCGGTCAGGAGGACAGCAACGGCAACGGCATCGGTGATCAATGCGAGGAGATCGGCATGGTGGAGAACAGCACCACGGCCTTCAACATCTTCCCGAACCCCACCAACGGCCATGTGGTGATCACCTGCGGCGATGCCAGCGTGCGGACACTGAACTTCTTCGACCTGTCAGGAAAACTCATCTATTCGGCACCCTTCGCGAACCGCTCGGATGTGAGCGCACTTGCCATGGGCAGCTATGTGGTTATCGCGCTGGATGCGGAAGGCAGACCGCTGGCGCGTACCAGGCTCGTCAAGAACTGACGGGCACGGTTGGAAGAGAGGGCTCCGGTACGCCGGGGCCCTTTTCCGTTTCCGGTGCGATACAATGTGCGAGCTTCCACGAAGTACGCCCACTCATTCCTTGATGATCTTGTGTGACCAGCGGACCGCACCTTGTTCCAGGTATTGCAGCAGGTACATGCCCGAGGAATGATGCCCGATGTCGTAATCTATCTCCACGCTTTGCCCACCCGGCTGAAAGCGCTGTACGACCGCACCTGCTGAATTGAACAGGATGAAATCACCGGTGGGCGGTTGCGCCGATCGGAAGCTCAAGAACAGCTGGCCCTTTGTGGGGTTGGGATAGGCGAGGATGTTCAGGTCCAAACCTTGCTCGGCGATGTTGTCGTACGCCTGGCAGCCCGGCACCAAACAACCGAAGCTGTCCACGCGGATCACCCAGAGGTCTTGGTTGGCGGTGTCCGCCAAGTAACCCACCGCAGTTGCTCCGCCGTCTGGTTCGATCACAAGATCCCGGAGTTCGTGCCAACGCAACCAGCCTGTTGTGCTTGGATGGTCATATTGCCGCATCCAGATACTGTCACCATTAGCCGCGAACCTCAGGAGAATGCCCTTGGGGCCGGAGCCGGGGCCGGCGAGATAGGAGCCGGGAGCGATGAAGGAACCATCCGGCAGTTCCTTTGCCGTGGCGATCGAGTTGAACGGATCTACAGGCCCGTACTCCTTCTCCCAAATGACCGCTCCACCGTCGCTTAGTCGTGCCGCGTAAGCGCGCTCGAAGTAGTTGTTCCCGTTGAAATACTGCGTTCGGCAGCCCGTCACGATGATGTCCGTGTTGATCGCTACTGTCACATCACCGATGCAATCCTCCTCATCGCTTCCGAGCGTTTCGTACCAGAGCTGGTTCCCGACGCTGTCGGTTCGCACCACGTAGGTCTGTTGGTCACCGCCGTCGTAACTAGTGGTGTACCCCCCAAGCACGAAACCGCCATCCGCCATCAAGTCAACAGAGTAGGACGCATCAATGGCGCTGCCGCCGAATGTTCTGGTCCACAGGCTGTCACCTTGAGGGCCGAACTTCACTAAGAAGGCCTGAGGTGAAGAGGCCGGTGGGTAAACGGTACCTGTGGCGACGACCGAACCATCCGCCATTCCCTTTGCCATCCAGCCGAGCGAAGCATAGCCGCTGTCGTTGTAGAGTTGGCGGGTCCACAGGCTATCTCCATTCGCACCGAAGCGCCAAACAATCGCGTGGTTCACACCGCCAGGAGCCGTAGCTCCGCAACTCACGAAACTCCCATCTGCAAGTTGATCAAGCGAATTCGCCCATCCTGGCGCCATGTTGATAGAATCTTGACCAAATGACCAAGAATTCGTCACATCACCGCTTTCACTCAATGCGGTGAAGCCCACCCATGCCCCCGGAATCGAATCAGGTATGTATCCCTGATAAGCGAGATATCCAGTGAGCGTCCGTTCGACCGCCCAACCGACCTCTGGCCCCAATAGGCCGAGGTAGTCACTCCTCGTATTGAAGTACTGGCCAAAGAAGGCCATCGGCGCACAGACAAGGGGCGCGAATGCGCAGGACCTGATGCGGAGCATGGCTCAGCGGGCGATCTGGAACGCAGCAGTACGTTGACTACCGTCCCCAGCGATGAGTTTCAAGCGGTACTGCCCTGTCGGATATGCGGTCACGTCTGCGTCCAACAACTGGATTCCGGGACCGACCTGCCACCGCCGCAAGGAACGGCCTTGTGCGTCATAGAGTTCCAGTATACTGGCCGAAGCTGCCAGCGGTTGTTTGACAGCTATCCGGATGGCGGTGCTGGCCGGATTCGGCATGACCACCAAGGAGATTTCCTCCTGTGTCGATGGGGTTGATACGCTGAAAGAACGCGCACGCCGATTGCCAGGAAGTACAACCGGATGCTCGAATGTGGCACTCGTGTATTGCGCCAACACCGAACGCGCAGCCGCGCCTGCCGCATCGGTACCTGTTGCCAATACCGAGAGGTCGTTGACAGCAGCGATAACCAATGCACTAGCCTGTGCCGGGACTTGCCGGATAGCCATGAGCAACTCAAGTAGTTGGATGCTCCCAGGATCCAAGCCGTTATTCGCCGCGTTCGCAATGACCGCGCCCGCAGCGGACCAGTCATGTCGCGCGATGTGCAAGCAGGCTACGTTGTACGCTGCGCTGGGTACAACAGGGTCGCCCAGCACGGCGAATACATCCTGTCGCAGGGTCTCCGCCTCGGGACCCTGCGTTCGAAACACCTCAGTACTCTTCATGATGTTCAAAGCTAATCCGCTCGAACAAGTAAGGGGCAGGGCATCAGCACCTACTTCACCAGCACCACATGCCCATAGATGTCCTCGCGTTCGGCCTTGGCTGATTCGCGCAGGCGCACGCGCCAGGTGAACACACCGGGTTCCAGCGGGGTATCGGCGTTGTTCATGCCGCCATTCCACACCTCATATCGGTCGGTGGTCAGGAAGACCTGTTCGCCCCAGCGGTCCCAGATGGCGAACTCATAATCGTCCTCTTCGGCACCGAGGATCACGGGGTAGAAGAACTCATTGATGCCGTTGCCGTTCGGGGTGAAGGCATTGGGCACGTATACCGAAAGCGCCTGATCGATCACAACGTCTTCGCAGTGTTCATTCATGCAGCCGTTCGTGTCGGTAACTACCAAGCAGATCTCCGTGGTGCGCGCCTCGAAGTAGGGGAAGTGCAGGCCGAAGGGGATGCCGGAGCCCAGGCTGTCCCCGGAAGAAGTCCAGAGGTAGGAGGGATAGTCGGTGATCTGGGTCACGAAGTTCACATCGGGTTCCAGTGTATTGGCCGGGTTGGGCTGGGAGATGAAGAAGGGGTTGGGCAGGTCATGCACGAGCACGGCGCTGTCCACGGCCAGCGTGTCGGTACAGCCATTGTCGTCCAGCACGATCACGGAAACATCGTAAAGACCGGGCTCTTCATAGGTGTAGTTCGCCTCAAGGATGCCATCGGAGATCGCGCCATCACCGAATTGCCATTGCGACAAGGTGATGGTGGAGTCGCCGAGATCGAACGCGATGGTGAGCGGGGCGCACCCCTGGGTGGTATCCTGCGAGAAGACCGTTTCCGGCACATGCAGGGAAGTAGCGGTCACATTGGCACTGAAGGTTTGACCAGCACAGGCGGCTTCACCTGTTACCGTGTACGTGTAGTCACCCGAGAGACTGGTCGCTGGATCGAAGATCCCGTTGAAGGGTGATCCATCGGGAGCGGTCCAAGTGCCGACGGTATCAGCTGCTCCCAACAAAGGGAACAGGGCGATGCTGTCCAGGTTGGCGCAGAGGGAGATCTGGGCGTCATCCCCGGGCGTCGGAAGGGTATCGATCGCGACGGTGATCGTCGCCTGGTCGTCCGGGCAGGGGGCGATACCTTGCACGGTGTAGGTATATGCACCGGAGTCGAGCAGGGTGGGGTCCACGAAGCCGGGGGAAGCGCCACCACCGGGGTTGGTCCAGTTTCCGGTCACGTCCTGGGCGCCTCCGAGCAGCGCGTCCAGGAAGATGTTTGGGGCGTTCTCACAGGCGGAAACGGCATTGTCCGTGCCCGCATCGGGCGGCGGTACACTGGCGAGTTCCACGGTGGTGGATGATCCTGGGCAGAGGGCATCGGGCGGCACGGAATAGGTGTAGATGCCGGGTACCGCGGTAGCGGGATCGATGATGCCGGTTGAAGGTATACCGTTGGGATCGATCCATGTTCCCATGGGGTCCGGCGTTCCGAGGATCGCGGAGAAGAGATCCACTGGATCACCCTGCGCACAGATCGTAAAGCCACCGGGAGCCCCCGCATCCGGTGAGGGGTTGATGAGGACTTCCATGCTGTTGGCGCCATCAGGGCATGGCGGGATGCCCGCTACGGTGTACACGTAGGTGCCCGAGATATCTGAACCCGGATCCAGGGTGCCGCTGAACGGAGTACCATCGGGATCGGTCCATGAACCGCCCGGGTCTGCCAACCCGAGGAAAAGCGGAAAAAGATCCAGCGGCGGATCCGTAGAACACACTTGTGTAAAGATCACGAACCCGGATTGGGGTGGCTGGTTCACGACCACATCCACGGTACCAACGGCCGGGTTACAGGGCGGCAGCGCGGGCAGGGTGTAGGTGTAGAGCCCCGGCAAATTGAAGTTGGGGTCGAAATTGCCATCGCTCCCGAAGCCGTCCGGGCCTGTCCAGTTGCCGCCGGCATCAGCCCCCAGAACATCCAGCAAGAAGGTGGGGGGCGAGGTGATGCACACATCCAGGGTAGTGGAGTTTCCGCCATTCGGAGGGTTCACCACTTCAACCGTCACAATGGCCTGATCACCCGGGCAGTTGCCTTGGGCGGGTACATCGTAGGTGTAGTTGCCCGGTGTATCGAAGGTGGGGTCGAAGAAGCCGGAATGGAAGCCGCCGAAGGGGCTGATCCATGTGCCGCCCGCATCAGCGACTCCCAAGAAAGAGAAAAGGTCCAAGGCTCCTCCATTCAGGCATGCCGAAGCGAGGGCATCCGTTCCGGCATTCGCTCCTTGGCTCACGGTGAGCGTTACGAGCGATTGAGCGATCGGGCATCCCGGCGGCGCGATCGTGTAGGTGTAGTCGCCCGAGGTGGCGAAAGCGAGGTCCACGGGCATGGCGATCGGATTGCCGAACGGATCGGTCCATGTACCGCCGGCATCGGGGAAGTTGCCCAGGTAACCGAAGAGGTCAACAGGCGGATCCAGGAAGCAGAACGAAGCGAAGCCGTTGGTGCCGGGGTTCGTATTGCAGCAGAGGGCTGTTGCGTTGAATGTGGGTATGATGTCCGCTCCGCATCCAGCTGTGATCCAGGAGCCGGTCTCGCTATCGCCGAAGGTGTTGAAGGTGATCGACAGATCAGACCCATTGATGCAGTTCGGTCCGCTGGGAACGGTCACCAGAAAGCAGAAGATCCACGGGCCTAAGCAGTCATCACCGAGGTTATTGC
>JANOPI010000241.1:0-11487 GCA_031421755.1 Flavobacteriales bacterium | reverse complement strand
GAGAGACCTGGGTAGGGTCACAAGTGAAGCGCATGGAAGACAATGGTTTTCTCGTTTGTGGAAATACGGACGCACCTGGCAGCTATGATGGGTTCGTGATACGAACGGATTCCGTCGGCAGTGAACTTTGGCGGCAGACCTATGGGTGGGATGTTCCTGACTACATTGACGGGATCTCATCGGTATCCGAAGCTCCAAATGGAGACCTGTACATGAGCGGGACCCGTTTGCTCAGCGATGAAGAAGGTCAACATTGGGTGCAGCGCACAGATCCTGATGGCGCGTTGGACTGGCGCGTAAGTTGGGGTGGCCCATATAAAGAGGGCGCTACGTACTTGACCCTGTCAAGTGATGGATATCCCTTGGTGGTTGGCGCGAGCAGCTATGCTGCCGACTATACGGACATGAGGCCATATTTGGCAAAACTTGACACGACGGATGGCGCGTTGTTGTGGGAGAAAGAGTATGGCGAAGCCGAGTACTCGACTCTGTTCTTCGCCGCCAAGGAATGCCCGAACACGGACATCATCGCCTGCGGGGTCAACTACCAGGGTGCGGTTGAGCGGGGCATGCTGCTGCGCGCCACCACCGATGGTGATAGCCTTTGGATGCGGAACTACAACTATCACGATGATGTGATCGAGACCGGTGAAGGCCGCTTCTGGGATGTGCTGCCTACAGAAGATGGCGGCTTCATTGCTACGGGCTTCATGAATGGCCCTTACCCGCCAGGTTTCTCCCAAGACGCGTGGGTGGTAAAGGTGGACAGTCTGGGTTGCATAGTACCCGGCTGCGATGGTGTGGGCGTAAGCGAACTGATCACCAACCTCAAGGGATCGCTCACAGTATACCCGAACCCGACGCACGCGGTGGTCAACATTCAACTCGAACTGCCGGCGGGCCTGCGGTCCGGAAGCACGGTCTTGAGCATCGTGGCTTCCGATGGTCGTGTCGTACGCCGTACGCCTTGGTCAAGCAATGCCTCTGGCGCGCGCACGTTGGATGTCATCGACTTGTCACCGGGTTTGTACACCTTGCACATCACGGACGGTACTACGTGGATAACGGGCACCAAGCTGATCATCGAATGATGGTGGCAACGGCCAAGGGAGCGGGGCGCCCGCCAAGCGGCCGACGAACGCGAGCATAGCCCTCTATTTTCGCCGCATGTTCTTGCGCATCGTATGGTCATGTTCGTGGGCGGTAGGTGGCCTCCACCTTGTTGCCCAGGTCGCCGTTCCCTACACCACACAGTCCGGTCGTTTCGGCGTTTTCCGTGAAGGCCGATTTGAAGAGCTGGAGCAGCGAAGGCCACAAACGGTATTCTCCAACGGACCGAAATTGGCGTACATCACCGAGCAAGGGGAGTTGCGTGGCTGGGACGATGGACAGCTGCTGAACCTTCAACGTGGCGAGCCGGTGGTGGTGAAGACCTCACGCGGTCTGCTCGCGTGGAAACAAGGGGAGCGCCTGCTGTTGGCAGGGACCGCGGGCCCCAAAGTCCTTACCCACGATGCGGGCGAGTTCAGTGTACAGGACAGCCTGGTGGCCTACCACGACGAGCTCGGTCAGACCCTCAGCGTTTTCTGGCGCGGGCAAATGATCCCCTTGGCCGATGTGCTTATGGCGAGTGAAGCCCCGCAATGGAACGCTGGCGCGAACACGCTCACTTTCTACAACCGCGATACGCGCCAGGTGCTGCTCTTCTACCGCGGGGCCACGGAGGTCCTGTGCGAGAGCGCCGACTACGCGCGTGTGAGCTGTGGCGGCGATGTGGTGGCGTACATGGACGACACCGACGATCTGTTCAAGGTCTTCGACCGGGGGGAGCGCATCGAACTCGAACCCTTCGCGCCGGTGGATTTCCGCGCGGGCCTGGGCATCGTCGGCTACACCAGCGCCACCGCCGCGCTGCGTTGCTACGTGGACCACAAGGTGTATTCGCTCGCGGAAAGCATGCCCACGGCCTATTACGTGCAGGACAGTGTGATCAGCTGGGTGGAGGATGGGCAATGGAAGACCTTCAACGACGGCAAGGTGGAAGTGCTTGAGCGCTTCGTACCGGAGAACTGGCAAGTGAACGGCGCCACCATCGTCTACCAGGACCTGAACCGCGAACTGCGCATGTACCATCGCGGGAAGCGAACGGTGATCACCAGGGAAGCGGGGGTGAAGAACTTCCAGCTGCACGGTGGAACCGTGGTGTGGGAAAGCAACAGCGGCACTGTGAAAGTGTGGTCGAACGGGAAGGTGTATGAGCGGTATTGATCGCGAGGTCGACCTGTAGTTGAAGAATTGGAAAGTTGGAGAGTTGCACCATGCAACAACTCTCCAACTTTCCAACTTTTGAATTCTCCGACTGGAGCACACCGTTCACCCTTTCGGTTCCACGTTGAACAGTGCCACGGTCCTGCGTTTCCCTTTCAGTGGCACTTCGCCCATGGAGCGCACGTTCCACTTGTCCGGTTGAAGGAGGAGCACATCGAGCAGGTCTTTGCTGATGAGGTTGTCCACGCCGTGCTCATTGCAAGCGGCTTGTATGTGCGCGGCCGTGTTCACCGCATCGCCGCTGAAGATGGTCTGCTTCTTTACCAGGCCGATCTCGCCGGTGGTCACTTGTCCGTAGTGGAAGCCCGCCTTGAAAACGGGAGTGATGCCGTAGTGCTTTTTGTAATGTTCCGTGCGCTTTTTCAATTTCTCGCGGATCGCGAAGAAGCACTTCACGCAGCGCTGGCCTTTCACCCCTTTGTGCAATTGCCAGCTCACGCTGATCTCATCGCCCACATACTGGTAGATGTCACCTTCGCTGTAGATCACGGGGTCGGTAATGTCCGCGTACACCTCGTTCAGAAGCTGGAAGTAGCGTGTGTCGCCGATCTCCTCGGCGATGGCCGTGCTGGAGCGCATGTCCAGGAACATGAAGATGCGCAGCTCTTGTTTCGGCTTGAAGTACCGGCCCAGGAGGAAGCCCTGTGCACCGCTGCCGAATTGATCGTTCAAGCGCACCAGGAGCATGGTGGCCGCCATCAACAAGGTCCAGCCGATGAATTGACCGAGAAACCACCAACTGAAAACACTGCGGGTGAAGGCGCTGATGAACGGATCATAGTTGCTGCTTGTGCGGTAGGCGACCCACGCCAGCATCACCGCCAGGATGAGCGAGGACATGATGGACAACGCCGGCAGGTAGGCCAGCTTGCGCAAGCGATCGCGCAGGAGGAAGATGTAGATACCCGCGCCGAGCAGGCCGATCACGAGGAAGCGCCAGAAGTGCGCATCCAGGATGTTGAGCCGGTCAGGTGGGTAGCCGTACGATTCCAGCACGTTGCCTTCCCACAGACCGATCACCAGGCCCACCAGCACCCACGTAAGGGTGATGCGCAGGGTGCGGCGCGTGCGTCGTTGGAACTTGGAGAGCGAAGTGACCATTGTCGGGCGGCGAAACTATCCGGCGCGAGGCCCGCCCATGTTAACCCTTGGCTTTGCGGCCTTGCCGTGGCAGCATCACCAGGTAGTACCAGGCCACGCAAAGTAGACCCGCGATGAAGAAGGGCACGGCCAGGTGCCGCTTGGTATCCTCGAACCAGAATTCGCCCATCATCCAGATGCCGTTGGCCATGATCCAGAAGACCACGGCCAGGCAGTGCAGCAGTTCGCCCAGGTCCTCGCGGCTCTTCCACGCGATCCAGATGGCGATGGCCAAGGTGGGGAAGAACATGCCGACACCGAGGGCCTTCCAGCCCAGGATCCAGGACACGTCTTTCATGAGCCAGAGCACGATGTGGAAGTTTTCGCCTGAGCGGATCGAGCGGAAGATGTTCATAGGCATGGAGCTTGCCCTTGTCGGATCCGGGCACCGCGAAGATGCCATCCGGATCCACTGTCAGCGAACCGGGTAATTTCACCCCGGCGCACCTACCGAAGCCTGTCCCTCTCCTTGAATGAACATCCGCACGCTGTCCTTCCTCCTCTGCCACCTGCTGATCACCGCCAGCTCGGAGGCGCAACGGTTCTATGTGAAACTCAGTGGCAAGGTCACTGAACATTTTACCGGCGATCCGATGAAGGGTGTGCTGGTGCGTCTGCTCAAGGCCGGCAAACAGGAGGGCGAAAAGGTGACCCGGGCTGACGGGAGCTATGAGTTCATCCTGGACCGGGGCTGGCGCTATGCGGTATGGTACAGCAAGCAGGGTCTGGTCACCAAGCACATCAACATTGATACGGAGGAAGTGCCGTCGTACCCGGATGTGCCGTTCTATGAGATGGACGTGCAGATGACGATGGTGGAGTGGATCAGCGAGTTCGATTTTTCCGTCTTCGAGCAGCCGCTCGGTGAGGCCTCCTTCAAGCAGAGCGTGCGGAACATGAGTTGGGACATTGAATACACGGAGCGCATGCGTCCTATGCTGGCCAAGGTGATGGACGAATATGAGAAGACCTATCGCGGCTATTACAAGCGCAAACGCGCGAAGAAACCGCCGACACGCACCGCCGTGGTGATCGATAGCACCGGGGTGAAAGGGGAGCGGCTGGAGCGGGAGGAATGAAGCGCACGGCGGTCCTCATCTGTGCTGTGGTTATCGCACAAGGGGTTTACGCACAGGATGAGGTCTTGGTCTACGGCACGATCACGGACCACTACACGCGTTCGCCGTTGCTTGAAGGCAGGGTGGTGGTGGCCTCGGAGCGCGGCATTCGGGACACGATGCCGACAGGTCCCGATGGCACATATGAATTGTACCTGCTTTACGGGCGAATGTGGCAACTGCGCTACGAAGCACCGGGTCGGGTCACGAAGCTCATCGCCATCGATACGCGCCGGATACCGCCAGCGGAGCAGGAGGGAGGGCACGGGATGAAGGTGGATGTAAGGCTCTTCCGGGCCGAGCCGGGCAAGGACTATTCGGCGCTCAAGGACCCGATGAGCATCGCCCGCTACGTGGATTCCACGCGGAACATCGAATGGGACCTGGCCATGGCGGAACGCATGAACGAGCGGATCGCGGGCCTGGTGCCGGACAGCCTGCAGGCGGGGGCGCTTTCAACACCGGCATCTGCGGGCGGATCGGCGGTTCCGCCACCTGGAACCGACCCGTTGAAATTGTTCTTGGCGGGTGTGATCGCCGTGGTCCTCGTGGGCTTCGCGATCCGCGCGGTTCGCGGGAGCGGTGGGATCAATTGAACCGGTCGTCAGGGATCGCACGGACCAGCTTGACGCATTCCACCGCCGCCTTCACATCATGCACCCGCAGGATGGCCGCACCCTTCAGCAGGGCAATGGTATTGATCACGGTGGTTCCGTTCAAAGCGTCGGCCGGTGTGGTGCCCAGGATGTCGTTGATCATCCGCTTGCGCGAAACACCGATCAGCACAGGCGCATCGAGCGCGCGAAGACGTGACAGGTCGGCCAACAGGGCGAAATTGTGCTCCGTGGTCTTTCCGAAACCGAAACCGGGATCGATGATCACATCGGCGATGCCCGCCTCATGGGCCGCACGCAGCCGCTCACTGAGGAATAGGGTGACCTCCGCCGCGACATCCGAATAGTGCGGCGCTTGCTGCATGGTTGCCGGAGCGCCTAGCATGTGCATGGCCACGTAAGGCACACCGAGCCCGGCCACCGTTGTCAGCATTTCCGTGTCCAACAGGCCTGCACCGATGTCGTTCACCATGCGTGCGCCGAATGCTACCGACTCCGCCGCCACTGTCGCACGCCAAGTGTCCACGCTGATCAGCGCCTCCGGGAACTCCCGGTGGATCGCTTCGATCGCCGGAACCACGCGTCGCATCTCCTCGCGTTCATCGCCTTCACCGCTGCCAGGGCGTGAACTTTGCCCACCGACATCAAGAATGTCCGCACCCTGTGCGAGCATGCGTTCGGCCAGGTGCAGCGCCTCGTCCACCGAGTTCGCACGGCTGGCTAAATAAAAGGAGTCCGGCGTCGCGTTGAGGATGCCCATCACCAACGGGAAGCGCGGCGCGAGCAAGCGGTCGCGCAGGCGCCAGGAAGTGTAATCGGTTCTGCCCATCGCCCGCAAGTTGCGAACTCGGAACGAAGGTGATCCACGGTCCAGCTGCACGCTGATGTACTCTGCTACTTTCGCCCACCAATGGACAGGACGCTTGTACAATATGATGCGGTGATAGCCGAATGCGTGGAACTTTTCACCAAGAAGGCCCACGACTACGGCACCGCGTGGCGCATCCTGCGGGTGAGTTCCCTTACCGATCAGGTCTTCATCAAGGCGCAGCGGATACGCACCTTGCAGGAAGTGGGGGAGAGCAAAGTGGGCGAGGGCATTCGCCCTGAACTCATCGGTATCGTGAACTATGCTTGCATGGCGCTGGTTCAGATCAAACTCGGCGTCGTGGATCAGCCGGACTTGTCACCCGATCTGGCGAGAACCGCACTGCTCGCTGAATTCAACGAAGTGCGCGAGTTGATGCGCCGGAAGAACCACGACTACGGCGAAGCCTGGCGCAGTATGCGGGTGAGTTCCCTCGTGGATCTGATCCTGATGAAGCTCCTTCGCATCAAGAGCATTGAGGATAATCAGGGCCGCACGCTGGTGAGCGAGGGCATCGATGCCAACTGGGCGGACATCGTGAACTACGCCGTCTTCGCGCTCATCCTGATGGCCGAGGGCAGTTCGGAGGGTGGCTGACCCGGAACCGTTCCCCGGGCCAGCCCCATTGTCCGAGAAAGCTTCAATCCAGCACCTTCCATTTTTTCATATTGCGCGTGCCGTACAGGTTGGGAGACTGTGGGTACTGTAGGCTGGGCAACGCCTTGCGGATGGCATCGAACCATTGGCGGTAGGTGGCGCCCGGCTTCAACTTGCGGAGTTCGCGCAACGCTACGAAGGTGAATGCGCCGTTGGGCCGACCGTTGAACCACGCATCATAGCTGTACTCCGTATCCTGACATCCGGAGATCAACAGGCCGGCGTACCGGCCCGGTGGGCTGCTGCGGCGGAAGTTGTGCATGGACCCGAGCCGCGCCAGCTGTTTGCCTTTGAGGAAAGTGGCCGGCGGGAGGAAACGCACCCGACGTTGAGGCGCCCCCTTGCCGCTTGCGGTAGGCGGCGTGCTGATGGGCATGAATCTGGCCACGGTGCCGCTGTGGCAGCTATCGCTCAGTACCAGCAATTTCACGCCATGTGCGCGGGCGCTGTACAGGGTGAAGAGCGTGTCGTCCGTGATCAGGCCCCGCTGATAGTCGTAAGGCACGATGCATTCATCGTTCCCATCGCTCTCATCACCGTCCGTATCCGGTATGAAACTGCCATGCCCGCTGAAGGTGATGGTGACCAGGTCTCCAGTCACCGCTTTGGCGATGGTATCGGAGATCGCCGAGGTGATTCCCGCGGCCGTGGCCTTGCTGTTGAGCAGTGTGGCCACGCTGAATCCCCGGTCCTTGAGTTCGTTGGCCCAGTCGTTCGCGTCGTTCACGCAGCCGTTGAGGTCGCTGTCTGTACCGGGATAGTCATTGATACCGATACACAAAGCGTACTTGTTCCGTTCTTTTCGTGCCATGGGGCGTTGGTGTTGGTGAGGAGGCAAAGCTCCTTGCCACCAAAGACCCGCACAATACCCGATCGGGGGTAATTTCCGCCAGGCCGACCCGTGAGAAAGACGGTAGGGCAGAGCAGTCGACAGCGCGTAACGCCGTCAGCACGGAAGCACGCTCACTTCACCGCGAAGGACATGAACATGGCGTCGGCGAGGTACAAGGCATCCTCGAACTTCGCTGCTGGGGCCACGTACCCGAGTATCCAGGCCTTGTTCCCGTGCAAGGTGAGTTCACGCTTGAGTTTCACGGGTTGGCCATCCAGCGTCCCGAGCAATTCAAGCACACCCTGATCGCCTTCAATGCTGGCGGTTACTTTCCTGAGTTCGGTGTAGCCCATCAAGTTCTGTGACTCCGCCTCGGTCATCAGCTGCTCCATGGTTTTGCCGGTGGCGTCAAGACTGGAAAGCGCTACCCGTTCGCGCACCCCTCCGGTGGCATCGGACGGTGCGAAGAAGATGGCCAACGCATCCGTGCCCAAGGCGCCCTCGTTGGTCCATGTGGAGGGGTAGTTGATCAGGCATTCCTTGTTGCTCCATTTCTTCCAATCAGCGCTTTCGGTTTTGGTAACCGTGGTCTTCACCGTGGCGGTGTATTGGGCACAGAGGAACGGGGCGATCGCAAGTGCGATGCAGAGGTGCGAGGAGCGGAGCATGGGCGGCGTACTTTTCCGATGTGGATCAAGGAAGGCGAAAGATCGCACAACGGACCGGTTCCATGTACGTTGGTTGCTGAACGACCGGGCCGGGTCATCAACAAATGGCTGTTGATCGAACCTTGTGAAAACGCCCTGATCCCCCTTGGATCCCCCCTTCTGCGAGGCTTAATTCGCAGCCCACGCCAACGGGGTACTTACCGTCCCGGGGCGGAGCACATGCGGATGACGATCAAGCTGGCATCGCTCGCAATGGCTTGCGGGCTCTTCACCCAAGTTCAGGCCTACAACCTCCGCATCCATGGGTTGGTAACCGAGTACCTCTCCGGTGAACTGATCACGGACGCGCTGGTGCGCGTGTACAAGGATGGTGTGAAGCAACAAGCCGAAGAAACGGGCATGCTCGGCCGCTACGGGTTCACCTTGGACAACAACGCCAAGTATGTTCTGCGGTTCAGCTCCCCCGGTCACCAGACCAAGTGCTTCTCCATCGATACGCACGGCTTGGAATGGGATGGCGAGAACAAGACCAAGGATCTGTTCGTGGAAATGACCATGTTCCAGCGCTTGTCGGACATGGATCTTTCGTTCTTCGATCTGCCGATGGGCCAAGCCTCCTTCGAGCCGGCCACCGGACTGGTGAATTGGGATGTCGCCTATGACCAGCGCATCCGGCCGGAAGTACAGAGCCTGATGATCGACTACGAGCGGCGGATGACGGCCATGGCCGATGCCACTTCCAGTGAACCACGGAAGGGTATGCTGCGCCGCGAGCACGGTGGTGCTTCACGCTAAGAGGCGTTAATGTTCTGTTGATCGGGTGCCCCGCACCGGAGCAGGAACATCCGTCCGGGTACATTCGCCGCTCGATCAGGAGCACATGAGCACTTGATCGGCTGAGCACATGAAGTACTTCCTCTTCTTCTGCCGCGTCCTCGTAGGGGCCACCTTCATCGTTAGTGGCCTGGTGAAGGCCAACGATCCGCTGGGCTTCAGCTACAAACTGGAGGAATACTTCGCCGAGAGCGCGTTGAACCTTGTCTTCTTGGAGCCGGCAGCGCTCTTCTTGGCGATCCTCGCGTGCTTGGCGGAAGTGGTTCTCGGCTTCGCGGTGCTCGTGGGCGGGCGCATGAAGCTGGCAACGGCGAGCATTCTCTGGCTCACGCTCTTCTTCGGTTGGCTCACCGCCTACACGGCTACCTGCGATCCGCAAGGGAAGTACGAAGTGATCGTGAGCGGTGTGGCGGAACTGCGCGACGTGACCTGCGTTACCGATTGCGGCTGCTTCGGCGATGCGATGAAGGGTTCCTTGGGCCGAAGCCTTACGCCGTGGGAAAGCTTTACGAAAGACGTGATCCTGCTCGTCTTCGTGCTGCCGCTCTTCTTCGTAAGCTGGTTCCGCAAGCCGGGCATCACCTTCAACACCGCTGCCGATGACAAGGTGCTGCTGCCTGGTGCACTGATCCTTGTTGCGATCTGGTGCTGGGTATTCGGCTGGGGCTTCTTCTTGTCCTTTACCTGCGTGGGGATCATCGGGTACTTCGTCATCAAACGTTACACGAACGGGGTGAAGTCAGAATGGATCACCGCCCTGTGGATCACGATCTTGTCGCTCGGCTTCATCTGGTACTGCTATGCGCACTTGCCGTTGAAGGACTACCGCGCCTACGCCGTGGGCAAGAGCATCAGCGAGCAGAAAGCACAGGCCACTCCACCGAAGAACGAGATCTTCCTGGTGTACAAAGACAAGACCACTGGCGAGGAGAAAGAGTACCCCGGGAACAACTATCCGTGGAACGACAGCGTGTGGGTGGCGAACAATGAATTCGTGAAGCAGCGCGTGAACGTGCTGGACCCCGGCAAGCCCTCGCTCGTGCAGGACTTCCGCCTTACTGATAAGGACGGCGTAGACATCACGGATGATGTGCTGGCCGAACCCACGCCGGTGGTGCTCATCGTGGTGAAAACGATCCAGGAAGCAAGCACCGGTTGTCTGCCGGGGATCAAGGCGTTGACGGATGCCGCCTACGCGAACGGCTGGTATGTTTATGGCGCAACAGCAAGCGGATCGGACGAGGTGGAAGCCTTCCGCCACGAACACCAGTTGGCCTTCGACTTCGTTACCTGCGACGAGATCACGCTGAAGACCATGATCCGCAGCAACCCCGGTGTGGTGCTGCTGAAGGAAGGACGCGTCATGGGCCAGTGGCACTGCAATGATGTGCCGACGCTGGAGGAGGCGAAGAAAGCGGTGGAGTGATGGCAGGCCGTCCACGGCACACCCTCAGTTCGGGAAACGTCCGTGACCTTGTGGAACAGACGCATCGGAATGAGTGTTGACGTGCTCGAAAGGCACCGCCGGAGGTACGGATCACGTCGATATCGTGACCTGTCCAACCTGAAGGACGAGACTTACGATCATGGCCCGCACCCCGGAACAACGGACCTTTGCACCCCGAATGAGGACCGCCCGATCGATCGCTGCAGTGCTGACCATGGTGTCAGGGTTGGCGGCCGTGGGCCAATGTGGACCGGTGATCAGTACTTTTCCGTACGAAGAAGGCTTCGAGGCCGCGGAAGCGTGGACACACGGTGGGCTTGCGGATGATTGGGAATGGGGCGCGCCGGCACATCCCAACATCGATAGCCCTGGCGGCGGAGCAAAGAGCTGGTGTGTAGGGGGCTTGAACGGTCAGTTTTACGAATTCGACGCTCAGAGCTGGCTCATGAGCCCGTGCTTCGACTTCACCACATTGGACAACCCGTACATCGCGTTCAAGATCTACTGGGAAGTTGAACGCACCTACGATGGCATGGTCCTCCAGTATTCGCTGGATCAAGGCAACTCATGGGAGAATGTTGGCGCCAACAACGATCCAGAGGACTGCTACACGCAGAACTGGTACAATACGGGCAGCATCATCAACCTGGACGAAGCGAACCCACAGCACGGGTGGAGCGGCAGGCAAGGCGTAACGGTCGGCTCCTGCCAAGGCGGGCAGGGGAGTGCGGGGTGGATCCTGGCGTCCCATTGTTTGGCCGATCTGGCGAACGGACCGAGCGTCCGATTCCGCTTCCTTTTCGGTTCGGGAAGCACCTGCAACAACTACGACGGTATCGCCATCGACGACGTCTTCATCGGGGAGCCACCACCACCGGACGTGGAGACATCGTTCCTGTGCGATGGACCGGAGGTCTCATTCTCCGCGGTAGCTCCATGTGCCAATTCCATCCTATGGGACTTCGGTGATCCGGGTTCCGG
>JANOPI010000240.1:0-3165 GCA_031421755.1 Flavobacteriales bacterium | reverse complement strand
CCTTGGTCTTCATCGCAGACCAAATATACGTATGCGGGACCGGGTCGTACATACGCGGTCTATCGTCCGGTTCGAGAGCAATACGTATGCGCACGGTGCTCCTGCTACGGGCCCTGATAAGGAGGTGCGGAATGGTCTAGTGCCCCAGCTCCCCTTCCCACTTGCTCACCACACTGGTTGCGATGGCATTGCCCACCACGTTCGTTGCGCTGCGGCCCATGTCGCAGAAGTGGTCGATGGGCAGGATGAGCGCGATGCCTTCCAGCGGTACGCCGAACATGCCGAGCGTGGCGGCCACAACCACGAGTGACGCGCGTGGCACACCGGCGATGCCTTTGCTGGTGAGCATGAGGGTGAGCAGCATGGTGAGCTGCATCGGCAGGTCGTGCGCGAGCGGAACGTCGTACACCTGCGCGATGAAGAGGCTCGCGAAGGTCATGTACATCATACTTCCGTCCAGGTTGAAGCTGTAGCCCAACGGGAGTACGAAGCTCACCACCTTGTCCTTGCAGCCGAAGCGCTCGAGCTCCTCCATGAGCTTGGGCATCACGGCCTCGCTGCTGGTGGTGCTGAAGGCGATGGTGATGGGCTGAACGATGCGGCGCATCAGTTCTTTCATGCGCTGACCGAGGAAGAGGAAACCCACCCCGATGAGGATGATCCACAGGATGGCGAGGCCGATGTAGAACTGCCCGATGTAGAACGCGTAGGTCCGGAGGATGTCCAGGCCATAGATAGCGATCACTGCAGCGATGGCTCCGAACACACCGAGTGGCGCGAAGTTCATCACGTAGCCCACCATTTTGAGGATCACGTGCGAAACGCTTTCGAGCAGCTTCACCACGGGCATGGCGTAGTCGCCGATGCTGGCGCAGGCCACACCGAAGAAGATGCTGAAGACGACGATCTGGAGCACTTCGTTAGTAGCCATGGCTTCCACCACGCTCTTCGGGAACAGGTGCTCGATGAACGTACGGATGGTGAAGCCCTTCGCTGTGCTCGCGAATTCGCTGGCCGAAGTGGCGTCCGCTGTGAAGTTGAGCCCGACCCCGGGTTGAAGGATGTTCACCAGCAGCATACCCAAGAGCAGGGAGACCAGCGAAGCGCTGACGAACCACAGCAGCGCCCTACCGCCCACTCGTCCAACTGTCTTCATGTCGCCCAGCTTGGCGATGCCCACCACCAGCGTACTGAACACCAGCGGCGCGATGATCATTTTCACCAGGCGCAGGAAGATGTCGGTGAGGATCTTCAGGTTGTCGGCGACGTTCTTCCGGGCGGCTTCCTCCATGCCGGTGTGCATCGCGTAACCCACGGCGATACCGATCACCATGGCGAGAAGGATCCAAAGCGTAAGGCGGTTGTTCTTGGAGAACATGGGGGCAATGTAAAGGGGCACCGGCTTCCATCCGGTGCATGTGCGCGAAGGCCACTGCCTTAGGGAATGACCCGGTCGGCAGTGGCCTTCCTGAGATCACAGGCTAGAAGCCTGTGCCACACCGGCTGGCAGCCGGTGGTCCCTTCAGTCACACATTCCAGGCGCCACATCCTTCAGTTCCTTGGTCTTCAGCATCACCTCGACCACCTGTTTGGTGATGCTGGTGCCCAAATTAAGGGCGGCCACTTTTTCGAAGTAGCAGCGTGACTTCGGCAGGTCGCGGGCCTCTTTGTTGTAGAGGAAGTAGAGCCCCATGTAGTTCAGTGCCTCCTCCAGGTCCGCCTTGAATTTCTCCTTCTCCTCGGGTTTCATCTTCAGCAGCACCTCATCGTAGTAGGGCTTGGCCGCCCATGTGCGCTCCTGGATGGCGAGCGTGTCGGAGCCGGCTTGGGCGCGTGCGCGGAACTTGAACCCTTGATAGGCGGTCGGGTTCCGCTGGGTGTAGGCGGCCCATGCGCTATCCGCGGTGGCCCAGCGCTTGCCTCTCAGAGCTACGTCGCCGAGGTAGTAGTAGTCATTCGTTTCAGGTTTGTCGGCGGCGATCTTCTCGCGCATGGCCCCGATCGCTTTGTCGAACGCTTTGGCCTTCGCGAACGCCTTTGCCGCATCAGTGAAGAGGTAGTCCTTGGTCTTGTCCATACGGGCACCTTTCAGCATGTTCTCGCCCGCAGCGGAATCTTGGCGCATCAGCTGCAGGCTCTTGCCATAGTATTCGTAGTCCGCAGCGATCCGCTTGTCCTCGGGTTGCTCGGCGAAGTATGCATCGAGCGTGGTCTTCGCGTTCAGCGAGTCCTTCATTTCTACCTGGTCATAGCCCTTCAGTCGCTTGAGCACGATGTTCTTCACGCCCTCGTTCTCCAAGGTGCTGATCAAGGCCAGGGATTCCGGATACTTGGCCACGAGGAACAGGAACTGGGCCTGACGCACGCGAGCACTCTGGTTGCCGGTGTTCAATTCAAGGTATTTGGCCATGTCGGCCTCGGCCTTGGCGAATTCGCCGACCTTCACATAGGCCTCAGCGCGACCAGAATACGCTGGTGCGAAAGCCCCATCGAGCGCGATGGCGTTGGAATACTCCTCGATGGCCGCCGGGTTGTTCTTGGCGCGGTAGTACATTTTGGCTTTACGCGTCACTGGCTTCGCGTTCAGCGCATCCAGGTTGATCGCTGTCTTGTAATTCTCCAACGGAGCTGAACCATCGCGCGGGTTCTGGTCGAAGAGCACATCGCCCTTCAGCACATAGGTCTCCGGGTTCTTCGCATCCATTTCGATGGCCTTGGCGATGAACTCCTGCGCCTTGATCAGATCCATGCCCTGCCCTTGTGCGATGGCTTCCGCGATCTCGCGGTAGGTGGTGCTTTGCAGGGGCTTGGGGAATTTGTTCGCTTTGTCGCACGCGTCGCTCACGGCCTGCGTGAACATGGATTGTGCTTCGTCTTTTTTGCTTTGCGACCACAGTGCTTTGCCCAAGCCCACTTTGTTGAGCGGGAATTTGCCACCCACGCCGTTGCCTTGGCGGTAGCAGACCTCAGCACTGTCCGAGCGCCCGTTCTCCCAGTAGTTCTCGCCGAAGTAGAACCAGACCTCTCCGTTCTGCGGTTCTGCGGTTACGAGCTTCCGGAAAGCGCCCGTGGCTTTCTCGAACTGCTCTTTGTCGGTGAGCTTGATAGCGTCAGCGAGCGTTTGGGCGCTTGCGGTGATGGCTGAGACGCCCGCAGCGCGCGCCG
>JANOPI010000239.1:0-3927 GCA_031421755.1 Flavobacteriales bacterium | reverse complement strand
CGCTTTTGGCACCACCGCGAACGCATGCACAATGTGCGTGAAGCGCTTTCGTTGTCGGTCGAAATACAGGTAGGGCTTCAAGCTCCCTACGAGCTTGTCCACCGCGGGCACGTCCATGGGTACCACCCAGGTCGGTGGTATGTCGCGGTCGGGTGCATGCTCCAGCATCGCCCCCGCACGCTCGCGCAGGGAGTCGCGCTGGAGCATGTACACCTTGATGATGGCTTCTTCAACTCCTTCCATGGCGTCGATCGTTCAGTGCGGCGTGCTGCCGGGCCCGTGAGGTTTCGCGGCGCGCTCGCGGAAGTAGCCGTTCTTAATCGCATCCATTTCCGCCATCATCAGTTGCATCCACCGGTCGTTCATCTCCATGCGCTTGCGGAAGAAGTCGTCGTGGAAAAAGTCGGGGTACAGCAGCGAGTCCCGGAAGAACAGGTCGTTGAAACCCGGGTCCGTCATGAACGGGAACTGGCTGTTGAAGCCCGGCCGGAAGTCGCGGAACAGACTGTCCATCTGCGTGGGATCCGCGTTGTGGCTCGAGTAGAACGAAGAGTACGTGGAGTCGTAGGCGATCAGGTTGCCGTTCGCGTCATACTCCTTGTTCACCCGCACTTCGGTCTTCGGTGCATTCATCTGGGCCGTGAGCGTATCCGCTTGCACGGTGCCTTCCTGGTGCTGCTGCGCCTGTCCGTTGCATGCGGACAAAGTCATGGTCACAACGGCCAACGCATGCACCAGCGGGGTTGTTCCAATGGTTTTCATGCTTTGCACGCCGAAGCCTCGGCGTAGGTGTTGGTTGTTCGGTATTACAGAGTTGAGCTTTCCTGATCCAGCCTTTCCTTTTGACCTCACCCTTGATCCCTCTCCCGAGGAGAGGGAATGGATGGATCAGGAAAGTGGATACTGGTTCTCGGATGGAAGCAAGGAAGGCCGCTCATTGCTGGCGGCCTTCCCACTTCCTCACTTGGCCGCTCAGTGGATGCTGATCGTGCGCGTCTTCGGCTTGGCCTCTTCCGACTTCGGAATGGTCACCTGGAGCACGCCGTTCACATAGTCGGCCTTGATGGCCTCGGCCTTCATGCTCTGGGGCATCACGAAGCTGCGCTCGAAGGCCGCGCGGCTGAATTCCCGACGGGTCCAACGCGTTTCTTCGTTCCGCTCATCTTCCGTGTGCTCGCCTCGGATGGTCAGCGTGTCATCCACCATCTCGATCTTCAGGTCCTTCTTGTCGTAGCCTGGCGCTTGCATCTCCAACCGGAACTCTTCGGGACCTTCCACGATGTTCACGCGTGGGCTGTGATCCAGAATGCCGTCGCTACCGAAGAGACGGGCGATGTTGGTGCCGAAGATCTCGCTGGCCAGGCGGTCCACCGGGGAAGCTGTGCTTGCCGGCGCACTCTTGTACTTCACAAGTGTCATTGTTGTAGGTTTTACCCCGGCCACATGGTCGGGGGCGCTACCCTGTTTTCAAACTCGGTACCAGTGACCGGAGGCTGACATTTTGTAGGCGGCGTTGAACAATTTTCAGAAACGGACCGTGGCAACGACTGTCGATCTTTCTCTTGCTCTGAAAAGTTGACAAGGAACAGGCCTTACGGATTGCAATTTCCGCAGTGCTGCGGCTCCTCGGTAGTCCTTCCGTCGGGACGTGGGGAGGTAGAGGTATGCGCACACGTATTACAGGTACGCAGGTACGCTCTGGTGCTCGGCGTGGCCCAGCCACATAGCTCACAAGGCAAGCCGGGTAGTGCCTTCGTTATGCGGAACCAGCATACGCCGCACGCCGGGCAAATTGTCGCCAACTCCTGGGCGAACCGTTCCGCCGTCGCAGCGATCACTTGCATACGGGTCGGATTCAGCATGGCGCGCATATCGGTCTCCACCCAACAGGAGCCATGTTGGACGAACATATCATTCGTGAATGCACGCAACACACCTTCGTCGGTGATGCCCTTCTTCATCGCATCGCCCATTATCCATTTTTCCCGTGCGCGCACGACCAAACCGTGCTCCGGGAATTTCATCCGCTCCGCGAACGCTCGCACCTGGCCCCAAACGCTGCACTCATCGCCACCGAAAACCGTTCGAAGTGAAACATGCCGGTGCTCGAAGAAGGAACCATCGTGCGCATCGTAGAGCACGAGGATCTCTTTATCGCAGGGCACAAAGGGCGCGGGCGGATAGGGACCGAAGGAACCTTCGCTGGCGATCACCAGGTCGAGGCCGCTCACCTCAGCACCGTGTTTCGCCTTGGCCTTGCACGCTTCAAGCGCATCGAGCGTGCGCTGCACTTCACCGCTGAATGCCCCGAAGCGATCGGTGTCCATGCCAACGATACCGATGGCTCGTGCGAGTGGTAGTGTTTTCATCAGCGCCGGGCCGATCACGCGCTCCTTGCCATGGATAGTGGCCACGCCGAGGGTGCGGCCTGCGAAGCGTTCGAGGCCGTGCTTGCTCACTTGGCCTTCAGGTAGCGATCCGCGAGATCAATGAGGAAGGCAGCGAGCTGCTTGCGGTCCTTCTTCCCGCTCAATTCAGTGAGCGCGGGCAGGTGGTGCATGGCGAACTCCAGGGAGTGGGCCATATCTACGAGGGTGGTCGCGAATGAACGCGGTGACTTCATGCGGGGCGAGCACGCCTTCAGTTCTGCGGCCACATGCGCACACAGGTCCTTGTATGGCTTGAAGAGCTTCAACTCATTGTCCGCATCCACATTCTTGTGCTGGAAGGTTTTTGAGCCTTCTGCGATGACCAGGGCGCGGAGCTTCGCAGGATCGATCTGCGCGGCCATAACGTCCGCCTGCCAGATCCCGCACAAGGCCTTGATGTCACCATGCAACCGCGCACGAGGGTCCTTCAAGGTGCGGCCTTCCTGCTCGCAATACGTCTGCAACCAAAGCCAGTAAAGCTGAAAATAGTACTGCAACAGCCGTTGCTTGTTGGCGAAGTAGTGGTACACGGTGAGCTCCGTGGAACCCATCCGCTCGGCGAGCTTCTTGAAGGTGAAGGCTTCAAGGCCGAGTTCCAGCATCAGGTCGATGCCCATTGTCAGGATCCGCGTGCCCATCGGGCTGCTGATGCTGCGCTGGGTGAGCGAAGCGTCCGGCTCGAGGTGGTAGTGTGTTCCCATGCGAAAGCAAATATAGTATTACATCCTATTTGTGTTGCATTACTTGATACACATATAGTATTACTACATTTGTACCCACATGATCCACGTGACCATACAGACCCGCACCATCAGCGCCGCCGAAAAACTCGCTGCGCACCTGATGGAGAAGCATCTTCTGCTCTTCCCCACCATTGATACGGACCATGAGGAATTGAAGTGGGAACAGGGCAAGCTCTACCGCGAAAGCCAGTTGCTGTTGCAAGGGATGACCAAGGGCCTGCTCTACAGGGAGGTGGAGCAAGCCGCCTATGCTCTGCTCGGCCATGATCTGGTGCGCATCCATGCAGTGCCCGTGACGCACTTGGATCCGCACGCGCAGAAGACCTTATTGGAACAGACCGCGAAAGTGTGAACTACAGTCAACACCATGAAGAACATTCCCATCCCTCGCGCCATACTCGGTTTGCTCCTATCCACAGCCACGGTGTTCGCTTCGGCGCAACTCAGCAATAGGCTGGATGCTGTGCAGGTCATACAGCAGGGAGATATCGCCTTGCGCATGGGCAATAGCGAACAAGCCCTGCTACACTACACCAATGCCATCCAGAAGGACGTGGCCTTCGCCGATGCGTATATGAAGCGCGCAATGCTCCAAAGCCGCTTGGGACAGCATTCCCAGGCGCTGGTGGACATGGACCGGGCGCTGGAACTGAACCCCTACAGCGAGTACATATTCGACCGACGCGCCAAAGTGAAGATCCTGGTGAACGACATCAAGGGTGCGGAATCCGATCGGGACCAAGCGATCTCCATGG
>JANOPI010000238.1:0-2006 GCA_031421755.1 Flavobacteriales bacterium | reverse complement strand
CCCAACGCTAGGCCAGGACGTGAGCGACATGCAGTCATACGTCACTCAGCTAGTACAAACAGCCGGACCTAGGCTCTTCCGTGGCGCAGCTCTAACGGGTCAGCTAAATCTCTCCACCCCTGTGCGGGACGGTGACTTACGTCAACAGGGTGTCGATCCTTCTGTTGCAGGCCAGCAGCCATGTACTGATTGGGGGTGTCAGGTTGCCGGTGCGAATGGTCGCTCGCCTCAGGAATGGCGGATGCAGAATGGTGAGTTCAGCGGGCCGTCAAAGGCTGAGATGAAGGAAGGAAGGCGTTGATCACATGCGTCGTGTTCGCGCTCATATCTCGTTGGTAATCGTCGTCGTATGGCTGTCGGTCATTGGGTGCGGGTCGAGCAAGCGCACAGTGTTGTACACGGACTCCGCTGGCAAATGGAAACTTGCACTACTCCCGGACAGCAACTATCTGCTCCGTGCGGTTGAAGACTTCCCCTCGGAGTACTACGCCTACGGTCGATATAGCATCCAAGGGAACGACCTCCGTCTAACATCTGCGGTTCCCGACGTCGTCAAGGTGAATGTGTCCGAACACGGTTCAGGAACAACAGGTCCCCGCATCATCCACGTTGTTGATTGCAAGGGTGATCCACTTGATTGGCGACAAGTGACCATGTACTTAGACACTGTTCAACTCTTGGGGTCGGGGAGCGTCTATCGCCTTCCCGTCAAGCCGACCCCTTCGTCCAAACTGTTGGTGCGTTCTCCGCCCCACAGCATATCCTTCGAGACTGTTGACATGGGCCAGTTCAAAGCGGACACGTTGACTTGCCAGGTGGGGCTACCCGGCATGTTGCTCTATCCCACTCGTCCCTTGGTCATCACGCCGCAGACTTCCACCCTTAGAATCACAACTGGTGGCCTAGTGTTCGGCTCCGTGCCGCTTCATGTGGTCAATGGTCCAGCCTTCCCCACCGTATGGCGGGTGATCACGAACAAGCGAGAGAAGCGCACACTGCTGCTTCACATGCCATCGCGGACCGGCCATACTTGCCCCTGACTAGCGCGAGGCGTCCTTCGCTCGTGCACTCTTGGCGCGGGAGTTAGGCCAGGGACAAGGGTGTCAAACGCTCCTGGCCGTCCTCCCGTGCCTACGATACCGCCCCCCGACTGGCGCGAGATTTCCAAACTTTTGGCGCGGGAGTTAGGCCAGCTACGGGGATGTCAACGAAAGCTGGCCGTCCTCCCGTGCCTTGGATACGGCCCATGCTGTGGTGATCAGTTACCGGGCATTGCAGCGAAGCGAGCCATGAGGTAGGTACGGGCCGTGCCTTCGGCACTGTGCCTACGCTTCTTTCAACGCTGCGCTGCAGCGTAGGTGTTCAGATGGCCTTTTTGAAGACCCGATCAGGCGCTTAGGTACTTTCCACGCATGAGCCGGAAGTACAAATTCCACGACCCCGAGGGGCTGTACTTCATTTCCTTCGCCACAGTGGGCTGGATCGATGTGTTGACCAGGCCGGTGTACAAGGACATCATCGTTGAAAGTCTTCGGCACTGCCAAGTGAAGAAGGGCTTGTTGTTGTATGAGTGGACGATCATATCGAACCATGTGCATCTGCTGGCATCGGCTGCTGAGGGTTGTTCGCTTTCAGACATCATGCGGGATCTGAAGAAGTTCACGAGCGGCAAGATCCATACGGCCATCAAAGAACATCCGGGCGAGAGCAGGAAAGAATGGATGCTGGCTCTGCTGCGGGAAGCCGGTGAAGCCAACAAGCACAACGCGGCGTTCCAACTCTGGCAGCAGAACAACAAGCCGATGCAATTGACCAAGCCCGAAGAGGTGGACAGAGTTGTGGACTACATCCGTATGAACCCTGTGGTGGAAGGGATCGTGGCTTCGCCCGAAGCCTACTGCTATTCATCCGCCTATGAACCGTGGATGCTCAAATTGGAGGAATTGTGATGGACCATAGTGAGGCACGAGACGCCCGCCTGCCCTCCCTTGGGCGAGGTCGGCCGG
>JANOPI010000237.1:0-12683 GCA_031421755.1 Flavobacteriales bacterium | reverse complement strand
TCGTTCCCCACCCCTAACTACTTTTTCTGGGGGGTGACACCACCCCCCCCCCGGGGGGTGGCGGGGCGGGGCCGCGCTTCTCCCTCAGGGTCTCGCGTAACGGACCCTGAGGTCTTACCCGCCGCGGTCTCCGCATTCTTCGCGCGTTGCGCTTGCAACTCACGCGCCTTCTGCATCTCGCGCAGCTCGGTGTAGCTGCCCACCCACTCCTTGATCTTCCCTTCACCTTCGAAGACCAGCAGCTTCGTACAGATCTTGTCCATGAAGAAACGATCGTGGCTCACTACGAGCAGGCAGATCTCAAGCTCGGTGAGGAAATCCTCCAGCGCGTTCAGCGTGGGGATGTCCAGGTCGTTCGTGGGCTCATCGAGCACGAGCACGTTGGGGTTCTTCATCAGCACCGTGCAGAGGTAGAGGCGTCGCTTTTCGCCACCGCTCAAGGTGCTCACGTACTGGAACTGTTGGTCCTTGTCGAAGAGGAAACGCTCCAGCAGTGCGGATGCCGTGAGCGTTTTGCCTTTGCTCAAGGGGATCACATCGGCGATGGCGCGCACCACTTCGATGATGCGCTTGTCCTCCTTGATCTCCAGGCCTTGCTGGCCGAAGATGCCGAGGATCACTGTTGATCCTACGGAAACGGTACCTGCATCCGGCTTCACCTTCTCCGTGAGCAGATCGAGGAAGGTGCTCTTGCCGATGCCGTTCGGGCCAACGATGCCGATACGATCACCGGCTTTCAGCGAGTAGCTCCAATGTGCGACGATCGGTTTGAAGGTCTCCAGGGTAGCCGGATCGCCGAAGCTCTTGGTGAGGTTGCGCGCTTCGATCACCTTGCCGCCGAGGCGCTCCGTCTTCACATCGATGCTCACCTGGTCGCGGCTGAAATCGCGCGTGGCCAAAGACTTGATCGTCTCGAACTTGTCCAGGCGGCTCTTGCTCTTGGTACCGCGCGCGCGGGGCATCTTGCGCACCCAGGCGAGCTCGCTCTTCATCAGGCCCTTCAGGTGCTGTTGCGTTGCGTCGCGCACCTCGTCCAGCGCCGCCTTTTTCTCCACGTAGTAGCTGTAGTTGCCGGTGAAGCGGGTGAACTGCCCGAACTCCATCTCGATGATCTCGTCGCACACGTTGTCCAGGAAGTGGCGATCGTGCGTTACCAGCAACAGGGTAACGCCCGGTGCGCTGAGCTCTTCCTCCAGCTGCTCGATCATTTGCATGTCGAGGTGGTTGGTAGGCTCATCCAGGATCAGCACATCGGGCATGTTGATGAGCACCTTGGCCATGGCCAATCGCTTCTGCTGCCCACCGCTCAACGTGTTTACGGGCTGCTCCAGGTCGCGCAAGTTGAACTGGTAGAGCAAGCGCTTTACACGGGCCTCGTGGTCCCACGCGTTCAGCTCCGTCATCTGGTCCACTGCGCGGTGCAGCTCTTCATCCCCCAAGTGGCGTTCCACGGCGTGCTCATAGGCACGGATGGCGTTGGTCACCGGATCGTCCTGATCGAGCATCTCATCCACCAGCGAGTGCGTGGCGGTCATCACCACGTTCTGGTCGAGGTAACCGATGCGCAGACCCTTGTTGAAGGTCACCTTTCCTTCGTCGGGCGTTTCGAGTCCGGCGATGCACTTCAGCAAGGTGCTCTTGCCGGTGCCGTTGCGGGCCACGATGGCGGTCTTCTGGCCCTTCTCCAAGCCGAAGGAGATGTCCTTGAACAGCTCGCGCGGTCCGTAGCGTTTGCCGAGGCGTTCGATAGAGAGGCAGTTCATTTTTTCCTGAAAGGGGCGCGAATGTACTGGAGCGTTCGTCCGGACCGGGATCTCCGGCGAAGGTCGGGGGTCCGCGTTGTCAATATCCCTTGCACAGGCCGGGGTCCCCCGCATGTTCACCCCTGTCCACGCGCATTTCAGGAAAGTCGGATCCGCGGCCTCCCCGAACTACCTTCGGAACATGAACTCCGTCTACCTCCCTGGCCTCTTCGAACGCACGACCACTTCAGGGACCGTTACTGCGGATGCGGAAGTAGCTGCGCATGTGCTCAAGCTCGTGAAGCGATTGGGCGAGCAGCGCTCCCATCGGTTCGGTCACATGGAACACACGGAGGTGGAGTTGGTCCTCGCGCGTTTGGACCGGCTGGCCGAGCTGCCCGGCTTCGAGGACCTGCACCATGCCGCGTTGGCGGGCTTCCGCATCTGGTATCATTTGCCGGAACGGAAACTGGACCGCATCGCCTACCGCACCACACCATCACATACGGTGGAAGTGGTAGAAGTGTCGGAAGGGATGCGCTGAGAGCCATTGCGGACTTCCAGAGCGGATAGGCGCACGAGTTCCGGGTCGGAGACGGTTGGTCCCAGTGACCCGTTCGCTTGCGGGCCGCGCGAACGGAGCATGGGCGACAAGGAGGGGTCCGCATCTTCGCCCCCCGCTCTGGCGGTATGAAACACGCCCGGACAAGTCGGGGCACGAAACACAGGAGCACCATCGCCGAACTGGAAGGGCAACTCCTCGCCGCCATGCGTTCCCACGACACGGTAACCCTGAACCGCTTGCTGGCCGATGACCTGCTCTTTACCGACCACTTGGGCCGGCACATCACCAAGGCATGGGACCTTGACTCGCGCAGTGTCTCCGCTTCAGCCGCCAAACGGCGGGCCCCTGCGTATCCATGGTTGCTCAGGGTCCCCTTGTTCCTCGGGAGACCCTGCACGAGTTTTATCCTGAACAGCGGGGGCTGTTGGCGTTCTGGGGTGATCCCGCCCTGCCTGCACCCGAAAGCGGGGCGTGATCCGCACAGCGGTGTGCTGCGTACATGGTGCGATGCGGACCACGTCCCTCTTTCTGTTGTTGCTGTTTCTGGGCGGCTGCCGGCATGGGGCGGAGGAACTGGTCCCACCCGAAATGGGCTGCGACACCACGGCGGTGAGCTACGCGGCGGACATCGTTCCCATCATGCAACAGCATTGCGCCTTGCCGGACTGCCATGTACCCGCAGGCGATGGTACCGGGGACTTTACCACCTATGCGGGCCTGGTGGGCCAAGTGCCTGATGGGGATCTGCTGCAGTCCATCCAGCACTTGCCCGGTGCCATCCCGATGCCGCCGAGCGGCAATTCCATTCCGGCGTGCGACATCGCCTTCGTGGTCGCGTGGGTGAACGGCGGTGCCCAAGAATATTGAGGGTGTGGTGATCCGTGCGGGTCTTCGGCCCCGTATGTGAAGACGGAGCCCAACATTCCAAGAACCCCAAGAACCCTATCAACTGATGAGAACACCCTACGCCTTCCTTACCACATTCGCATTCGGCCTCACGAGCCTCTGGGCTTCGGCCGCGCACCTGCGCCCACACCTCTTGTTCAGCGCGCGCATGAACAGCGCCCAACAAGTGCCCATGAACAGCAGCACGGCCCTGGGGCTGGGCAGCCTTACGCTGAACGGCACGCGGGACACCCTGTGCGTGAACATCGGCTGGACCGGACTCAGCTCCACGCTCACCGGCCTGCACATCCACCAAGGCCTGCCCGGGGAGAACGGTCCGGTGCTGGTGGACCTGGTGCCCTTCATCCAGGACAGCCGGGTGATGACCATGCTCACGGGAGCGGCGCTTACGCCGGAGCTCATCGGCATGCACCTGCGCGGCGAACTGTACCTGAACCTGCACACGGAGATGAACCCGAACGGGGAGATCCGCGGCCAGATCATTCCGGAGTCGGACGTGGCGTTCACAGCTGACCTGGACGGGATGCAACAAGTGCCCATGGTGAGCACGGACGGCTACGGATTGGGCACCTTCCTGCTGGCCAAGCACAACGGCAGCCTGAAGTTCAACGCCGTGTTCACGGGCCTCAGCGGCCCCATCACGGCCATCCATTTCCATAGCGGGGCTATGGGCACCGCCGGACCCGTGGTGCAGGACCTCGCCGCCTTCCTGAACGGCACTACCCTGAACGGGGAAGTGGACCCCACACCCTTCCTGGCCGACCTGATGGCCGGGAATATCTACCTGAACGTGCATACGGACGCCAACCCGAACGGCGAAGTGCGCGGCCAGTTGCTGAAGCCGATGGGCATTCCCTTCGACGCGATGCTCGATGGCGCGCAACAAGTGCCCGCCGTGGCAACGGACGCCCGTGGCGCCGCGAGCATGGTGGCCACTTGGGACATGGATTCCATCTGGTACAACGTGGTAGTGGACGGCTTGAGCGGCCCGATGGAGGCCGCCCATCTGCACAACGGAGCGCTGGGCACCGCAGGTCCCGTGGTGATCGACATCGCCGAGGGCATCAACGGCAACCGCATCAGTGGTTGGATCACCGACGTGACGATGGACGACATGATCGAACTGCTGGAGGGCAACCTGTACCTGAACGTACACACGGCGGCCAACCCGAACGGCGAGATCCGCGGGCAGGCCTACCGCTACATGCGTGAAGGCTATGCCATCGCCTTGGACGGCTCGCAACAAGTACCCTCGGTGAACACGTCCGCCAGCGGTGCCGGTATTGTTTCCGTGGATCGTGGGCAGTCCAACGCGCACGTGATGTTCGTGGTGAACGCCACGCAGGTGGAAGCCGCGCATTTCCACACAGGCGTGGCCGGTACCAACGGCCCGGTGTTGTACGACATGAGCGACCTGATCACGGACAACGGCGTGTTCACCTATTGGAAGAATACCGACGCGCAGCCTTTCCTGCTCGCCAACTCCGTGCAGTTCCGCAACGACAGCCTGTACCTGAACGTGCACACCATGAACCACCCGAGCGGGGAAGTGCGCGGGCAAGTGCGCCGTGGTTCGGTCTGTTCCATGTCCACTACCGGCGTGGAGGATGTGCTCGCACCAGCGTCCCTTTCGCTATGGCCCGTTCCTGTGGCCGATCGGTTGAACATCGCGATGCCCGCGCTCGTCGGCCGGGTGGCCGTGCTGGAAGTGGTGGACGTGATGGGTTCCGTGGTGCTTCGCCCCGCGTTGCGCGCCAGCAGTTCTACCCTAACGGTGGATGTGAGCGAACTGCCCACCGGCATCTATTTCGCACGCTTGAGCACCGGGGAACAATTGGTCACCGCGCGCTTCACCAAGCAGTAAGCGATCGCATTGTGCCATCGGTGGTGGATCGGTGGTGGTTTGATGAAGGGGGCTGCCTGGTGGGGCGGCCCCTTTCGTTTTCGGGTGGTGCTTGCCGTAACGCCATCAGACCACGCCTGATCAGCGGGGGCGGTTGGCGTTAGGGGGGCGAAAGACCGAATATTCGGCTGCGCCCTGCGTTCCATAACCATGAAGCTCCTTGCTCTCGCCCTACTTGTGGGGCTTGCCGTACTGGCTGGCTGCGAAGGGCCCGGGCTAGTGGCGCTCGGCTTTCCGGTCGTGCGCGATACGGCCTATTCAGAGACCCACTACAAGAAGGAGCACTGGTTGTCGACCGCGATGTACCCGCCGCTTTACTTGGGGCCGTTCCAGGACACCGTGTTCCTGGACCATTCGCTGCGATACCGGCATTCCGGAAGTACGCCGCCACTTCCAGCGGATGGGTGCTTCATCGATTGGCTGGACAAACGCGAGTTCCGTTCACCGGAGACATCGGATATCAAGGTGATCGTGGACACCACGCAACTGGTGGCGCATTCGGGGGAGTACATCCGGTATGACGATCAGAAACCGCCCTACCGTGCACATCCCGTCATGCTGGTCAATCAGGTCAACGACACGCTGTATGTCGGGTATGGCGGGGATATCGGTTTTATCTTGGAGGCACGTACCGAGACCGGTCAGTGGAAGGCGATCCAGGAACCGTTCATGCACATGTGCGGCGTTGGGGTCGGCAGCATCGTGCTCCTGCCCGGATACATCGCGATCACCTCCGCGATGATCTATGAAGGGGATCTGCCCACGGAGTGTCGGCTGAAGTTCGATGAAACGTACTCCAACACCTTCTATGCGAGTATCGACCGTCAGCAGTTCGAGAACAGGTACGATGAGCAGGGGAACGAGAAGGAAGAGATCGGTCGAGTTGAACAGTCGGCGGAATTTCCCGGAGGACAGGAGGCGTTGATGACCTGGTTAAGCAAGCGCCTTCAGTATCCCGACTCCATCCAAAATGTGGAGGGCAAGGTCTGGGTCCGCTTTCAGATCGGGGCGGATGGCAAGGTCAGCGATGTGGTCATCAAGAGGCCCTTGCACCCTGCCTTTGACGCTGAGGTCGTTCGCGTGATACGTTCTATGCCTGGCTGGGAACCGGCGAAAGGGAATGACGGATCACCGATGGCCTGCAAGCTGACGCTGCCGGTGATCTTCAAAGCCCAGTAATAGGGAAACTTCATCGGACCAATTTGAGCGAGTGTCCCAACGAGCACCAGAGAACGAGTACATATTCGACTCTACACCACGTTCCATCCATATGAAGCTCGTCCCTTGCGCATTTCCTTCCATTCTCGTTGGAGCAGGGTTGGTGTTTTTGGTCGGCTGTTCCAACCGGATCGTATGCGGTCGGCTCTCCTACGACTTATTGCACAAGACGATAGTCGTAGAACGCAACGTGCTGCTGTCAACCAAGAAGCGGGTGGTGGGTTATGATGAACAAGGTCACTTGAGCTACAAGGGCCAATTCCGGGATACGACCACGGTTGGCCGGTGGAGGCATTTCAATGATAACGGTCTACTGGTCGCTCAATTTCAGTACGAGAATGGAATTTTGGTCAAGTCCTTGCTGATCAATCGGGGCGACATGTGGGCTCCTGAATGAGACACTCGGCTCAACCACTTTTCGGCGATCACCTGGCCGGAGGCCAAAGGCGCCAAGGTTCGGAGGCTCGGGGTCTCGAGACGGAGACCTTCGCGGATATCCAAGTGAACCAGTACTGCGGTAGCGTGTTCGGAGGGCCCCCCGGCCGTTTATTGGATGACCACACCCTCAACCAGCCTGGCCCATCAGCACCAGCGCTTGTAGATCGGGCGTGGGGCTACCACCGGCATTTTCCAACGTAACGGCGAAAGCCTGAGCGCGTGGGATGTCTTTCATGCGCTGCAGCCCGTCCGCATCAGCGGAAAGATCGAACACACCGGCATCCACGGGTGTTCCGTCCACAAGCGCCCACAATTGGTATTGTTTGCCCGCTGGCGGCTCTGGCAAGTTCAGTACATCCATGAACACGCGGTTGGCGGAATGGTCCCAATACACACGGGCTTTGGCACCAGTGGCATTGGCCGTTCCATTCAGGGCCACCAGGTCCGTCCGTGGGTCCATCACCACGGCCAATTGATCCTGGGAATGCTGAAAGGAAGTGCGCTGCACGTTAAGAACCTGGGCGAGCACTTCATGCGCGCTTTCCAACTGGGCGAGTTCGGTCCGAGTGTGGCGCAGCTCACGCAGCAGCATGAAGTTGCCCGCGGCGCTGAGCAAGAGGGCCACCACGCTGGCAGCGGCCAGCCAGCGCCACGGTGCGGACGCACCACCCGTTGGAAGCTCACGCACGATGGGCGCGTGCGCGGTGCGTGGTGCGCTGATGCGCTCCATCACGTTGGCACGCGCGGCGGGCGGGGGCGCTATCGCGCTCTTCTTGGCGAAGGCCTCCAAGCCCTCTTCAATGCGTTCGAGTTCTTCGCGCACGGCCGCATCCGAGGCACGCATACGCTCCACCAAGGCCGACTCCTGCGCATCGGACTGGCCGATCACGTAGGCTTCGAGCAAGCCGGAATCGATGAGCTCGCGCGCGGTCATTGGTGGTCTTTCAGCAAGGTGCGCAGTTCAGTGAGCGCGGCGCGGGTGCGGGATTTCACGGTACCCAAGGGGATGCTGGTGCGCTCAGCGATCTCCTGTTGTGAGTAACCTTGGTAGTAGGCCATGTCGATGAGCTCACGATGCTCAGGCTTCAGGCCGTTCAGCACCTTCACCACATCAGCGCCATCCAGTTGGTCCTGGGTAGCCTGCGTGGCAAGGTGATATACGTGGCGGTCCATGGGCTGGATCGCTGCGGCCTTCTTCATATCCGAAGAACGCAACCGGTCGATGGCCGTATTGCGCGCGATGTTCATCATCCAAGTGAACGGCCGCCCTTTTGAGGGATCATATGCGGAGGCGTTGTTCCAGATCTTCACGAAGGCGTCCTGCAGCGCCTCTTGCGCGAAGCCCTCATCCCCATTGAGCACGCGCAGCACGATACCATAGAGCGCGGCGCTGAAATCGTCGTATAGCTGGCCCAACGCCGCTTGATCGCGCTGTTGCACGCGCTGGAGCAGGAGCAGATCTGGGGTGGCCATTGGCGGAGAGCAGCACAAGTTTACTGTTCCGCCGTGCTCGGCGTTCGTCGGAAAATTTATTTCTCAAGGAATGATCCGGTCGATCCCGGCCCTCGTATATACGCTCGGTGGAGGTACGTGTGTACCCCTGCCCAAGATCAAGACGCAAGGATTACCGACTTTTGACGATCGCATGCCGGAGCAGGTGGACATATCCATGGAGACGATCGAGCGCTACGTTCTCGGTGAACTTCCTGCGGACCAGTGTCGCGCGTTGGAAGCGGCAGCCGGTGCTGATGCCACCTTGCGTTCGCTGATCGATGAGCTGCAAGGCGGTTTGGAATGTTTGGCGCGGTTGAACGCGGTGCCGCCGCCGCCAGGGGTGAAGCAACGCATCTTGGACGCGGCGGAAAGTCACGCGCACGAAAGGGCGATGCGCCCGCCGGTGATACACGCCGCATCCACCGCTGCGGATTTCGCGCCTTGGACCGACACGCCCGAAATGGTGCGCCCTGTGGATGCGGAGGACGTCTTCTTCATCCCGTTCGCTGACAATGCCGATGGGCTGAGCGCCTTGGTCTGGTTGGTATCGGGTTCGCCGGAAGAGACGCACACGGACCGCATCGAGAAGTTCCTCATCGTGGAGGGATCGTGCCAGATCGCTTACCGCCATGAAGTGCATGCGCTGGAAGCGGGTGATGTGTTCAGCATACCGCTGCATACGCCGCACACGGTCAAGGTCACCAGTACCGTTCCGTGCAAGATCATTCTGCAGCGGATCGCGGCATAGGCCCTCGCTTCCGGGATATTCTACGGTGATCGATCCGATCGACGGTCCGCACGCGTAGGTCTCCGCGTGCCGCACTTCAGCAGCACACCAAAACCCAATGAGTATGACCTACCGAGACCATTTCGCACGAGCGGTGGTAGCGGGTGCCGCCGTGTTCGGGCTGGGGAATTTATCCCCTACCTGGGCCAGCAGCCACCGCGAAGCACCGCTGATCGCCAATGATCCGTTGGCGGACAATACCGATCTGTACTGCTTCCGAAGTCCTGATGATCCGAACACGGTGACGATCATCGCCAACTACATCCCCGCGCAGCTGCCCTTCGGCGGGCCGAACTACGCGAGCTTCGGGGAGAACATCCGCTACGAGATCCACATCGACAACGATGTGAGCACCACGGGCGACGATATCGTTTACCGGTTCACGTTCACCAAGACGAACCAGGACCCGACGACCTTCTTCAACATCCGATTGGGGCAGCAGAATCTGCTCACCATGTACACGATGGAGAAGAGTGTGGACGGCGGACCGTTCGTTGTGGTCATGAGCAACGGTGTGGTACCGCCACCGAATATCGGAGCGCGCAGCATCGAAGGCGGCGCGGGACTTGGCGCTGCGAGCTACGCAGCGTTGATGACCGCGGCCATCGGCACCGCCAGCAGTGGCGAGACGGTTTACGCCGGTCCTGCTGATGATCCCTTCTTCGTGGACCTCGGCGGGATTTTCGACCTGGGAGATGCGCCCCGGCAGAATGGTGGTACGGTGCGCGACGGTGTGGCGAAGACCAACATCCACAGCATCTGCATCAAGATCCCGATCAGTATGCTGCAGAAGGATGGACTTAGCGTGAGCAGCGCCGTTTCCATACTCGATCCGGCCTTCGTGATCGGAGTGTGGGCCAGTGCGAGCCGCCAGTCCTTGAACACGCTGAACACCTCAGGTGGTGGCAGTGCGAACAGCGGGGAATGGGTGCAGGTGAGCCGTCTCGGAATGCCGCTCACCAATGAAGCGGTGATCCCCATCGGCAACAAAGACCGCTGGAACAGCGAGACGCCTTATCAGGATCTCGCGAACCTGAACGTTTACGGGAACTACTTCTACAACCCCGAGCTGGCGCTGTATATGGACGACACGCAATTCGGCGGAGCCGTGCCCGCGTTCGCTGGCCTGCGTATCCAACGCAACAGCTTGCAAGGCTTCGGTTTCGGCAACGGGCAGAACGGCCTGTACGGATTGAAAGGAACCGCTGCGGTGGCCGGTACCGCACTGGATGACGCCATCTTCGGAACGCTCTTGCTGCCGGCGGCGAACAGCCCGCGCAGTGTGGACCTGTGGCCGATCTTCCATACGGGTGTGCCGAACCTCGCGCCATACCAGCTTGCTACCGGAAAGATGGGAAACCCCCTCGCCGCAGGGAAGCCCTTCATCAACAACTTCCTGCCGAACGGTGGTGACATGCTCCGCTTGAACATGGCAGTGCCGGTGACCCCGCGCAACAGCCCTGACTTCAGCAGTGAGGGCATCATCGCAGCAGCCGTGGCCGGCCTCACGAACCCCGCGTTCGCGAACACGAGCATCGAGTTCATCCCCAATATGGACGGCTTCCCCAACGGTCGTCGTTTGGAGGATGACGTTACCCGCATCGAACTGCAAGCGGTCGGCGGTGTCGCCTTGGCCGCTATCGGTCTCTGGATGGACGACTACAATGCCGCGAACCCGAACCAATCGCCCGTCACGAACCTGCTGATCAACAACCTGCAGTACAGCACCGGCGTGGAAACCAACGACGCTCCCTTCCAAACAACCTTCCCTTACGTGGCAGCTCCTTGGAGGGGTACGGGGGTCTAGATCGCAAGGGCGTGGGATACCACGCCCGATCCAACATGAAAACACACATCAAGCACCTCGCTCTCGCCAGCGGCCTGCTCTTCGCACTGGGTGCGAATTCCAGCAGCCACCGCGAGGCACCGCTGATCAGCAATGATCCGCTCGCGGACAACACGGACCTGTACGTGTTCCGTTCGCCGGACAATCCGAACCGCATCACCATCGTGGCGAACTACGTCCCGTTGCAACTGCCGCAGGGTGGTCCCAATTACTACTCCTTCGGAGAGAACATCCGGTACGAGATCCACGTGGACAATGACGTGAACACGACGGGTGACGATGTCACCTACCGCGTGACGTTCACCAAAGTGAACCAGGACCCGAGCACCTTCTTCAACATCCGCTTGGGCCAGCAGAACCTGAAGACCACATACATGGTGGAGCGCAGCGCGGATGGCGGCGCGACTTTCCAGGTGATCGTCAGCAACGGGATCGTTCCGCCACCGAACATCGGCGACCGGAGCATCATGGGCGGTGCAGGTCTCGGCGTGAGCTACGCTTCACTGATGGCCGGTGCGGTCACTACCGCGAGCACAGGAGAAAAGATCTTCTGCGGTCCGGTGGACGATCCGTTCTTCGTGGACCTCGGCGGCATCTTCGACCTTGGTGATGCGCCGCGCCAGATGGGCATGCCCCAAGACGGCGTGGCCTGTAAGAACGTGAGCACGATCGTGATCCAGATCCCGATCCCCACCTTGCAGAAGGACGGGCTGAACGTCGGCAGCGCCACGAGCATCCTTGATCCGGACTTCGTGATCGGTGTGTGGGCCAGCGCGAGCCGCCAGCAGATGCGCACGCTGAACACCAACGGAAGCACGAGCTACATGGGTCCCTGGGTGCAGGTATCGCGCCTCGGTATGCCGCTCACGAACGAAGCGGTGATCCCCATCGGCAACAAGGACCGTTGGAACAGCGAGACCCCTTACGAGGATCTCGCCAACCTGGCCGTCTACGGGAATTACTTCTACAACCCGGAGCTCGCCCTGTACATGGATGATGACCTCTTCGGAGGCGCTGTTCCCGCGTTCGCACCGCTGCGCATCCAGCGCAACAGCTTGCAGGGCTTCGACTTCGGCAACGGGCAAGATGGCCTGTACGGTTTGAAAGGAACACCGGCCGTTGCGGGCACCGCATTGGACGACGCGATCTTCGGAACACTGTTGCTCCCGGCCGCCGGTTCACCGCGCAGCGTGGACCTCTGGCCGATCTTCCACACGGGCGTACCGAACCTGGCACCGTACCAACTGGCCACGGGCAAAGGCGGCAACCCGCTCGCCGTGGGCAAGCCGTTCATCAACAACTTCCTGCCGAACGGTGGTGACATGCTCCGCCTGAACATGGCCGTGCCGATCACCCCGCGCAGCAGCCCGGCGTTCAGCAGTCTTGGTATCATAGCGGCTGCGGTGAGCGGCCTCACCGACCCGACGTACAACGCGACGGCCTCATTGCAGTTCATCCCGAATATGGATGGCTTCCCGAATGGCCGTAGGCTGGAAGATGACGTGACGCGCATCGAGCTGCAAGCCGTGGCCGGTGTGGCCTTGGCCGCTATCGGTCTGTGGTATGATGATTACACGGCCGGTGGCCCGAATCCTGTGACGCAGGATCTGTTGGATGTCCTCACGTACACTACGGGCGTGGAGGCGAACGATGTGGCGTTCAGCCCCACCTTCCCGTACGAAGCGACGCCATGGAGTGGCACGAGCGCATGCGGAGGCGAAGCGGTGGCGTACACGCAACCGACCGTTCTTCCACCGAGCAATGGTGCTCCTTGCACGGAGAAC
>JANOPI010000236.1:0-3117 GCA_031421755.1 Flavobacteriales bacterium | reverse complement strand
TCTCCAACAGGCTCACCATCAGCCCTTCTTCCTGGTGGTCGATCTTCTCCACGTTGGGCCACACGTTCTGCTGAAGGAACTCCGTGCAGGTCTGCGCGATCATCCGCTGCTCCTCGTTGAACTCCTCGGGAATGAAGATGTCCTGCGGGGCGCTTTCGCGGATCAGGAATTCGCCGCCTTGAAGGGCTTTCGGTTTGGTTTCGGTGCTCATGGTGTTGATCAGATGGTCAGAAGATCAGACGATCAGTTGATCGCGCGACTTCCGAAGGTTGAACGTGTTTGTTGCTGTTGTTGTTTGGGCGTGCCCCTCGGATCCCTTCGCTCCGCAAGGCTTCGCTCGGGAGCCTCGGGTCGCGCTCTCCGCTGTACTCCTCGGCCGGATTACCGGCCTGCGGGGTGCCGCTACGATCGCTCACGCGAAATGCGTGCTGCGACCCCTTCAGGGTCGTGGCGGAATGGGGATGTTTCCTTTCTAATCGCTGGGACCCCTCCGGGGTCAGGCGCTCGGTTACATATGGTGCATTCGACCCCGAAGGGGTCCCAGCGATTAGCATTCGTTCCACCAAGAAGGTATTCGACCCTGAAGGGGTCGCAGCCAGCAATTGCGGATACGTTGCGGCTATTTGCGGATATTCTCGGATATCCCCCGATGCTGGACCTTTGGCCAGATGCTTCACCGCTTCCTCCTCACCATCCTTCCGTCCCAGGCGCTTTCCGCTGAGGTGGACCGGCTGAAGGCCTTGGTGCATGAACGCGTCGGTTCCTTCAGCGGGCGCAACACGGTGCCGCACATCACGCTCTGCTTCGCCGATCTGTCCGCCGAATGCGAACGCGACATCTGCGGATGTATCGCACGCGGTGTGGTCGGACGCAAAGCCTTTCTGCTCCGCTACAACGGCATCACGCACTTCCCCGACAAGCGCACCATCTTCATTGATCCGGTTGAGAAGGAGGCCATCGCCACAGTGCGCACGCCGATCGTCGCAGCGCTGAAGGCCAACGACGACTTGCGCGAGGCGATCCGCGAGACCGACCATCCCCACCTCACCATTGCGGCCGGACTGAAGCCCACGCAGTTCGAGCGCGCCTGGGAACGTCTCGCGCCCCATGAGCTTCGCGCTCAAGAACAGGTGACCGAAGTGGTCTTGTTGCGACGAGAGCTGCGGCCCGGTGCGCGATACGAGCATGTGCGCAGCTTCCCGCTGGGATAGGGTAGGGCGATGGTGTTGGGCTACGGTCATGACATCACTTCGATAGACGGAGGATCCAATTCACCAGTTCGTTCTCCTCCACGATCGACCATGCGTGCGGGTGACGGTTGCCGTGCTGGATGCCGCGCCCTTCGGTGGTGATGTACTCCGACCGTGCGTTCCCCATCCCGACGAGCGTATCATGGATCCGCTTCAGACCGTAGGCGTTCAGCTCCTCATAGGCATCGTCGCGGTTGGCGCGCCACCACGCCGTGTCCGGCTCCGTGTAGAAGCGGATGGGCAGGTCCTTCAGTGGCGCCACGCTCGCGGCCGTGTTTAGCAGAGGAGCGGAGCGCTCGTAGTTGGCCAAGCTGTCCGTAGGTGGGCCCAGCGTGCTGTCCAGAAGCGCCACCACATAGCGCGCCTCATCCTTGTATTCAGGGAAGGTGGTCTTCGTCAGATCACGCTGCGAACATGCGTACAGGAGCACCAGGTCCAATGGACTGTCCACGGCGAACACGCCTTTCAACTTCACCGGTGGCTCGTCCGCTCCGATCAGCGCCTTCGCCAGCAGCACGCTCACGTTGCCACCGGAGGAGAAGCCGCCGATGAACGTGTTCGACGCATCCACGTCGTGCTCTTTCACCGCCCCCGCGATTGTGCCGATGACCTCCTCCTTCTCGGCCTCGGTCATCATGATGTGCCGGTTGAAGTTCATCATCAGCACCGCGATGCCGTTCGCTGCGGCCGTGTCCGCGATGCGCGACTCCGCCCGTGTGTCCGCCGCATCGCAACTGAAGCAGGGGAAGAGGATCAGCAGGGCTTTCTGCTCGGCGGGGATGATCAGGTCGTAGTCGGTGGTGTAGATGTCGCGGGGTGCGGCTTCCTTGGTCGGCGTCCCCGTTTGGCATGCGGCGAGAAGGACAAACGCGACCAACCACAAGCTGGATTGCCGCACGGCGCGGTTCAGTTGGTTACAATTTGTAACCGACTGGAACGGGTAATGATCTGTTACCAGTTGCCCAAGGGTCACATCCAACCGGTTACGATCTGTAACCGGTTGGTGGTTGTTTCTATGCCTTGTGATGCTCATTTGCCGGCGGCGGTGTAAGCCTGACCCGGACGACTTGCGCCGGGGTATTTGGGTTTGAGCAAGCCCTGTTTCACCATGGGGTAGATATGGGTCTTGCTCAAGTAAGCCACGCTGCGACCCAAGTGCTCGGCCAAGTCCTTTGCGGACCGGTAACGTCCATTGCACAGATCAAGGATGGCGCGGCGCATCTCCACCGGGGCCAAGCGCTTACCTGCTAGGTCTTCGGTCTTACCTGCCAGGTCTCCGTCGTTATGTGACAGGTCTATCGGCTTACCTGCCAGGTCTCCAGTCTTACCTGCCAGGTCCTCGGGATGACCGCTCCGGGGCTTGGTTCCGGGGAGGTCGCCACCCTTCAGTTCATACCAAGCACCACGCCGTATCCCCTTGGTAACTAGGAAGCCAGCTTTAACTAGCTTTTGCAGCAGCAGCGTGATGTCCACCCGATGCAGATTGAGCACCTCTTGCAGGCGGTGGTTGGTCACCCATCCTTCCTTCGCGGTGGCCACCACAGCCTCCATTCCTTCTTTGGAGAGTTGGTCCAGCTTGCTTCCGAACCGACTGCGCAATCCAGCCACGATCTCTTCCGGCATGATGCTCACCATCGGCAGCACCAGTTGCACGCGGTCCGGTCGATAGGTTTCGCCGAGCTCCGGTGCCGACCAATGCTGTGCTTGCCAGCTATACCGGATCTTGTCCAGACCGGAGCCTGCCTTATCGCCAATGCCCAACTTCTGGAACATCCGCTGGAGGTACTTGTTGCGGCATTCGCTCACGCCGCCTTTCAATAGCTGCTCACGAGAGAGCAGCAGGGTGCCGGGGTTCGAGAACGCGAAA
>JANOPI010000235.1:0-6505 GCA_031421755.1 Flavobacteriales bacterium | reverse complement strand
CCACCCGCGCAAGTTCGGCACCACCAAATTCGGCCTGGACCGCTTTATCAACGGATTCCTGGATCTGCTCACCATCACCTTCGTTTTCCGCTTCGGGAAGAAACCCATGCACTTCTTCGGTGCCATGGGCACGTTGATGTTCTTCCTCGGCAGCATGGCCGTCCTCTGGCTCTTGGGCAACAAGCTCTGGCATGTGTTCCATCAGGAACGCGCTCGCTTGGTGGTGGACAATCCTGTCTTTTATATCGCCCTGACCGCGATGATCATCGGCTCACAACTCTTTCTGGCGGGCTTCGTGGCGGAACTGGTGGCCCGCAACTCTCCAGAGCGCAACGCCTACCGGGTGGATCAGCGCCTGGGTCTCTGATCACCGCCATGAACGGGCGCGGATGGACCTGGCCAGTGTTCGCTGTCTTCCTCACGGTCGTCATCGCCTTCCACGCGTACATGGGCCGGTTCGCCCATCCCATGGCGGATGACTTCTCCTATGCGCTGAAGGACGTTTCCCAAGGCGCTTGGAACGCAGCACTGTGGGAGTATGACCATTGGAACGGCCGGTACGCCAGTAATTTCCTGGTGCTTTTCGGCCCCCTCCGCGGAGGACTCGATGCCATCCACCTCTATCGCCTCATACCTGCGGCGCTTTTCGTGGTCACCTTCCTCGGTGCGTTCACCTTCATGATCGCCCTCGGTCGTCCGGCCCTGCCCGGATCACACGCCGCCATCGCCGCGCTGATCTGGACGGCGCTCTTCGCGCACGTGATGCCCGACATGTCCGAGGGCTTCTACTGGTATACCGGATCGGTCACCTACCAACTGCCGAACGCCCTCTGCCTTTTCGCCCTGGCCCTGCTGATCCGGGGCATCCGCAACAATGCGCTCTGGGTAATGATCGCCATCGTTCCATTCCTGGCCTTCATCATCGGCTGCAACGAGGTGATCATGCTCCTGGTGGTTGTGGGCACCCTTCTGGCAGGGGCATGGTCCTTCCGCCAGAACCTCCGGTGGAGCGCTGCCGGGGTGGTGATCACCGTGCTCATCATCGGTTGCGCCCTGCTCATGATCCTCGCTCCCGGCAATGCGGTACGTGGTGCGTTCTTCCCTGAGCGGCACCAACTCCTCCGGTCGCTCGGGATGAGCGTCCTCCAAACGGGGCGCTTCACCCTGGAATGGGCCGCTTGTCCATCGCTGCTGCTGCTCAGCATGGTCTGGTGGATGCACCACCGCCACCTGGCCCAGCGCTTTCCATTGCTCTCCTCCGGCTTCGGCCTCAGCCCGTGGAAGTCCGTGCCCGTCTTGTTCGCCGTGATCTTCCTGTGTGTCTTTCCGGCCTACTGGAGCACGGGGATCCTCGGCCAGCACCGCACGGCGAATGTGGCGTGCTTCTTCTTCCTTCCGCTCTGGTTCATGAACCTGTCCGTCTTCGCTGCGCGCTTCGGGGGAACGGTCATGCGCCTGCACGATACGGACCGCCTTCGCGTAACGGCCGCACTGCTGCTGCTGGTGGCCGTGGACCTCAGTTTCAGCGGGAACAGCGGAGAGGCGATCACCGACCTGACCACGGGACGGGCCGAACGGGCCGATGTGCAATTGTGGAACCGGTATGAGCTGCTGCGCCAGGCGGCGGAGCGCCCCGAGGGCATCGCGACCATACCGTTCATCGCGGATCCGCCGCGCAGCCTCTATGTGCTCGACCTGCGCGACCGCCACTTCTTGGTGAACCAGGACTATGCCGCGTGGTTCGGGCTGAAGGAGGTGCGCCCGCACGTCCTGATTCAGAGCGACGCTGCGAAGACCACCAACTGATCGGCGAAGCGCTTCCAGGAGAGTTCCGAGCGCAGTTCAGCGATACGCAACCGATACGCTCCGGCGCGGCCGCCTGCATGGAACTGCGCGATGGCCCCCGCAATGGCGGCAGCATCAGGGCGGTCCACCAGCAGCCCCGTGCGATCGTGCTCCACGCTCTCCTTCAGGCCGCCCACGTCCGTGGCGATGACCGGTGTTCCAAAATGATACGCGATGGCCGTGATCCCGCTCTGCGTTGCGCTCTTGTACGGAAGCACCACCGCATCCGCAGCGCTGAAGAACAACGGCACTTCCTGGTCGCTGATGTAGCGGATGTGATCGATCACGCGATCCTTCAACCCGTTCCGCGCGATCGCCGCGTGGTACTTGGCCATGTCGCCATACGGTTCCCCGGCGATAACCAGCGTGTGGTCGGCTGGAAGCTTGGCCATCGCATCGATCAGCAGGTCCAAGCCCTTGTAGTCCCGGATGAAACCGAAGAAGAGCGCCACTTTGCGATCGTCAGGGACTCCCAGCTTTTTGCGGGCTTCCGCCATGGGCAGCGGTGCGCCGAAATGATCGTACAGCGGGTGCGGCAGCAGGATCACCTTCGCATCAGGCCGCAGGCTCAGCAGATCGGCCTTCACCTTTTCGCTCATCGCCACGAAGCCGTCGTTGCGCTTCAAGAAGTAACGCGTGAACGCTCCATCAAAAAAGCGCTTCTCGTGCGGGATCACATTGTCCAAGATGGTCAGCGCTTTCACGCCCTTCTTCCTCAGCGCACCCGATACCGCCCCGAGCGAAGGCCCGAAGAAGCTCATCCAGTACTTCATCAACAGTACCTCCGGCTTTCCTTGGGCGATGACGCCCGGTGCCGCGAGCCAGCTCAGCGGACCGATGCTGCTCACCACACGGGGCGCATCGATCGGATCCGCCACGTCGTCCGCGGTCACCAACTGCGTTTTGCCCGGGAACAGCTTTTCAGGGTACTGCGTGGTGAACGTGTAGGGGTTCACCGTGTGACCATGGTGCTCCAGCTCCCGCAACAACCGCGCGTTGAACTGCGCGATGCCGCCTCGGAACGGATGGAAGGTGCTGAGGTAAGCGAAACGCATGCTCAGTTGTCAGTTGTCGGTTCCCTGGCTGCCGATAAGAACGCGCGATGGGCACACGGCAGGATCGTGAGCACTGGCTCCGCAAAGCCGGACATCGGACAACCGACAACCCCGGTTCGTCCCGCTCATTTCATCTCGCGCGCTGAGAGGGATCGCGCGCGGATGTTCTCCATCACGGTGCCTACCTCGATATCCAACATGCAACTGCGCACCCGGGAGCAGGTGTTGCCGTAGTAGCAGTCGCAGCCGCTCATGGGCTGAACGATGGCCCCGCGCCCGTACAGGTGGAATTCGTGCGCGTTGAAGATGTTGTTGAAGAGCACCAACCGTTTTCGCAACGCGATGGCGATGTGCATCATCATGCTCACCTGCGTCACCACGATGTCCGTGTTCGCCGTGATGGCGAAGAACTCGCGCAGGGAATAATGACCCGGGTAGTAGCAACCCGTGGTGGCCGCGTACCGCTTGTTCAGGTCATCTTCCTGCTTGCCGCCGAGCACCACCGGGTAGAAGCCCTCGGCCAGCAGCTCGTTGATGAGCGTGGTCCAACTATCCTCCGGCCACAAGCGCGTGGTCCAACGATCCCCGCAGCCGGTGTTCAAGCCTACGATGGGTTTGCCCTGGGCCTGCGCACGGAGGCTCCCCCACTTGGCGGAAAGCAGTGGATCCACGTCCAATTGATACTCTTCCTCTTCGAATTCCAGGTGGCACACCTCAAAGATCTCCTCCAGGTAATTCTTCGTATTGGCCTTGCTGCGCCCGTCGAACAGGCCGGTTACCAGCTTGTGTACGGCTGCCGGTGTAGCCGCGTCAATGTGCCCGTCGGTCAGCGTGAAACCGTACTTCTCCACGCTCTTCACGTCCCGCAACAGCGCACATGCCTCCACCTCCTTGTCCAAGTTGATGGCGATGTCGTACTCGCCGTTGCGCACGCGTTCAAGCCCGACAAGGTCATAGGCCAGCACCTCGTCAGCGCCGATCGCCTTCCCCGCCTTTGCCCTCGGCACAACATCCGGGCTCTGCGTGATCCACGTGATGCGCGCGCTGGGCCACAGCTTCCGGTAGCGCACAAGCAAAGGGGTCGTCCGGATCACATCCCCCAAAGCACCCAACTTGATGATCAGGATGCGCTTGGCCGGCACCTCGTACGCCGGGCAGTCCCCGCACTCATGACCGTGGGCCTTGTTCGGGGCACATGGTATGTGCCCGCGGAAGTGGCGGCAATCGAAGTGGATGACAGGGGCGCTCATCGAGGGGGCGCAAATATGGCGAAGCTGCCCGTTCACGCTCTGCCCCTCCGGAGCCCTGCCAGGGCTATATGGATTTCAGGCCCGCGCGCAACCGAAGTGTCCGCAGATGGCGCAGATGGCACCGATGGAGCGCAAGCGGTCGCGCCTCTTCTCTAGCGCGAGACTTCCGGCACACCGCGCCGAGCGGGCAGGCGGGCGTCTCGTGCCCTTTCCAAAACGGGTTGCTCTTGCCTTGAACGCGATCCACCCCTCAAGCAGGGTCTCCCGCCTCGGAAACCCTGCGCCACCATGCTGCAGTGCATGCCCGAAGCTACTCGAACACGATCTTCCCGGTATAGCGCTGCCTTCCATCGCCTAACTCCACGTGGTACAGGCCCTTGGCTTGGGCTTGAATATCCACCTCCACGCCCGCATTGCCCACGGTAACCGGCACGCGTTGTACCAGTTGACCGGTCTGGTCAAAAATGGAAAGCAACAGGCCGTTGGTGAAGCGCAGGTGCGTGGGCAGTTGCACGGTACACAAGCCGTTGTTGGGGTTGGCGTAGATGAGCAGGTCCTCCTGCAAGAGCATGCCCGTGGGGCCTATGCCGGTATAGCCGGTGAGGGTGTCGAGTTTCGCGAGCATGACCGAGTTGGTGGCTGGAAGCACAGCGGGACCGAAGGCTACAGTACCGGAGTACGGGGCGGAAAGCACGATATCGTCACCTGAGAGGGCGACCGAACCAAAAGCACCCATGCTTGGCCCATAGTAGATAGCTGAAAGGCAGTTTCCCAAGGTGTCAAAACGAGCCAAGAAGGAACTCGCCTCTCCTTCAGGGATCGCGGTCATGTGGCCGATGGACAACGTATCTGAAAAATCACCTGCCATGTAAAATGTGGAAGCGGCATCCACGACCAGATCACCCCCTGGGTTGGAACCGCCGTTCGACCAGAATGGCACTATCCATTCCGGATCGCCGGCAAGGCTGTACGCTGCCAAGTAAGTTGTTGACCAAGCGGAAGTGCTGTCCAACACTTGACCATCAAAAGACAACTCGCCACCGAATGAACCACAAACAACGGCATGGTTCCCGATCACCGCACAAGTGCCGCTGCCGTTCGCCGGCCCCTCTGATCCTTCATGGCGACGGAACCAGTTGATCGATCCCGTGGTGTCTACCAAAGCAAGCACCCCGCTGGCTTCCTCCGTGATACCGAGATCGGTCCCGAACAACTCATCACCCTCGACCCCCACCAGGCTCAGCAACCAATGGGTCGAATCCACCCACGAGGCGGAATGGACACTTGCGTATTTCACCGAACGTTTCGCGGACTTGAAAATTCCGTTCTGGTCATATCGAGCTATGAATCCACCATACGGGATCGACACTTCGGGATTACCTACGAACTGCGGAGACGCAAGGATCGATTGACCGAACCAGTACAAGTCCCCGTTCAGGTCACTTAGCAGGCAATGGGTATATACCGCAGGCCCGCGAACTGTCCGCACCCACGCACACGTTCCGTCGGTTTCATAGGAGGCCATGAAGATGGTGCGCTGGTCATTCTGCTCGCTGAACTGTGCACAGCCAAAGTCCGCTTGGCTGTTGTACGTGCCCAATACGATGATACGGCCGCTCACAGGTTCGTAGTAAATGGACCTGCCTATGTCCCAATCGTCTTGAAGGGGAATCCCACCTACCGTCCTCACCCATTGATTCACACCGTTGCTGTCCCATTTGATTACCACGATATCTCCACTACCCAGCACAGGGCTACTGTTCCCGTCAAAGTCGACCAACGCACCACCAGCCAGTGATCCGGTGCCGTAGATGTTGCCCGCATCATCCGTCGCAAGTAGAAAGCCTTCAACTGGAACACTTGGTGTCGAGTAGTGCTTCAGCCACGACAATTGTTGTGCATGACACAGAAGCGAACTGGCCAAGGCCAAGGCCAAACAACCTTGTCTCAGCGCTGAATGACAAAGCTCGTGATTCGTGTACATGTGCTTAGTTGGTATTGAAGTTCGTAGCGACCGGGGAGGAGCCCCTCTCTGGCGCGAGACTTCCGGCTGACCGCGCCGAGCGGGCAGGCGGGCGTCTCGTGCCCTTTCCAAAACTGGTTGCTCTTGCCTCGAACCCGAACCACCCCTCAAGCATGGTCTCCCGCCTCGGGGACCCTGAGCCCCATCACTCCTTTGCATGCCCGAAGCTACTCGAACACGATCTTCCCGGTGTAGCGTTGCCTTCCATCCCCCAACTCCACATGGTACAGGCCCTTGGCCTGGGCTTGAATATCCACCTCCACGCCCGCATTGCCCACGGTAACCGGCACACGTTGTACCAGTTGACCGGTTTGGTCGAAGATGGAAAGCAA
>JANOPI010000234.1:0-1816 GCA_031421755.1 Flavobacteriales bacterium | reverse complement strand
AGATAATGTGGTCGATCAACGCGCCAACTGGACACGTTGGGTCTTCACCCACTTGTCCGTGGTGAGTTGGACCATGTAGTTGCCGCTCTGGAGGCCGCGCATGTCAATGGCATTGCGCGTTCCACCGTTCATCATCAATGTTTGTTCCATCACCGTGCGACCGCTCATGTCCAAGAGACGCAATTGCACAGCGCCAAAGACCATGGATCCCAGTTCGATCTGGAGCAGGCCAGCGGTCGGGTTAGGATAGACCGCGAAATCGTTGGTGGCCAACTCCGCCAAGCCCACTGCACCGCAGGCTACGTGCCAGCGAAGGGGTACCAGCACTTGGCCATCGGCACAGGAACCGGTTTCATTGGACTGGATGCGCATCGTGATGATGTTCTCCGCGTTCGCGGAATTGAGCGCGAAACCGGTGAGGTTGCCACCGTTGTTGCCTTGGTACAACACCGGCGAGTTCTCGTTACGGCCGTTGTACAGGATGATACGATCACCCGACAACATCTGGCCTTGCAGGAACCCGATGGTTATAGGAACGTTCACTGCAGACTGGAACGTGTACCAGCGGTCCTCACTGTTCTCGTAGCAGTACTCGTAATTGTCGGATCCGCAGGTTACCGAGATGCAGCTATCCGCTGCAAAGGTCAGGGTATCGCTGATCGCACGACACTGCTCAAAGGCCTGGTTGGTCACTTGTAGCAAGGACAGGCTATCCACAGGGTATGGGCCGAAGGTGTGTACACCCACCGAGACATCGTTCAACGTTTCTCCGGTATAGGCGTTCACGATCTGTAGACCGTCATCACCACCCTCTTCCGTTATGATCACCTCTGCTGTGTATTCGCGGTGCAGGCAGTCCTCAACGATGTTGAACGTGGCTGTAGGGCTGCTGCAATCGATGCAGTACACATTCCACTCCCACTGATCGTATCCGGCTGATCCTGAACCACAATCGATGCTACCGTCGGAGGACATTTCCATGTACAGGTTGTTCCCAGTAGCACCAAGGTCGATGGCGTAGTACTCGGCTGTTGGATCATTCGTTGCGCTGCCAACCGGGCCCAAATGACGGCGCGCGGCGTTGGTGTGCTCGAAAATGAGCGGCGCAGTATTGCTGGACCCATCGTAGATCCGAAGGTCATCGAACGTATTGCTCTCGATCGTTCCTTGTGTGAACGTGATGCGCAGGGTGGCCGTTCCGCCTCCGCCAACGAGTTCGTAAGCCCAGGCTTGTGCGTCGCTCGACACGTAGCAGTAGGTCTCCTCCAGCGTTGGGCCAGGGCAATCGATGATGTCCGGGCACAGCGGATTCACCAACATACCACTGTACACGTTGCACAGGAAGTTCGCGTCGTTGAGGACCGTGATCTCCAGTTCGGTGCCCGACACATAAGGTCCAAGCTGGAAGGTGCCGGTGGTGGTTACGTACAGGGTGTCCTGTGTCGCGGTATTGGCGATACCCGCTTCCAGGTCCGTACCAAGATCGGAGATCACGACATCCACGAAGTACTGGAAGTTGTCGCAGTCCTGGACGATGTTGAATTCCGCGGAAGCTGGTACGCAATCCAAACAAGCAACGCGCCACTCCAACTGTTCCGGCTCGAATCCATCCTCGCAGGAAGTGAAATCATTCGACAATACGCGAATGGTAAGACGGTGCTCGGGGTTCGTGGTGTTGAAGAACAGGTTGGTCAAGTTCTGGTCCGTGCCTGAGAAGATCAGTGGTGCATCGATATCACCGCCATCATATACGAACAACGAATCGCCGAAGAACAACAAACCGGCGTCGAAGAAGATGCCCAGCGGGAAGGTGCCT
>JANOPI010000233.1:0-1760 GCA_031421755.1 Flavobacteriales bacterium | reverse complement strand
ATTGGCGCGCATGCAGCCGTTGTCCAAAGTATCCACGGTGTTCGCCCCCTTTCTCATTTTCGCCTTCTTCCCGATCGTCGCTTCAGGCGAACCGTTGGTCTCGGTGCAGAAAACGATCTCCTATGCGCTGCTCTATCTGGTGGTGCCGAACTACATCCTGTTCTGCTACCGGCGTATCGGCTGGAAATTCTTCCGGCATTCTGTGTTCTTCATCCTGGTGATGCTGGCTTCGCAGATGGCCATGCCCTACTACGGCCCTAGCTGGTGGTCCTTTATCACGGGACGTTTCCGCGGCTACTTCGGCAACCCGAACGGCCTGGCGATCTTCAGCTACTTGTGCTTCATGTTCGTCACCGTGCTGTTCAAGGTAAAACCCGACCTGTTCAGCCTGAAAGGCAAATTGGTCACCTACGCCCTGCTCATCTACTTCCTGATCGAATGCGGTTCGCGCACCTCGCTTACGGCGACGATCATGTTCCTGCTCTTCTTCCGCTTTTTCGGCGCTTCGCCGTTCCTGGGCTTCGTCATGTTCCTGGCCTTCGGTGCCGCCGTTGAAGTGATCTCCGGAAACCTTCCCATGATCCTCACCGCACTCGGCCTGCACAACTACTTCCGCGTGGATACCATCGCCGACGGTTCCGGCCGCTATTTCGCCTGGAACTTCGCCTGGAACAAGATCAACGAAGAAGGCTTCTTCCTTTTCGGAGGCGGATTCGGCAACGATGAGTTCATCATGCGCCAGCACTATCCGTACCTGCGCAGCCAGGGCCACCATGGCGGCGTTCACAATAGCTACCTCACCATGTGGTTCAATACCGGGATCATTGGCGTGCTCCTTTTCTTCCGCAGTTATATGCTCATTTTCCTCAAAGCGGTGAAGCATGCCCCGTACGCGTTCGCCATCATGTTCAGCACCATGTTCAGCGTGCTGTACGAAAGTTGGTTGACCGGCTCGCTCAACCCCTTCACCATCATCTTGCTGAGCATCGTCACCGTTCTCTCTGAAGAGGAGATCGTGACTTGGCGGGCGCTTGAAGAAGGACGCGCTCTAGAGCAAGAACACTACGGGGAGGACGAGCCGATGGAGGTTGTGCCCAAGCTCATCCTGCCAGCGCGGTAAGGTCACACAGTCCGGAAACTTTTGCTTGGTTGCGCAACCAATCAAAACGCTATGAGCTGTTATAACGCAGGACCGGTCTTGGCACCGATGGTCCTAGCGCTCAGTCAATTTGACTTGAAACTATACCAAAATCTGCTTGGTTGCGCACCCAAGCAGAGCGGCGCTATGGTAGGGGCTCGGAGTCGTTGATCTCATCCTAGGCCCCTGCGGGTACTTTCGCCGCCCCCGAACACTTATGCGAAAACGCTGGCGCTGGCTCCTTTTCTTCCTGATCCTTGGGCCAGGGGCTGCGTGGTATGCTGACAGGTCCATCAGAGCGCATGGCCATCCGGGACTGGTCACCTTTGCCAAGCAGTGGTGGAACAACTACCCCAAGAGCTTCAAGATGGATCCGCCAGTGGTCTCCATCTCTGTTGATGAGAGCGGGATGGAACAACTCTACGGCGTAGTGGAGCGTGCGCGCGACGCCGGGGTGATCGAACGCGAAGGCAACGACTACGTTGATGGCCAGTTCCACATTGATATGCCCGGCGGCGGAGAAGGCACCGGCGACTTCAAAGGCAAGCTCCGCATCAAGGGAAAAATGACCGACCACGTGGAGGGCGACAAGTGGAGCTTCCGTGTGGTGGCCAAGAAGAGC
>JANOPI010000232.1:0-11459 GCA_031421755.1 Flavobacteriales bacterium | reverse complement strand
GCGGTCACCATCATCCTGGTGATCGTGGAACTGTGCGCTCCGATGCTGGCTGTTCTTTATTTGGACCGCCTGTTGAAAGAGGAGAAGTGGAACGCGGTCGCGCAACGGAACTTCCTGATGCCTGCCGGGGCGTTACTGCTCATGCTGTTGGTGATGGCTGTCGGAGGGTCAGGCCTGTTCGAGTTCTTCAGCGATAGCGAAAAGGAACAACTCGCCAACGGCCCGCAGAGCTATGTGGATGGCCTGAAGGCACTGCGCGTGGGCATATTCACCGGTGATGTGTGGCGCGGCATCGGCTTCCTTATCGTTGGTGCGGGGCTGGTCTTCGCGTTCGGCAAGCGCATCATCAGTGGTCCGATCCTGCTCGCAGGCCTTGGCGTGGTGATCCTCGCCGATCTTTGGACGGTGGACAAACGCTACCTGAACAATGACAAGCGCGAGGGTCGTTACGTGAGTTGGGAAGACGAAGTGCAAAGCAAATTGCCGTTCAAGCCGCAACCGGCGGATCTCGCCATCCTGCAGCGCGAGCAGAACGCCGATACGGAGGCGGACCTGGCCCAGGCCATCGAGCGCTTGAAAGCGGCGAAGCGGGAGAGCGATGCATCCAACAAACTCGTGAGCAAGGACGAGGAAGCGATCGCGCGCTTCGGCAGTTTGCGCCGCACAACCAACTTCCGTGTGCTCAACCTGCGCGACCCCTTCAACGACTCGCGCGTCAGCTACTTCCACAAGAGCCTCGGCGGCTACCACGGGGCCAAGCTGAAGCGCTACCAGGAACTGATCTCCTTCCGGATAGCTACCGAGATGCAGGAAGTGCTGGGCGATCTGCGCGGCGCACGCTCGCAGGCGGCCATGGACAGCGCCTTTCTCGGGCGGCCCGCGATGAACATGTTGAACATGCGCTACCTCATCGCGCAGCCGGACCAACCGCCGTTGCGCAACCCGCACGCCTTGGGCGATGGCTGGTTCGTGGACCAGGTGCGCACGGTGAAGAATGCCGACGAGGAGATCACCGCGCTCGCCACGATCGATCCGCGGCACGTGGCCCTGGTGGATGAACGCTTTGTCAAGGACATCGACATCACCTCAGCGAAGTCGGACATCACCGCGCGCGTTTCGCTCAAAGGTCCTTGGCGCTTGAACGATATGCGGTACACGGTGAAGAGTGCGAACGGCGGCGTGGTCGTCTTCAGCGAGATCTGGTACGGCCCGGATTGGCACGTGGAGATCGATGGCCAGCCTGCCACCTACGGCCGCGCTAACTATGTGCTGCGGGCGATGAGCGTACCGGCCGGCGAGCATGAAGTGCGGTTCTTCATCAGGAGCAAGCCCTACAGCACAGGGGGGCAACTCGCGAGCATCAGCTCATGGTTGCTGCTGCTGGTCGTTCTCGGAGCCATCGGCTTGACAATGCGCAATGCGGGATCTTCCCATTCCCCACCGAGGAGGGATGGGATGGGGTCATGAAACGCGTACTGATCATCACCTACTACTGGCCACCGAACGGGGGAGCGGGTGTGCAGCGCTGGCTGAAGATGGCGAAGTACCTGCCGCAACAGGGCTGGCAGCCGGTGGTGTACACGCCCGAGAACCCGGAGATCATTACTGCGGATCCGGGATTGGCGAGCGAGGTGCCGCCCGAAGCCGAGATCATCAAGCGCCCGATCACCGAGCCTTACACGTTTTACAAGCGGCTCACCGGTCGCAAAGCGGATGAGAAGGTCCACCTCGGGTTTTTGAATGAGGGTAAGAAGAAGAACTGGCGCGAAGACCTGGCGGTGTGGATCCGTGGCAACGCCTTCATACCCGATGCGCGCGTGTGGTGGGTGAAGCCCTCGGTGAAATTCCTGACAGGCTACCTGCGTGATCACCCTGTGGACGCGATCGTGAGCACCGGCCCGCCGCACAGCATGCACCTGATCGCGCTCGCCGTGAAGAAGCGCTTTCCACATCTTCGATGGATCGCCGATTGGCGCGATCCGTGGACGAACATCGATTTCTACGACCAGCTCAAGCTAACCGCATGGGCGGATCGCAAGCATCATCGACTGGAGCGCGAGGTCGTCACCAGCGCGGATGTGAACGTATCGGTGGGCTGGACGATGGCCGAAGAGTTGGAGGCGCTGGGCTCGCGGAACACAGAGGTGATCACCAACGGCTACGATGCGGATGACGTGCCTTCACCACCGGTTGTGGTTGACGAGGAGTACAGCTTGGTCCATGTCGGGAACATGACGGCCACACGGGACATTCCTCAGCTATGGCCAGTGCTCGCCGAGCTGTGCCGCACCGATGCCGAATTCGCCGCGAAGTTCAGATTGCGCTTCGTTGGTCCTGTCGATCATGGTGTGCTCGCGAGCATCGAGCGGGCAGGTTTGATGGAGAAGGTGGAACGCATCGGCAGTGTGGGACATGCACAGGCCATGCGCGAGATGCAACGCGCTCGAGTGCTCTTGCTCAGCGTGAACGATACCGCGAATGCGAAAGGTGTTCTCACCAGTAAAGTGTTCGAGTACCTGGCCGTTGGCAGGCCGATCCTGGCGTTCGGTCCGGAGGATGGGGATGTGGGGCGAGTGTTGGGAGAGCATGTGCTGGTGGATCGGCGTGAGGGCCTTGCCGATCCGCGTTTGATGGCAGGTCTCTTCGAGCGTGCCGGTAGTGGGGATCCGGATCTCGCGTACTCGCGTATGTCGAGCGCGGAGCGTATGGCAGGCCTCTTGTCGGCGAAGGGGTGAAGCGCTCGTTTAGCGGAGCAGCGTCACAAGGCCATTCTCCTCCTTCTTCACTCCTGTGCAATAGTCCTTCCACCGAACAATGTAGAGATACGTCCCATCGGGTACCGGTTCGCCATGAATGCGCCCGTTCCATGGTTGCGCGATGGAGAAGGTCGCGAAGATCTCTTGGCCCCATCGGTTGAAAATGAGCAGCTCGACAAAGCTGGCCGGGTCGCTCAGTACAGGAGCGAACGTTTCGTTCAGCCCATCACCGTTCGGTGTGAAGACGTTCGGTACATAGGCCGCCGCTTCTCCATCCATTCCGATCACATGCACCGGTAGTTCAGCGGTGTAGGTGCATCCATCAAGCCCAATTGCCTGGGCACTTACAACAACGTCTCCGGTGAATGTCATCACGACCGCGAGTGAGGTGTCACCCGTGGACCAAGTGATGCTCTCTATCGAAGTGGTGGCGATGGATGCGGAGATGGTGACCGGTTCCTCATTGCATATAGAGGTCGGGCCATTGAGTAGCAAGGAGCCAATCGGTGGCAAAGTGACCGTCAGCGCCGTGGTGTCGCTTCCACACGCATTGAACGCGATCAGCACCACGTCGTAATCGCCGGGTGCCGGATAGGTGCCTGTCGGGTTGAAAGCCGCAGAGGTAGATCCATTGCCCAGATCCCACTGCAGGACTTCCGCGTTCTGCGATCCATTCATGAATATGATCGTGGAATCACAAGCATCCTGTGACCAGGAGAGATCGGCGATCGGTAAAGGCGATGCGTCGATGATGACCGTGTCAGAATAGAGACAGCCGTTGTCCCCGGTTACTTGAACAGAAAGGTTGGTGTCGCCATTCACGGTGAGGCTGAACTGGGTCACGTCCAATAGCCCTGTGCTCCATACGATGTTCACTGGAGCTGTTCCGGAAAGAGCGACGAAGTAGAGGCCCGTATCACCGGCGCAGAGCGCTGTGGGTCCGTTCAGTTCGAGTTGCCCCGTTTGTGCGAGGTCGATCACTTGCGAAGCCGTGTCACTGCCGCAGGAGTTCAGTGCGGTAAGCACAACGAGGAACGGGCCGGGTGGATCGTAGGTGCCGGACGGGGAAGTGCCGCTGGCCTGTGTGCCATTGCCCAAGTCCCATGACAGGTCCGTTGCGTAGGAGCTCTGATCGGAGAACTGCACCACGGTGCCGCACAAGGAACTCGTCCACATGAACTCCGCTGATGGGCCGGGCAGTGCCGTAATGAGCAAGCTGTCGCTGTACTGGCAACCATTTTCGCCCAGCACCGATACGCTGAGCCAAACGCTTGATGGCGGTTCGTATTCAACGGTCATTGAGCCCATTGAGCCATCCGACCAATTGATGGTATTGGGCAGGGTGCCTGTAAGCTCAGCCACGAATGTTCCTGTCGCACCATCGCAAATGCTGTCAGGGCCGGCAACCGAGAGTACGCTAGTTTCCGGAATGTCCAGATCCTGGATGGTTTGATCCTGGCCGCAAGCGTTCTGCGCGGTGAGCGTCACGGAATAGGTTCCTGCTCCCGAATAGAGGTGTTGCGGGTCGCTTTCCGAACTGCTGCTGGTATCACCGAGATCCCAGAAGTTCGAATCGGCATCAGTTGAGGTGTTGGTAAAGGACACGATGCCCGAACAGGGGTCCACGGAAGCGACGAACGCTGACACGGGCAACGGTGCGATGCTGACCGTGATCGAATCCGTTCCGACGCAACCACCATCAAAGATCTGTACGGAATAGGTACCCTGTTGGGAAACAGTGTATTCATCAAGGGTGCTGCCGTCCTGCCACAGGACACTATCGGCTCCTGGTGGCAAGGTGAGCACGATGCTACCGCCTGTGCAGAAACTGGTGTCGGGCAACAGGTCGACCAGGCTCTGGCCGGAGTTCGTCACCACGAGCGTATCGGCGCCGATGCCACACGAATTCGAGATCTGCACCCAATACGTTCCCGGGGCATCCACGATGAATGTGTTGGCGGTGGAGCCATTTTGCCAGAGGAAGAAATCGTCGCACGTATTCGGTGGCGTCAGTAGGTAAGAGCCATTGCAGAAGGAGGTGTCGGGCCCCAGGTCGAAAGCGAAAATGCCAGGTTCAGCCTGTAGAATGGTGGCGGGTATCATACAGGGCATTCCCACATCACTGGTGGTGCCGGGTGCAAGCGCGAGACCTTCGGGCAGGTAGCTGCAGGCCATGCCGGGGAGATCGGGAAATTCGACCACATCAAGGAATTGCTCGTCTTTGCGGGCCAGGTAGATCCGGCCATCGGGAGCCAGCTGGAGCGCCCCGAAAAAATAGCCACCTCCAGGTCCGTCGATGATCTCAAGCAACGTGTTGTTGGCCAGATCGATCTGGTACAAGCGGTTCACGGCCCATGTGGTGGAGATGTAGAGCAGCTGATCATTCGGGCTGAACTCCACGCCATACACACCGTTGGGTAAGCCGTATTCGTTGCTCAGGTCCACGGCATTGCTCACCAAACCGGACGAGGCGTCGAAGTCGAACATTTCCGTGTTCGTGCAGAAGGTCTTGGAACAAACGAGCTTCGTTCCGTCATGCGAGGCCTTCAACGGACCGATCATGCAGTTGGACGCATGGTTCGAGCCAACGCTGCTGATGACCGGGACGGGGTTGAAACCTGTGGGGGTGAGTGAAAAGGCCAAGAAGGCATCACCAGGTAGCTCGTGGGTGATGATCCAGTAGTCGGTACCATTGGTGTTCGGCACGGCCGTGAGCTTTTCAGAACACGGCGTGGAGATCATGATGTTCTTCTCGCCCGCGATCACATCACCGAAACCATTGTTCAGGCACATGTCGACCACCGAGTACCGGAAGTCGCCGTTCTGCAGATGGTCCTGGGTGGTGAAGACATAGTAGATGCCACAGGCCCCCGGCTTCGGAACGATCAGTGCGGCCTGTGTACTGGAGGAACCGCCGAGCAGGCCGGAGCCATTGGGCATCACGTTGTTGTCGCGGTCCCAAATGGTGGAACCCTCCGTATAGAAGAGGAGGTTACCGCCCTGATCGGAGATGGCGGCCGTACCCTCCAGGGTCTCCAGTGCGCCGCTGGTGGCTATAGCGGTGCCCCCGTTGAAGTCAACGCTCGCGTAGTGCCCCAGGAACCAATGGTTGTTCTGCTGGGCGCGGGAAGCGCTCAGCAATGAAACCAGGATCAAGGTAGCAAGGATGCGGACCGGATGCACGGGAGGAAATGTCAGGGTTCGAAGAGAAGTTGAGCAAACCTACGGCGATGGCGCTGAACCACTGGAACGACATGGGTTAGTTTCGGCCGCCCACAATGGGAATACTGGCACGCCAAGCGACCTGGATCACTCTCCTGTCCGTCATGGGGATGGTGATGGGCTTCGTCAATATGGCGTTGCTTTTCCCGAAGTGGCTCTCGGCGGAGGAGTTTGGCCTTACACGTCTGGTGGTGAGCATTGCCGTAGTGGCGGCGCAGGTGGCCCAGCTGGGAGGAGAGAACACCATCATCCGTTACTTCCCATATTTCCGGGACAGGGCAAATGACCATCGTGGGTTGTTGGGGCTTGCACTGGCGGTGGCCACGGTGGGTATGCTGCTGGTGTTGCTCGTCCTGGGCCTGTTCCACGAGCGCATCGCCGACTGGTTCGACGACAAGAGCGGCTTGTATACCAGCTATGGCTTGGTCGTAATGCCCTTGGTGGTGGCGGAGGTTTACTTCATCATTCTTCGAGGCATGAGCCGTTCTTTACACCGCAGCATCGCGCCGGTATTCGCGCGCGAATTCCTCCTGCGGCTCCTGCAGACGGGCTTGATCGCTCTCCAGATCGCGCGGCCCATGTCCTTCAGCACGTTCCTACTATTCTATGTGCTCACCTTCGTCCTCACCACCTTCGTCCTGCTCTTTGATTTGTGGCGGGCGGGCGAGCTCCTTTTCGGCTTGAGCCGCATGCGCGTGCCGCGACGCATGGGCCTGAGCATGGCCCGCTACAGCCTGCTCACCTTCGGCAGTGGCTTGGCGAGCATCGCCGTCGGGAATATCGATCAGGTGATGGTGGGGGCGATGCTGCACGACGGTCTGGCTTATGTGGCCTACTACGCGGTGGCGACATTCCTCGCGAGCCTCATCATGGTGCCGACGCGTGCGTTGATCCTGCCCACCGTTCCGATCCTGGCCGATGCCTGGCGACGGCGCGACCACGCGCGGATCAAGCACATCTACCACCGAACGGCCAGCATCCAATTGGTCGCAGGTAGTTTTATCTTCCTATGCATCTGGGCGTGCCTGGATCCGCTATTTTCATTCCTGCGGCCGGAGTATGGCATTGCCAAGCCGGCGCTGATCATACTCGGTGTGACACATCTGTTCAACCTCTCGTCGGGTCTCAGTGCCAGCATCGTGAGCACCTCTCGAAGCTACTGGTTCGATGCGTTGAGCGGATTCCTGCTGCTGGCGTTGAATGTGATCTTCGATTACATCTTCATACTTGCCTTGGGCTTCAATGGCGCGGCATGGAGTTCATTGGCCTCAGTGATGATAGTGGTCGGTGGTCGTTTGTTGTTCTTGAAGCAGCGCTACGGCATGTGGCCTTATGACAGCATGACCATTCGTGCCTTGGCTGTGATCGGCGCGGTTACAGTGCTGGTGTGGTCACTGCCGCATGCCGGGACACCACTAGTGGACATAGCATGGCGCTGTGCGGTGATCACTGTTGTGTTCTGGTCCCTGGTGTTTTGCACGGGCACCACCCCTGACCTCCAAGAGCAAGCCCTGAAATGGCTTCGTCGCATATTGCCGGTTTCCGTTCGTTGACCGGAAGTATACGCTGTCGGTCCGGTGAGAATATATTTGTCCGATGAGTGAGTTTTTCATGTTGAACAGCCCAGACCGCTGATGTGCAATTGGCAGCTTGTGGCGCCGTTCCTCCGTCTTTGCATCACCCGTCCGAGCGTGGTGCTCAAGGGGTTGTTCCACTTGACCACCACAGCGTCCTGCCAGCGACATGTCTCAAAGACATATGGACTGTCCAAGGGGTTACCAACGGTGGACCTGCTCAGTTTGGCACCAGGTCTCACGGACACCATAACGCACTGCACCTACTTGGATGGCACCAGTCGGCTTACCGATTTTGCGCTGTTGCGAGCGATAGCCCGTCGCTTTCCGCAAGGGCGTTACATCGAATTCGGTTCTTGGCGCGGCGAGAGCTTGGCGAACGTTGCACCTTTGGTGAAGGAGGCGATAGCCATGAGCTTCAGCGCCGAGGATATGCGGCGAAGCGGTGCCAGTGATGCAGCAGTGCGCGCTTCTCACATGTTCAGCAAACAACTGCCAAATCTGACGCGGATTGAGCACAATACACAGACTTATGATTTCACCGCGCTCAAAGGTACCTGCGACATGGTCTTCGTGGATGCCGACCACCATTTCCAAGGGGTCACTATCGACACGCGGAGCGCGTTCAGCCTGCTCAAGGACGACAAGAGCATCATTGTTTGGCACGACTACGGGAAAGACTATGAAACCGTGAACTGGGAGGTATTGCGCGGTATCCTCGACGGTGCGCCGAGCGCGGTGCATCGGAAGAGGCTCTACCACGTGAGCAACACGTTGTGCGCGATCTACATCCCTGAGGTCAACCCCGCAGGCTACCCGGAGGTGGGCTGGCCCACTAAGACCTTCAGCGTACAGATCACGGCCGCGGAAAGCTGAAAGTGTTGGATCGTCCGGTCAGTGCGTTCCTCCCGCATTCGAAGACAATTGATTCAGCAGGGCAGATAGACGATGTTCCACGGTATAATTATCCGTGATACGCGCGCGCGCTGCGATGGACCTTCTCCTGATCTCGGCGTGCGGTGTAGTGATAGCTTGGCGGAGCGTATTCACCAATTCATCGACCTGGCGGTGCATGCAGATGAAGCCCGTGTCACCGACGATGGAAGGCATCGCTGCGATGTTCGAGACCACCGGGACACAGCCACAGAGCATTCCCTCACAGACGGCGTTCGGGAAGCCCTCCATGATGGATACTTGCACGCAGAACGTGGCCTTGCTGAACAGTACACGTAGCTGCGCTCCTGTATAGATCCCCTCGATGCGCAGATTCGTCGGGATCCCGGAATAACGCGACGGCTCCGGACTCCCCACCGCAATGAATGTGGCCTCTGGCAGGCGCTTCGCCGCTTCGATCAGCATATCCATTCCCTTTCGATAATGCACCGCATTGCCCGGAAGTGCGCCGGCAGTAACGCAAACGAACCAAGCCGGTTCTCGATGCGATCCTTCGTCCGCTTGCCACATGGTCGCGTCGAACCCGTAAGGTATCACCGTATGTGGCGTCTGAAGATCGGGCACGAAGTTGCTCACTCCCTGGTCTGCCGGAGCAGACGGGTCGTAGGTCTGGTGCACTGAGATCAAGGTGATATCCACCGGAAGCAGCCGTGTGGACCAACGCACGCTTAGGCGGGTGGCCCATGCGTACAGGGGTTTGCGGAAGTTGCCGTATTGAATGTTAGGGAAACAGGAGGCATCACTACCTGCCAGAATGACGAATGATCGCCTACAGAGCAACGTGGGTAGCACACTGTGGTATCCAGCGAAATGGCAGATCACTTCGCGCTTCCATGCAACGTGCATGAGCAACCATGCCAACTGATGGAGCATTCGGAATGGTAATATCCACGCCTTCCCCGTCAACAATTCGTGGCTTCTTACATCATATCGCATGGACAGCGTCTCGATATCACGGGTGATGAAGGTTGAACGTCTCGGCATCACATACAGCAGGATCGGTCGCTTAGAAGTGAGCGGTTCAGGCATATGTGAAGGACCCCTTGACTGAACTGCTTCCATAGCGTGGTCGTCAGGAGTTGAGGCGTGCGCGCATTTCCGCCCAACGCCGGACCCATATGTTCTTCTTCCTGAGCTGCTCCAAATGAAAGCGCTTACGCAGCACGATGAATTGATAGTCGATATGCACATGCGCAAGTCCATACGACACGAACGAGTCGAGGACAAGCCCTGCACGATACACGTCGTTCATCAGGCGGTCGGCATGTACGGGTTGATCGATGATCTGGAGGGCACCAGGATCATGAAGATGATAGTACTCCAGCAACTGCGGTGCGGGAATGTTGATAAGCACCTTGCCACCTGGCTTCAAATAGTGATCAATGGTCCTGAACAGACGCGGATGCTGGTCGAGGGGGATATGCTCGATGACATCGGCAAGAACGACGAAGTCGAAGTCGAATGGGTTCTGGAAATCGCTCATGTCGCTGACCAGGAAGGACACATTGCGTTTGCCAGCAAGGAGCTTCCTGGCCATTTCCACGCTTTTCGGACTGATGTCCAGAGAAAGTATGCGGCCCTTAGCATTATTGGCCGCCAAAAGGGAAGTGAGCGAACCGATGCCACAACCAATCTCAAGTATGTCCATCCCGTTCCGCACCCCGGCCGCTCGCGCGTACCGGAAGATGGTCCTGTGCCGGATGTTCACACCGTATTTCCTCTGATATGCCGTAAATCCGTCATACCAAGCACTCACCGAGGACCTGTCCTTCAATAGTTCCGCTTGATGTACTTGGTTCGGGTCGTTGTTCACAGCTTCAGTGGGCTTTTATCGCGGCGCAAAACTATGCGGATGTCCCATCATCGACATTGGACGTGATGGGCCGAGGGACCTCAGAGCCCCTATCCCGCCCGTGAACATTGAGCGACCTGAGGAGGAATGGTCTTGGATGATATAACTTCGCGTAGATGACTTCTCTTAGCGGGACGCGCAGTTTCTTGGGTTTCTGCGCCAGCATCGTGTTCGCGCACGGGGCATTGGCACAGACCTTTCTCCGGACCAATGGACTGCCGGATCGCCAGGAGCGGGGACTCGTACTACACCGCTCGGCTTCAGGATCCATCTTTCTGGGCGGGAATATCGCGGATAGCGCATTGGTCCAGCGCATTGACGCGAATGGGCAGATCCTTTGGTCTCAGGCGTTCAGGGTGCCTGGCCAAGAACCGAACATGGTTTATCAATTCTCGGATGGACCTGATGGGACGATCATTGGCTGCGGTAATGGGGTCACGTCGGCTTCCCAACCACGCGAGGCCTTTCATTTCAAATTCAGTGAGGATGGGGTTTTCAATTGGATACGGCATTGGGACGATCCTGCCGCGTACAACCGCGCGATTTTCGCGAACGGTCCGAATGAGTTGCTCATGTTGAGCTGCTACAATGAAACTGGAACAGGCACGACGTGGGCGGATTACTTCCAATCCAAGGTCGACTCGGAGACGGGCGCGGCGACCTGGGTTTCGGGTCGTCAGGATCTTTTCAACGCTGTGCCCTACATCGATGACGCTACATCCGCCGTGCGCCATGCTGGAGAATTCTACGTGACAGGGCGCATCTACACCAATGGGTCTGCGCTCTCCACATGCCGGGTGAATCTGACCAAGGTCGATGCGCAAGGCGAGCATCTATGGACGCGCTACCTGTTGTACCCGAACGATGTTGACCGGCGGATGTACGGTTCTGACATCATTAGAAAGGATGATTCACTGACGATCGCGTATTTCGGCAATATCAATGGTTCTACTGGGGTGTTTATAGATCCGGCACGATTGCGTTTGGATCCTGAAGCTGCGGAGTGTTGATTCGCGGCATGAGCCGCAACGATGCAAGGAAGGACAGTTGGGATGTGAAACACGAACGGCGCAAACAAGCCGTCCGGATGCATTTGAAAGG
>JANOPI010000231.1:0-3972 GCA_031421755.1 Flavobacteriales bacterium | reverse complement strand
GGCTTGGGCGGCTATGACGTGTTCGCCGCACAACGGAGCGAAGGGGGTACCTACCCCGTGGCGATAAACCTGGGAGCCCCAGTGAACGGGAGCAAGGACGATTTCGGCTTCATCATCGATGCGGCCAACAAGTCCGGGTACTTCACCAGCAATCGACCGGGTGGCAAAGGCGACGATGACATCTACATGTTCCAGATGCATACCCCGCTCGAGCAGCGCTACCTGTGTACCGGGACAGTTATCGATGATGACACAGGCCTGCCACTGATCGAGGTAGAGGTGACCTTGCTGGACGACAAGGGCGCGGTAGTGGCGACCAAACAGACGGACATCAAAGGGAAGTACTCCTTCGCGGTGGAGAAGGACAAGGAATACCGTGTGACGGCCCGCATGGCCGGGCGGTACGATGGTGAGCAATACCTGAGCACGGAGAACATCGAGAAGCAACAGATCCTGGCACGGGATATCCACCTTGTCCCGGAAGCGGGGATCTGGCTTCGTGGGGCTGTGCGCTACAAGGGCCGGCTGGGTTTCATAGAAAGCGTGAATGTGAGCTTGGTGAATCTCGGCAGCTTTTACACCGAGACACGATCGACCGGTCCGGGCGGGGATTTCAGTTTCCGGTTACAGTCCAATGAGGAGTTCGAGGTATTGGTGGAGCACCCGGGGTATTTCAGCGTGAGCGTGCCGGTAAAGACGATGGGGGTAGCTCGTGGGGTGATCGACCTGAACGAGGCCACGGATTTGAGCTTGGAAGCGATCACGATCGGGACGCCATTGCGGCTGAAGTACCAGAGGTGGGCGCCCGGCAGCAGCACGTTGGACCCTGTGGCGAAGACCGAATTGGATGCCTTGGCGGACCGCTTGCAGGTGAACCCGCAACTACTTGTGGAGATCGCCGTGCATAGCGACGCGCGGGGCGAGGCGACCGAAGAGTTGAAACTTACCCAGAAACGCGCCGAGGCGATCGTAACGCACCTCAAGAGCAAGGGCATCATGAAGGACCGGATGACAGCGAAGGGTTATGGTATTACACGGCTGTTGAACAACTGCGGCCCCGGAGTCAAGTGCAGCGAGGCCGAGCACGCCGAGAACCGCCGTGCAGAATACACGGTGACGGGTATTATCGATCCGAAGTAGGGTTCACTTCACCGACCCGGGCAGTACACTGAAGGTGTGACCATCGGCCAATAGTCGCCGAACGACCCGAGGCATGGAGCGCCTCATCCGGCTTTCGCATTTGAGGCTATCATGAAAGACGAGGATGCTTCCGGGCCGCGTCCGGACCACGACCTCGTGGACGCGCTGGTCATCGGTCCAGCGATCGTTGAAATCGTGGGCGAGCACGTCCCACATCACTATATCCGACCTTCTGGCGATCGCGGCGGCCTGTCTGTTCGTGATCCGACCATAGGGTGGCCTGAACAACGGCGTACCCGTCAGCTTTTGGCACTTGATCATGCTCCGGTAGTAGGCTCGCGGGGTAATGCTCCAGCCACTGGGATGATCCCAGGTGTGGTTGCCGATGCCATGCCCCTCATCACTGATGCGCGCGAATATGCCTGGATGGTCCACGGCGTTCCGCCCTATGCAGAAGAAGGTGGCTTTAACGCCCAATTCCTGCAGCGTGTCCAAAACCCAAGGCGTTGCTTCCGGCACCGGACCATCATCGAAGGTGAGGAAAACCTCCGTGGAACCGGTCGGAACATCTACACGCCAGCGCAACCGGCCATCCAGCCGAAGCAACCAACCGGCCGCCTCGGAGAACATGCGCGGCCACATGGCGGGAGGTTCAGAAACGCGCCTTGGAATTGCGTCGACCCTCCAATTCCGCGTCTTCCAATTTCGTTGCGAGCTGCTCCTCGATCTCGGTCAACCGGGCCTTGAGGCGTTCACCGAACTCCTTCTGCTTGTGGATAACGGAGGTAGCCTGTACCATGCGCTCCAGCACCATGTGGGTCAACTCCATCTCGCTGCCGACCTTTTCCACGAAACGCGGCTCAAGGCTCAGGAAGTGCGTCATGTTCTCATCCATGATCTGGAAGAGCCGTTGGGTGAGCGCGTTCGCCGTTGCGGTATCGCCCACATCATAATAGGCTTCGATCACGGGGAGCATGATCCGGTCGAACGGCACGTTTCGCTCCGGCATCTTCTCTATCGTCAGGTCAAGCACCTCCTTCGCCTGTCGGGTCTTGCCCTCCTTCACGAGCGCATCGGCGAGCGTAGCGAGTTGCAAGCGCAGGTTGGTCGTCATCCGCAGCACGTTCTCATCCAGATAGATGGCCTCCTCGGAGTCCATGCCCCCCCACTTGAACTTCTCCATCACGTTCGTGTACATGATGTCCGTTGCCACGGTACCATAGGTGTTGGGGTTCTGGCTCTTGCCGAATACCGGGACGAGGCGGTAGGCCAATCCTTCCAAGCGGAAGTAGTTCTGCATGTTCACGTAGCTGTCCGGGCCGGTGGTAACAGCGAAGCAGATGGGGCGCTTCCAATCGTTGTTGGCCACGAGGTCCAGCACCATGAAATGGTTCTTGAGCACGTATTGCTTCTTCAGGTTCCATTTCAATTCCGGCACCCAATCGGCGGTGTCTTTGGCGGTGAGCATTCCATCCGGCCCGAACACGAACGCGCTGTCCACCGGCACGCGGAAGGTCTGGGTGGGGATGTACGCGTCCTTGGTGGTGCGCGAGAACAGCGTCTGCATGTTCTTGTCGTCAGTGGCGAAAGCGATGGCCTTCTTCAGTTCCATGCCTGCTGTCGACTTGTCGCGCGGGATGAGGGCTACGACATCCCGCGTACCCTGGCGGTACTTCTCCGGGGCGATACTGAAAGGCACGGGCTCACTCAGGTATGCCTTGCGGCGCATCTGGTCGATGTACCAGTCGGTGTTGAGCAGGCTCAGGTTCACCACGCGCACGTCCGTACGGATGCCTTCCACTTCCTGGGCATACCAAAGCGGGAAGGTGTCGTTGTCGCCATTGGTGAAGAGGATGGCCTGATCCGGGCAGCTCTCCAGATAGTCCGCGGCGAGGTCGCGGGCGGGCGTCCGCTGGCTCCGGTCGTGATCGTCCCATCCATCGGCCACCATAACGGCGGGCACTGCCAAACCGAGGAGGCTCGCGAGCACTGCGGGCACCTTGTCGTCCTTCATACCTCGCATCAGGTACATCAGCCCGAGGGCCGCACCGGCAACACCGCCCATGTAGAACAAGCACATCGAAACGGAGTGGTCATCGCCGGAGATGGATTCGACGCCGTACTTCAGCACACCCACGCCGATAGCCCCACCGGCACCGTAGGCGATGTCCTGCCACTTCAGCGATCGTGCCGCATCGAACAGGGCATAAACGCCCAGTCCTATCCAGATGGCGAATGCGTAGAACGAGCCCACATAGGTGTAGTCCCGTTCGCGGGGTTGTAGCGGAGTCTGGTTCAGGTAGATCACGATGGCGATGCCGGTGAAGAAGAACAGGAGCATCACGATGGTCCAATCGCGCACATTCTTCACCAGTTGATAGACCAGCCCGATCAACCCCAGGATCATGGGAAGCAGGAAGAAGCTGTTCATGGCCTTGTTGCTGGTCATGCTCGACGGCAGGTGGTCCTGGTTGCCGAGCCGCTCACTGTCGATGAACTTCAAGCCGGTGTACCAATTGCCGTCCAGGATGCCGCCATGGCCTTGGATGTCGTTCTGCCGGCCTGCGAAATTCCAGAGGAAGTAGCGCCAATACATCCAGTTCACCTGGTAGCGCACGAAGAAGGTAAGGTTCTCCCCTTGCGTCGGCTTATTTATGATAGTGGGCTTGTTCTCACGGTCCGTCCAGCGGATAGGGATGCCCTTGAAGTTGCTCCACTCCTTGTACTCCCCTACGTGGCTTCCCTGGCTGCTGTGCATGCGGGGGAAGAGCATGGTGAACTCCGGTTCGTAGATCGGTTCGGAGGCTTCGCGCTTATCGGTGATAATGTACT
>JANOPI010000230.1:0-3345 GCA_031421755.1 Flavobacteriales bacterium | reverse complement strand
ACGTTGAAGTCGTTGACCATCTCCACGTTGCAGGTGGCGACCATCTCCTCCGTGGGCGCTATCGCCAAGCACCCTTCCCCCACCGGCGGCATGAGCACATCGGCCGGTGCCAGGGACAGCAAGTAACCGATGAAGGTGGGCAACAAGGACCAGGTAAGGAACGTGCTGGAGGCGGTGTGTACGCGTGCAGTATGGTGTGCCATCAGAGAGAAGGGTTGATGCGCATACCGGGATGTTGGGACCGGCATGCCGGGCAAGGTAGAAATTGCCGGTTACCTTTCTGTGACAAATGGGTCGAACAGCGGGGACAGCTAGGAGAACTGCAGCTCGCAGGTGAAGGCCCCGTTCCACCATAACCCCGCATCACGTTACGATGAACGGACCTGACCAGCTATCCCACAGTGCCCCGCTCCTACTTTCGGCCGTCCCATTCCCGGAGGTGTGGGGGTCCGTAAACAACGCATGGCCCAGAAGATCGACACCAAATGCGCCCAGAAAGAGGGGGTCAAGAGCAAGAAGACCGCCTCAACCAAGCTACTGGCCGAATTCCTGCTACTTACACGCCCCATGATCGTCGATATCCCTGACCACCCCTCCCGCCGATCACCCATCCTGTGCGCCCTGCTCTTCCTGTTGCTATGCATTGGACCGGCGCGGCCTGCATTCGCGCAATTCCTGGAAAAGGCCGAATTCGAAGGCGGTTTTGAGCGGGCGGCCACTGACGGACCGCGCAAGCAGTGGGACCACCCGACCTACTGCCGTTTGGTGATCGATCTATCACTGAGCAGAACTGGCAAGGTGCTCAGCTCCGAAGTTAACGTGCCCCTGAGCACCTGTAGCGACCCCGCCATAGTGGCCAAGGCGAAAGCACTGGCCCTAACGTACGTGTTCACCCCGAACGGGGACGCGCCTGAACCGCAGGCCGCGCGTTTCACATGGGGCATCGGTGAGCGGCCTAAGTACGCGTATCCGTTCGCGGACGACCCGGGACCGGAAATGCTACCCTCGCCCCCGGCAGAAGCGGAGAGCGAGCGCACTTGGACGGTAGTGGAGGTGCCTCCCCAATTCCCCGGTGGCCCTGCGACCATGAAGACGTACCTGGAGCGGATGGTGAAGTACCCGACCGACGCGGAGCCGCCGTTCAAAGAGGGGATGGTGCTGGTGGGTTTTGTGGTCAACACCGAAGGCCTTGTGGAGGAGGTGAACGTGATCAAAGGCTTGGGCTATCCATACGATGCGGAGGCGAGGCGGGTCGTGAAAGCGATGCCGAAGTGGATCCCCGGCATGCAGAACGGCCACCCCGTGCGCACACGCTTCGAAATACCGGTCGCGTTCAACCGTCCATCGGGAGCGGGTACCACAGGCGAAGGTTCAGGGAGTGGAGCAGGCCGAGGTACGCAGACACACGAGTCCATAACGATGGAATTGACCGGCCGCACCGTGACGAAGGCACCCAAGGTGGACCTGGAGGCGCAGGAAAGCGGTCGCGTGGTAATGGACATTTGGGTGGATCGCAGCGGCAAGGTCCTGCGTGCCCAAGTCGGACGTGGCACAACCACTACTGCGAAGAGCCTGGTGGATGCCGCGCGCAAAGCCGCCCTGGCCAGCCGATTCTCGGACGACCCGAGGGCACCGGAAGAACAACAAGGCAAAGCCACTTTCCGATTCGACTTGGAATAGGGAACGCACCATTGTGAAGACGCTCCTTGCCAAAGGAGCACGCCTTTACTTTCGGCTCTCCCCTTCGCCCTTCAGGCTTCGGCGATCGATACATGGCAAAGAAGACCGCCCCGAAAGCTTCGAAGAAAGAGGACAAGAAGAAGCCTTCTGACCTGAAGCCCAAGGCCGCGAAAACCGCCCACGCCAAGACCACCACGAAGCTGAAGAAGGCCATGAACGGCAAGGCCAGCCCCGCGAAAGCCGCGGAAGGCGACAAGCCCGTGTTCGACTACATCGCCAGTTTGCCGCAGCCACAGCGCGGTATCGCCGAGCGCATCGATGCACTTGCGGCGAAGACCTTGCCGGGTCTTCAGCGTTCGGTGAAATGGGGCATGGCGTACTACGGTGTGGACGGCGGCTGGTGCTTCGCGTCCGGCGCCTTCATGGGCCATGTGAAACTGATGTTCATTCGTGGCACGGACCTGAAGCCGGAACCGCCGGTAACGCCCGTCGCGATGGGCAAGGCCACGCGGGGTGTGGAGCTGGCAGCCGTGAAAGGTCTTGACGAACGCCAGGTGGCGGCGTGGATGAAGCAAGCGGCGACGATGCCGTTCGTCAGCGCGGCGAAGAAGAAGTAGCGAAGGCGAACGCCACTTCGTGGAAGGACCGCTTCAACCGGCGCGATGATGATGCCCGCCAATCAATCGAAAATCAGACGATCTCTTTGATCAATGAATCAGGCCACGCGATGAAGTCGCCGTATTGGCCCTTCCGCATTTGACCGCCTTTGTCCTTGCCGAGCGACGTGAGTTCCCATGTGTCGTTGGCGCGGGCTATCCAGCGCAGACCTTCCAATCGTGCGAACAGTTCCTTGCTGGATATGTTCATCTCCTTGGACAATGCAGTGACCGAGTGGTATTTGCCATTGCCGCTGGCGACAACAGGAGGTGATTGTTTGACTTCCACCTGCCTTGACGGAGGAGGCGCGTCCTTGTCCACCTTGGCGTAGGCAAAGTCCTGCGCGTTTTGGAGGATGGACTGGATGTCCTTCCAGGCATCATCATAAACCTGCTTGTCACCTTCCACAGAGGCATCGACAAGAATCCCCATCTCTTTGTTGTTCTGTTGCGAGAACTCATAGAGGTTCATTGAAGCAATGATCATGCGGTGCTCATTCAAGTAACATTTCGCATGAAGGTTCTTCGAGAAATACAGTCGAACGTACTTGAGACTTTGTAGAAAGCTCATTTCGGTCGGATTGAGCTCTTGCTTACCGAAGATCAAGCGCACATCCACCTTCTCGCGTTCCTTGTCTTGTAGTAGCTCCTTAATCTGGTCGGAAAGCTTGAGGTATGGGCTTATGATGTACACGCGCTCCTTCGCTTCGCGAATGAGTTCGTCAATGCCCGATGATATTCCAGAGGTTCGTAGATACTTGGCCATGAGGGGATGGTGTGCTAAAAGTCAAAGGTGTCTGACGGGAAGCGAACTTAACTCTGAGGACTGGTACTGATCCGCATTTCGCGTTAGGGATTGGACCGGAAAGCCCGCAAGCGAGGAACGAGCGCGGACTTGGAGGGGAAAGCCCGACGGCGTTGCATTTGAACGCCGGAACGCCCACCCTTCGACTCCTCGGTTGATTCTCACCCTGCGGATCACACCTTCGGAGTTGCTCAGGGTGACGAC